>JAQWLH010000118.1 GCA_029247405.1 Mariniblastus sp.
CGGGTTGGGCGCAAAAGGCGGCTAACGCATTGTTGCTGATCACTGAATCGGGAGGTTCGCCATGATGATTCCCGAAAACATGATTTGGCTTTCAATGCTACTTCCCTTGTTGGCTGTTGCTTTGATCTTTCTGTTCGGAAAGTACCCTAACGTTCGAGAAGCGTGCACGATTACGATCTCTATCGCTCTATTTGGAGTGGTTTGTTCATTAGCCAGCTTTGTATTCGATGGAATTCGTCCGACATGGCGGCTAACTGAAATGCTGCCAGGATTCGAGATTGCATTCACAGTGGAACCTTTGGGAATGGTGTTCGCATTGGTGGCCTCGGGGCTTTGGATCCTGACGACCCTTTATGCCATTGGCTACATGCGAGGCCATCACGAAATCAACCAGACGCGATTTTTTGCCTGCTTTGCAGTCGCTATTTTTGCAGCACTTGCGGCTGCGTTCGCGAAAAACTTGTTCACTCTTTTTGTCGCCTACGAAGTCATGACGATTTCGACTTATCCATTGGTGACGCATCATGGTGATGAAGAAGCCAAAAAAGGAGGCAGGGTCTATCTCGGAATCCTCTTGGGCACCTCCGTCGCTTTTTTCATGTTTGCCATCGCCTGGACTTGGACGGTAGCAGGGACTTTGGATTTTCAACTGGGTGGAATTCTGAATGAAGCGACGTTGAGTGGGAAAATCACGAATACCGAATTAGCGATTTTGCTAGGACTGTTTGCTTTTGGGATTGGCAAAGCGGCATTAATGCCGTTCCATCGCTGGTTACCTGCGGCGATGGTGGCTCCGACTCCCGTCAGTGCTTTACTTCATGCAGTGGCGGTCGTCAAAGTTGGTGTGTTCTCAATTCTCAAAGTAGTCGTTTACATCTTTGGAATCGACTTGATCCAAAGTACTCATCTCGACGACGCGAATCAGATCCTCATGAGTGATTGGCTTTGCTATGTCGCCGCGGCAACGATTCTGTTGGCATCGCTGGTGGCGATGACGAAAGATAACCTGAAAGCCCGATTGGCTTATTCGACCATTAGCCAACTTGCTTACATTACACTTGGCGCCGCGCTGGCGACAACGGACAGTGTGGTCGGAGGTGGGATGCATATCGCCATGCACGCGGTCGGTAAAATTACATTGTTTTTCTGTGCTGGTGCAATTT
The DNA here is from genome assembly GCA_029247405.1 of Mariniblastus sp. Taxonomy (GTDB): domain Bacteria; phylum Planctomycetota; class Planctomycetia; order Pirellulales; family Pirellulaceae; genus Mariniblastus. The sequence goes on from JAQWLH010000118.1 coordinate 1,164, forward strand.
ACGTTGGGGCGCACAAAAAGAACATTAGCGACATGCGAGGTTTAGGCAGGGCAATGCCGATTACCATGGGCGCGTTTTTGATTGCCAGCCTCAGCATCATTGGATTACCGCCCGGTGGCGGAGCGTGGAGTAAATGGTTTTTGGCGGTCGCTACCGTTGATACCGGTCACTTCTGGTTAATGGCGGCGCTGATGGTCAGTTCGCTTTTGAATATCGCCTATCTGATACCAATTCCCATCCGAGCCTTCATGACGCCTCAAGGTGAGGAGCCTTTGAAGTTCAAAGAGGCCCCGATGATGTGTGTCATCCCTCTTTGTATCACTGCGATTGGCAGTGTCGCTTTGTTCTTTTTTGCCGACCAGATCTATCAGGTGTTGTTACCCATCGCTGGCCAGTAAGCCAAAACATTGAAGCATGAATACTGAATCCAACAATTTGAATCACGAGCCTTCGACCGGCGATCAAAGCTGGTTTGAGCGGAATGTCAATTTGATCATTGTGGGGTTAGTGATTGCGTGTGTCGCGACGTTAGTAGCTCAGGCGATTTGTGGGCCGGTGTTTGGTAAGCCATTTTTCTATGAGGGGCACGAGGCTCATTTTGCTCCAGAAAATTGGTTTGGTTTTCAGGCGATCTTTGGATTTGTTGCATTCGTTACGGTCGTGATGTTGGGACGATTGTTGCGTCCGCTCGTTCGGCGGGAGGAGGACTACTATGATTCATAGCCTCCCACCGGGTCTAATTATGGTCCTCGGTGCTTTGCTGCTGCCGTTTCTCGGACGCAAACTAAGCGCCTGGGGGGCTCTGGCTTTTTCCCTCGCCAGTCTTTCCATTTTCCTTACTGGCCAGTACGAACATCCCGTGATTTTCGAGTTGTTCGGCAATCAACTCGAAGTTGTTCGAGTTGATCGGTTGAGTTGGATTTTCTGTCTCGTGTTTCATCTGGCTGCCATCATGGCGTCGATTTACGCGTTGCATGTCAAAGACACGAAGCAGCATGTGGCGGGGTTGATCTACGCGGGTAGTGCGATCGCTGCGTCCTGTGCTGGCGATCTGATCACGCTGTTCATTTGCTGGGAATTAACGGCGATTTCAAGCGTATTCCTGATCTGGGCAAGCAACTCTGAGCGAGCTTACCGTTGCGGCATGCGATACTTGATTATTCAAGTTATCTCTGGTGTGCTCCTGTTGTCGGGGGCGATTATTCAATTCAACGAAACGGGTTCGCTCGGTTTCAATAATTTTCTCGGGTTCGAAGGCCCAGGGCGACAGGGCTCAATTCTCGATCTCGGACTCGGTCCCCAATTGATTCTGTTGGCCTTTGGAATCAAAGGAGCCTTTCCTTTTCTGCATAACTGGCTTCAGGATTCTTATCCTGAGGCGACTCCAACGGGAACTGTTTACCTCAGTGCATTCACGACCAAGCTTGCGATTTATTCACTGGCCCGTGGGTTTGCCGGTTTGGAAGAGTTGATTTGGATCGGTTGCGCGATGACGCTATTTCCGATTGTATTTGCAGTAATCGAAAATGACCTGCGCCGCGTGTTGGCTTATAGCCTCAACAACCAGCTTGGATTCATGGTGGTTGGCATTGGCATCGGTACGGAATTGGCACTCAATGGAACGGCGGCCCACGCGTTTTGCCATATTATCTATAAGGCACTTTTGTTCATGTCCATGGGTGCGGTGCTCCATCGCGTCGGGACCACCAAGGCGACGGAGCTTGGAGGGCTTCATAAATCGATGCCGCTGACAACCGTGTTTTGCATGATTGGAGCTGGTGCAATTTCGGGGTTCCCATTGCTAAGTGGTTTTATCAGTAAGTCGATGATCATTTCGGCTGCGGGGGAGCAGCATTTGTTCGTGGTTTGGACAATCCTGCTGATCGCCTCAGCGGGCGTGATGGAACACTCAGGAATCAAGATACCTTTCTTTGCCTTCTTTGCTCACGATTCAGGGAAACGTCCCAAAGAAGCACCGTGGAATATGTTGCTGGCGATGTCCATCGGTGCTTTTTTGTGTGTGGCATTAGGGTTTGCTTATCACTGGCTCTATGACATTTTGCCGTACGAGATGGGCGATCACCCCTACCAGCCGTATACGTCGGGACATGTGATTATGCAGCTACAATTGTTGTTGTTTGCAGCGCTGGCATTTGTAGTGCTGATGAAATCAAATCTTTATCCCGCTGAAATTCGATCGACGAATTTGGATACCGACTGGATTTACCGCAAGTTGTTGCCTTGGATTGTTACAGGAATTGGAATGGGGATCGCTTTGATAGACGGAGCGATTCGAAAAATGTTTTTGGCGATGTTGACCCGTCTGCTTGATTGGTTCAAACAAATTTTCAGCCAAAAGGGAGCACTGGGTTCGACGTGGACCACGAGCGTGATGGCGTTTTGGGCCGCAATTTTATTGGGCGCTTTTTTGGTACTCTATTACTTTTCTTCTTGAATCAGTTTCTCGGGTGTCGCACGACCCAATTGAATGAAAATGACCAAAAGTTGGGTTTTTTCAAGCTGACTATCGTTGGCGAGCGTGCCAAACAGAGTTAATCTTATGCCAGTGAGAAGAAGGATATGAAGCGGATTTGTCTAGGCGATTTGTCCAAGCGATTTGGGTAGCAAGAACAACGCTAAGTACCTTACACCAATAATGCCTCTAACTGCGTCGACTTAGATAACCTTAATGGACCTCTTTCCATTTGACTATGTTCCGATCAAGCCAACGACCTGGACTTATCTTGCGTCGTTTTTGTTGCTTGCGCTGTTCTTTAAGTTCAATCGCTTCTGGAGTGTCCGCAATCTCGATTTAGTTCTGATTATTCTGTTGGCACCAGGCTTGCTGATGATCATCGGCGGACGCGAGTGGGTCCAAAAAAACGGAGGACAACTCACCCAAGAGCAGGTTCAAAACAAGGCCGGCGAATTCGAAAGGGATGGTGAACCGTCAGCGATAATTCCGAAAGTAGATTGGGCTGGATCGGGCCTCCCGGAAACGCTCGAACAGAATCAAGCGGATCAGCTTAATCCGTCTTCTGAAAAAGAATCAGTGCGGCCGCCAAAGCCAGCTGACAAAGCAACTGAGCAGGATGTCGAACAACGGACTGAATCGGCAAAAAAATCCAACGATTTAAAATCACCGCTTAAGTCTGGCAGCTTAATAGAAGTGGACGCCAATGAAAAAGTTACCACGGACACGAAAGGGCATCAGTGGCAGCGGTGGGGTTACTACTGGCTCTTTGTTGTAGGTGGGGTTTTATTGTTGCGTTTGCTGTTTGATCAAAATTTGAAGCGGCGACCGCATCTGGAGCCGAATCTTTCGATCGGCGGTCTCGTCTTTTTGGGATGCGCTTTGATGGTGTTTTTGTTCGCCAATGTAATCACCTCCAATCCAGCCATGGATGATCTAAGGGGTGCTCAAAATGCAGTTAAAATGGTCCAACGAGAAGCGGCCGATGACAGTGGTAGCGAGGAGTTGCTCGTGCGACGCGGACCGGGCTATGCGTTGTTCAGTCTTCTGCCGATCATCCCATCATTTGAAAACGGCGATGCGATGCTCAAAGCCGACAACAATATGGGAACAAATATTTCCCGCTATGTGGTGGCGGCGAAAACTTTGGCGGTGGGTAGCCAGTTGATGATTGTTTTGGGTTTGATCCTGTTTTGCACTTTTAACTACAACAATTTCAATGTGGGGGTTGGGACTGCGACAATTTATTTAATGCTGCCGTATACGGCAGTCTACACCGGTCACGCTCTTCACGTTTTACCAGCGGCTCTACTGGTGTGGTCGATGGTGAGTTTTCGTCGCCCGATGGTGGCGGGAATCCTGATTGGGTTGGCGACCGGGGTCTCCTATTACCCGATATTTCTTCTGCCGCTGTGGATCAGTTTTTATTGGGAGCGAGGTAAACGCAGATTTATCATTGGTGTCCTGGCAGCGGTGCTAGTTTGTATTGCGGGTCTCATTTTCACGTCTGTCGACATGAAGGCCTTTGGGAGTCAGTTGCAAACAATGTTTGGATTCTGGCAACCCATTATGGAAGGGCTGGAAGGCATTTGGGCTCTTGGCTGGAACCATTGGTGGCGACTTCCTATCTTGGTTGCCTTCGTTTTACTTTGTGGTTCGTTTGCCGCGTGGCCTACGGAAAAAAATATTGGCACCTTAGTGAGCTATTCCGCGGCGGTGATGATCGGCGTTCAATTTTGGCATGGATTCGGAGGAGGTCTCTACATGGCCTGGTATCTGCCACTGGTATTGCTGGCTGTATTTCGTCCCAACCTCGCGGGGCGTGTTGCTTCGAACGAGTTGGTTGAAACTAAAAGAGTTCAAAAGGAAAAACCGGAAGATCTTTTGCCAGTGGCTTAGAATTACAAAACCGTTTGGCAGGTGTTCAAGGCCAATGCTGAATTGGAACTTGGTTAAAGTCCGGTTTCAATGGAATCGCTAATGCCGTTCTGATTAAATCGATCAATCCGATCGGTTCGGTTGGGCTGTTTAGCATGCGATTCAGAATCTTGGCTCAATCGGTTTGTACGAAATTTAATCCCCGACTCATTTTAAAAAGAGCCACCTCCGAGATTTCATTTTGGAAATCAACGGAGAACTTCCGATTGAGAAATAGGGTTTCCTTTCTTGTTATTTCCGTTCCATGCAATCGCGATTTCTAAAAACTTTATTGCTCGCGGCAGTCATTGTCGGCGGGATTTGGATACTTGTGAATCGAGATCAGATTCGCAAGCCAGGTGATGTTTTAGCTTTGCTCAAAGAAACCTTTTTGGACGCACCCGAGCAAACGGGTATGCCGGGATACAATGTCGGGAACGCGATAGATAATAGCGGCACAATGGACAACGTGGGAAATAGCAACTCGGGAGTTCTGTTTCCGAGCGGTTTTTCACAACATGCAAACCCACTCCCACCCAATGCAAATCAAGCGGTAGCAAATCGCGTCGTGAGGGTGGCATCATTTAAGCTGAACCCATCCGTCTCGACCGTCCAAGGTGATGCAACTCTTAATCTGTTGGCAGACATTTGTCGTCGATACGATGCAATCGCATTGCAAAAGCTGGATAGCCAAGACGAAGGTTGGTTGGCAAAGCTGACCCAAAGAATGAATCAGATGGGTGCGACTGGGACAGGAAGTAGTGCTGAGGGGATGCCATCGAATCAGCCATCCAATTACTTTTTTGTGTCAGACAGAAACCACAATCTGGGCCGACCGACGCAATCAGCCATCATCTACAATCGTCGAACGCTTGAGTTAGATCAGTCAAAATGGTACTCCGTTAACGACCCAGATCATTTACTGGGTCGCAAACCAATTGTGGCTTGGTTTCGGGCACGCGGTCCACGACCTGAGCAGTCGCTGACATTTACATTAGTCAATGTGGAAATGAACAATGCTCTGCCAGCCGAAGAATTAATTCACCTGAATCAATTGTTTCGAGCAATTCGAAATGACGGTCGCGGCGAAGATGATGTTTTGATTGTTGGTGATTTCAATGCTGGAAATACTGGTCTTCAGGCGATTCAAAAAATGAATGCTTTGACTTGGGTTGTCTCCAAAGTCCCGAACATGCAAAATCAGCCCACTGAATTTGACAATTTGGTCTTCAACGAAACGGCAACAGTTGAGTTCACCGGTCGTGGTGGCGTGTTTGATTTTATGCGGTATTACAATTTAGGTTTGGATGACTCGATGAGAATCTCCGCACACATGCCGGTTTGGGCCGAGTTTTCAATATTTGAAGGCATGTCAGCCAAAATCCCGATGGTTCAAGGTACTCTTGGTCGGGTCGCGGATTCAAAACCTGAAGAATCAGATGGCTCCTTAAAATAAAGAGCTAATTCACAAGCTTTGAATCAGAGACCAGCGCCTGTTTCCAGAAAAGCTTGGTCGCTGATAGAAGAAAAAGCCAGTCGTGAACGGATGAGGGCGGATTTTTCAACTGGTTTTGGTTGCCCGAACAAAGTTTTAAACTGGCTGCAGGATTGCTGCAAAATTTGCCGCGATATCCGAATCGGCAAACCAAGCAGTAAATTTTTTTTCCGCTACAAAGTTGTTCTTTTTAGTTTCGAATAAGTTGGCTTTATCGTCTCCGGCCCCCAAATTCGTCAACGAAAACAATCTTCGGCCTCGACCAAGGCACTCAATGCCCTCGATTTGCAATGTTTGAATTGGAGCAAAATCATCTGGCATCAAATCGTCAGTGATCACTAGCGAGGGTTGTTCGAAGCGTTGTAAGTACTTGAGTAGTTCAAGTTCGTGCTCAAATTCGAGGACGCGAAATCCATTTTTCTGAAGTAATTCGGCAAGTTGTTGGCGAAGAAGGTTGTTTTTTGCGAAGACAACCGCAGTAGGAATCGTGGGAATTGCACGAATCAAATATCGAGTGTTGGATTCATGAACGGTGCTGGAGGTAGTCTCCCATTTTTCGGAACCTGTAATGGCGAGTTCGAGGTCTTCGAGGCATTGGAGAGCGTTGGCTAATGCGTTTTCAACGTTAGAAGGCAAGTTTTGCTGTAGTTGGTTTTGTGCGAGATGAATCGCGAGATTTGCGGCATCCAAGCATTTTTGAACGTCTAACTGGTTTTCAGAAACCGCGTCGTTACCGACTGGTTCGGGTGGAGAATAACGACAAGTTTTGTTTTTAATTTCATCTCGAATGACGCGAATTTCGGGAGGGGCATCAATACCGAGTCGAACTGTTTTGCCCTGAATGCGGGTGACTTCGACGGTGATCCCAAGGGTTGGGAAGAGAATTTTTTCGGCTTCACGGCGTGATAGAATCAGCATCGCGGATTCCTTTCCAGAGAATTTGGAGTGCAGGTAGTTGAATCTCCGAAAACCCAATAACTGGTGGGGGTTGGAGGTATATCAACAGCGACGTACTTGGCGTCTTGCCAAACACCGTGCTCAAAGAATCCTTTTGTGCACACTTCCAACTAGTGTGCAGGTTTTAAAAACCGCGTCAAGCCAGATTACTGTACTTTTTTACAGTATTTGTTCAGGCGCGATATTGCGCAGATTAACATGGCCGGTTTGGGTGTATGCAGAGTCTCGGTTTTTCGAGGTGTTGAAATTGATTGTCTCAAGATTCCCCGCGAACCTGCGAGTCATTGAAGTCCGCTTATGATTTGTGTCAGTCATGGCGGTTAGCTAGATGGATCCCAAGCGAGCAGACTCGCGATGATCGCGAGTTTAGGCTTCTGCTGGAAATTTCTCTTTACTGATCGGAATAGAAACCGATTCTGATTGGTCCAATCTTCGTTAACGCTGGGGCAAATTGGACGCAAGCTTTAGCTAATCCAAAGCATTCGTGGACTGGCCATCATTGCATTGAATTGCGTTCTGATAGGCCAGCAGATCGACACCTAGGTTGATGAAGTGGGTGGACCCATCGGCATACACTGCATTGACGCCTTGCGGATGCGCCGAGCCAAATCGGACTTCGCAGTTTCGGGCATCTTTATCCGGAATTGCCGCTTCGAGTCCCCAGCGAATCGTGTCCCAATCCCAACCTGATGTGAACCCCTCGTTGTCCGAGCAATTGAATTGATTGTAGTGGTTTGGGTGGACGGCTTTGCCGGCCGCTAAGATTGTGTTGCTGGTGCCATCGATAATGGTACTAAAAGTTACTTTGCCTGTGAATTTAGCTCGAACGATGACGCCGCCTAATTCTCCATTGGTCCAGCCGTTTCCAGAGGTGCTTCCTAAACCTCCATTGCCCGCAAAGTCATTTACGGCACGCGCTCCTCCAAGCACCGTTGGTTGTCGCCGAGAGGGGCAAAAGTAAGCGGGAATCGGAGTTCGTTGAACAATTGCATTGTTTGGTTCGTCGTAGAGATTTTTTTGCTCGATGTAGGGCAGGATCTGATACAACCAGCCCCAATTTTGATCCGGAGCCATCCGGGGAACATCGCCTTGGCCATTTCGATTGGACCACCAGTCTTTGCCGCCATCCGGAAAAAATTCAATTCCACTCTCATAGTTGAGAACCGCCAGCCCCACTTGTTTCAGGTTGTTGCTGCAAACCGTACGCCGGGCTGCTTCGCGGACCGACTGGACCGCGGGCAATAACATGCCAATAAGTATTCCGATGATCGCAATGACAACGAGCAATTCAACGAGTGTAAAACCAGTTTGGTGGCGGATCTTCATCATGGACTCCGGAAGGTATCAATTGGAAGTGGATTCGGCAGGCGCTGGCGCGGTATGCCCTTCGGGAAAATTAGCGGTTTGGAATTCGGATTCATTCATCGTCATGACGCCCATCGAGGTCAGCACCATCCGCTCGTTGTTGGTGCTGGTGGATTCGTAAGCGATGATTACTGGTTCGGGGCTGGACCGATCAGGCTTGGTACTCCAAAGCACGATAAACTCTTGCCCGTCGCGCTCGGAGACAAAAACGGTTAGCGGATCGTCACCTGACTTTTTTAAGAGGGGCTCTAGGTCGGCGCGCGACTCTGGTGCTGCTTTTCTGGTTTCAATGAACTCCATATAACAACGTTGGATCGTTGAAAGCTGCTCAAAAGAGTTGCCTTGCTTTTCATCGGCAACCGGAGGTGGAGCACAACCCTGAACGAAGATCAGGAAGGCACAAATGATCAATAGCTTGCGGAGGCAAGCTTTTGGAGTGGAAGTTGGCATGCTGACCGTTTCAATAGGACGAGTCAATTAAGCCGTAAATATGACAAGCAGATTCATCGAATGCAAATTTTTAATTGAAAAATTTTGACTTCAAGGATCGGGAGCCTGGGTTGCGTCTCGAACTGCCTAAGTTGGCTGATTCAAGAATTAGTCGCAGACGATGCCTTAAGTCCTGTCGCTAGATGGTATCGGCGACATGGAAAGACCTCGCATTCTTCAAGCCAACGAGTGATATTTTCCTGATACCATTTGGGATGCTTAGAGACAAGCATCAAGCGGCCGCCGGGTCGCAAAGCAGCGACGGCGGTCTCAATAAAGTGCTGGGCGATCCGAAAATTTGCATAATACGGAGGGTTGGCAACCGCTAAGTCATATGTTCCAGGTTGTTCGATCGTCCCATCGTGGTTGACTTGAGCGACGATGTTTTCGATCTGATTAAGCGCGGCACCTCGTGAAACACAATGGATGGCGCGGGCGTTGCTGTCGATTGCCAAAACATGCGCCGTCGGTTGAAGCTTTGCCAGTGCTAAGCTCATTGGACCGCTGCCGCAGCCAATATCAATAATGCGACTGTCCTGTTCGATTTCGACCGTGTCAAGCACCTGACGAGCACCATTATCCAACTGCCGATGTGAGAAGACTCCGGGGCGAGTGTAAAGTTGAATCAAATGCTCATGATCACGAAAAGCAAGAGTGCAGCTAAAATCACGAATCTTTTTGAGGGGTTGATGTTTAATGATGTAGTAGACCACTGCATCAGGAAAGACACGCGTTTTGACTGATTTCGAATACTTGGAGATCTGTTTATGAAGCCACTTGTCTTTTGCGTTGTCAGTTGAAACGGCAAGACATCCTCCAATTTTTAGATTTGCAAAAGCAGTTTGAATAATGTCTCGAGTCAATTCTGATTCACCACGTGCCGAAGAAGCGATCGCTGCCAAGTCGGCTTGGGTTTCACTTCCCCCTTCGGCGAGACAGCTGTCGGTGATGGTGGGACCATTAGACCCTGGCCAGTCGGGGCAACAAACAATGTTTGCTGTAGTGTCGACGAGTTCTTCTTTGGCTAATGCCGCTTGATAATTGTCGAGGTACCAGCAAGTTACTTTGCAAGCAGGTCGCGTTTCGAGAATCGTTCTCGCAGCTTGTGATCGACCTGCGGAAACAAGTGTCAATCGTTTGGCAGGAATGGTGCCGATAACCTCCGCTAAACGTTGTTCGGCAGGCCGAGGAGCTGAATCGGTTGCTGGATCATGCTCAAATTCGATTTCAGGTTCGTTCATGGGGACTTCGTTGAGCATAGTATTCAGGGGGATGGCGGTGCGGGAAGAATTATTCCATCCGCGCGGTCCTATTGTTTTGGCGATAAATTATCGTTGCGTATCATACCGGTTGGTCACCAATAACAGATGTTAAATCCCAAAGTCCACTAATAAAACACGGCATCCCGCAAGTTATTGCCCGCTGTCATCGGATGCCTCACACAACACTTGAGCTACTACAATTGACGGATTTTGCGTCAACTCGCGGGAGCAGTTAGAGGTAACCTAACCTGCCACTCTGCCCCGCGAAATCCGCTGACAAGGTTGCTAACTTTTCGGCGACGATGGGCCAATATACTTTGAGCAAATGGCAATATTTTCCCTGTGCCTCGCGTTCTGGAAGAGGCATGATTGATCTTTTCCGCTCACGCTGTGACTCTAGGAGTTTGTTTGACTTTCTATGAATCTGCACGAGAATATCACCATCTACCGCCTAACTACGGTTAACTGATTCCCAAAATGAATATCGATTGCATTCACTGTGGCGAATCGTTCTCAATTACCAAAGAGCAATTGGGCAAGCGTGGAAAATGTCCCCACTGTCGGGCGACCTTGGTTTTGCCTAAACCGAAGCTGCAATTTGGCCATCAAGAACGGCAGTTGGATCCGCCCAGTCGCTGGATGCAAAATTCACTTTCAGGAATTTTCGTCATCATTTTACATTTAGTTTTGCTTGTGGTGTTGGCAGCGATTCCATGGAGAAACTTGTCCACCATGGATGGTGTCGAGGGCGATCAAATTATGATTGGCCAACTTGCTCGTGAACAATTGGTCGACCATCCGATTGATCAACTTCAAGCGATGGAAGTAAATCACCCAAGCGAATCGTTGGAGATCGAAGTTTTTCAAACGGAATCATTTTCTGACACGTCACTCAATCCATTTTCAGAAAATGAATATGAGTTGAATCTCGGTGCGATCCGTGGTGGTGCCCGTCGGCCTTTTGAAATCCAATCAGAAAATCAATCATCTTTGCTCGCCGGTGGCACTGAAGAGTTTGGAAAGATGATCTCGCGACTTCAAAATGATGGCCTCGACATTGTGATTGTGTTTGATAGTTCTGGAAGCATGCAAGGTGAGATTGACCAGGTAAAAAGTCGGATTCAACGAATCGGTAATGCACTTCGAGCCATGGTGGCCAAAACTCGAATTGGAATTTGTACCTATCGGGATGTCGGCGACCAGTACGTTGTGAAAGGATTGCCGTTGACCGATGACATCGGCAATGTGGCGACTTATTTAAGCCGTATTAATGCCAAGGGGGGTGGCGACAAACCCGAAGCCGTCGATCAAGGGCTACGCTGGGCGATTGAGAACAATACCTTTCGCCGCAGTGCTCGCAAAGTCATTCTGCTTTTTGGTGATGCTCCACCGCATGTGGATAAAAATATCATCTGTCAAAAATGGGCTTCTGATTTTCGGAATAAACAACGCGGGATCGTCAGCACCGTGACCTGTCGTAGTTCGGAAAGACTCGAAGAATTTGTGGCGATTGCTCAAATTGGAGGTGGGGAATCTTTTTTAACCGCAAACGAACGCCAAATCATGAAGCAGTTAATGATTTTGGTCTTTGGTTCTCAGCACCGCAGTAAAGTCATCGAAGCGTTTAACTTAATGGGCGGCCAAGAGAGCATCTTTGAGAAATAGATTTCTGTTTTTGGTTGTTCGCCGAGAGCTGCCTCCATTTTTTGGTTTGGCGTCACTAAGCCTCAAGACTGAGGACATTAGAAGGACAGCGGAGTTTTTGGGCTGATGATTCGAAATTTGCTATACTACGAGCTCACTAAGATTTTTAGAATTGGAAACCCATCATGTCGCCGACCAATACGGTAACTTCTCAATCCAACCGTCGACATTGGCTGAAAAACACTCTGGCTGGCAGTGCCGGGTTGCTTGCCTCTTGGGGACTTGCGAAAAAGTCTGCAGCCCAAGAAGTTGAATCGCCGCAAATCAAGGCACCTGGTGAAGATTACAAAATCGTTCACGGGCGAGCCAAGCAATCGGTAATGGCTTGGTGCTTTAACCCGATGCCGATGGAAAAGCTGATTCCGGCTTGCGCAAAAATGGGCCTCTCTGCCATGGAAGGAATTGATAAAAAGTACTATCCGTTAATGAAGCAACATGGGCTCGGCGTTTCAATCACGGGGAGTCATGGGTTCAAGAAAGGGCCGATCAACAGAGCGAATCACCAGTTTTGTACCGACAAACTTCGCGCAGGAATTGACTTGGCGGTCCAATGGAACTGCCCTGGCGTGATCACATTTACAGGAATGCGCGAAGATCAAATTTCCGACAAGCAAGCCTTTGCAAATTGCATTGAGTGCTGGAAAGGCGTTTGTGAGTATGCCGAAGAAAAGGAGGTCAACGTGGTGTTGGAGATGCTCAATACTCGCGATGATTCGCATCCGATGAAAGGTCACCCGGGTTATTTTGGTGACGATATCGACTTGTGCGTCGATCTGATTAAAGCAGTTGGTTCACCTCGAATGAAGTTATTGTTTGATGTCTACCATGTGCAAATCATGAATGGAGATCCAATTCGACATTTCCAGCAAAATCAAGAATACGTATCACATGTTCACACCGCGGGAAACCCGGGCCGCTGCGAGCTTGATGAGAATCAAGAATTGAATTACCCGCCGATCATCAAAGCCATTCTCGAGACCGGCTATGACGGCTTCATCGCCCAAGAGTTTATCCCAACTTGGAACGACAAACTGGCTGCCCTGAGACACGGCGTCAAAACTTGCGACGTCTAAACACCTGGCTGATTACAGTTGGATGAGCTCCAGGTAGCCGCTCTGCCGACGGCCAGCCTAGGCTCGTGCAGCTGTTTGTAACGATGTATGCCTTTGGAAATATTTCAGGGGATGAGCGACAATCTTCCAGGGCTTTGATCTTTAAGATTTTGTTGTGCCCCATCCTCGTCTCTCATCCTGCACTAAACGAATAACGATTAAGCGTTGGTTGAAAATTGGATGCATCTCGAAACGATTGATAGTGGAAGTGACTGACCCAAATCAAATTTTGAGTAATTGAATTGTTCCCGATTAGTTTTCACGAAGAAAGGCGTCGCTTGAATTGCCTCGAAGCGGATCAGGGTGAATCAATCATTGATGCTTTGACTTTCTCAACCGCTTCAGCGAGCACGGCTTCTTTTGTTTGATTGATATTGATCCACACGATGTCTGGCTCCCCAGTGGGATCTTCAAGATCAACAAACTGACTGTCCAATAAGCTGGCTGGCATGTAATGCCCTTTTCGGGAGTTCAGTCGTTCTGAGATGACTTTTTGGGTGCCTTCCAAAAATACAAAAAGGACGGGCCGTGAAGCCAATCGTAATTGCTGTCTGTATTTTTTTTTGAGTGCTGAGCAAGCGATTACGACCGACTTGTTCTTGGAAAAGTAGGTTTGAGCGCACTTGCAAATGGATTTGAGCCACGGTTTACGGGTCTGGTCATCCATCTGCACACCTCGCCGCATCAATTCGACATTTTCAGCAGGATGCAGATCGTCACCATCGACGAAGTCCAGATTAAAATGTTCGGCGAGGTAATTTCCCACCAAGGATTTACCACTTCCCGAGACTCCCATCACAATGACCAAACAAGGTTGCATTTCATTCCTGAAACTTAGCTAGGGGGTTTTTGAGGATTGCGTTAAAATCAAGTGACTTCCATATTCCCTTTTGGATTATAGACGATAACGATGCCCATACTCGGACAAGAAGACGATCTCTATCCAGCCAACTTGTTTGATGATGCGGAGGCACAGGCCAATGCAGAACGGCAATGGTGGTGTATCTATACGCTTTCTCGCCGAGAAAAAGATCTGATGCGAAAACTCGCTTCGCTAAAAATTGCCCACTATGGGCCGGTCATTCCTAAGCGATATCGATCACCCAACGGTCGACTACGCACCTCTTTTGTGCCACTTTTCCCAAACTACGTTTTTATGTTTGGAGATGAAGATGATCGTTACCAAGCGATGACAACCAATTGTATTTCGCGCTGCAGCTTGATCGAGGACCGCGAACAACTGGTGGTCGATTTACGGCAGATTCACAATGTGGTTGACGCTGGCGTTGCCTTGACGCCGGAAGCTCGGCTAGAAGCTGGCAATCGGGTTCGAGTTCGCACAGGTCCATTTGCGGGATATGAGGGAAGTGTTGTTCGTAGGGAAGGGAAAACCCGATTGTTGTTGTCGATCCAATTTATTGAGCAATGCGTTTCAATGGAGATGGACGAAGGCGTGCTGGAACCACTCTAACGCTCAGATTGTGGCAGTTGATTCTTCGTCGAATGTTGCGTGAAGTGTAATGGTCGTTACTAATCACTCCTTGCAATATAGGGAAAGAAAATTGTTTGGAGTGCGGCCGGATCAGCCCGTAATTTTGACGCCAGTGCCCCGATTTTTTCCGAATATGCGGACCCAATTCTTCAGCAATCCACCTAGATTCGCCAAATATCCAGTCGCCCGAAAAGATTGCTTAATTAAGCTATTTTTAAGCTAGTTTGAATAAACGTTGGCATACCTCAATTTTGCCTACATTGCTATCGTAGCTTCAGACCTTCCGATCTGAATGTCGGTAATTAACGGGAAACGCGAGAATTATACGTGTCACCCAAGGGGACGGAGTCCGCGCAGACCTTATCATAAGCCGTTTAAAAACTGGCCGAAGGTCGCTTAGCTGAGAATCTTTGAAGATGACTAAGACAAGTCTCAACTCACAACGAATCTACGTTGCAGGCCATGGGGGCATGGTGGGTTCGGCGGTCGTGCGGGCGTTAGAGGCCCAGGGTACCACCCAAATTATTTCTGCCCCGCGTAGTGAACTTGATTTGACGGACCAGTTGTCAGTCAATCATTTTTATCGAGAACATCGCCCAGACAGTGTCATCTTTTGTGCTGGCAAGGTCGGCGGAATTCACGCGAATAACACCTATCCCGCCGAGTTCATTTACGAAAACTTGACGATGGCTGCCCATGCCATCCATGCTGCCTACCAAAACAAAGTGTCGCGATTTTTGTTTTTAGGAAGCACTTGCATCTACCCCCGAATGGCACCTCAACCGATGCCGGAAGATTGCTTGTTGACAGGGCCCCTTGAGCAAACCAATGAGGCCTACGCGTTGGCAAAGATATCTGCACTCAAGATGTGCCAATACTATCGCGCTCAATATGGTGTGACGTTTCATGCCGCGATGCCGACCAATTTATATGGGCCCGGTGACAACTATCATCCGGAGAATTCACACGTTCTTCCGGCACTCATTAGCCGGTTTCACGAAGCCAAACAAAACGGCGATCCCCAAGTCGCTATTTGGGGAACAGGAACGCCTCGCCGTGAATTTCTGCATGTTGATGATTTAGCTATTGCCCTGCTCCATTTGTTGCAGATATCTGATCCACCCGATCTCGTTAACGTCGGTACCGGGTCTGATGTCACGATTCGCGAGTTGGCTGAGATGATTGCTGAGGCGGTTGGATATGAAGGTCAGATCGTTCAGGACCCAACCAAACCTGATGGAACACCGGTCAAACGAACCGATTGCTCACTAATTCATTCAACGGGCTGGCAGGCGACCACGCCTTTGGCTGAGGGCGTCAAGCAAACTTACCGGGATTTCCTTCAAAACTCCCAAACCGATACACTAAGAGTAGCTCGAACTTGATCGAGTATCCTCACAAACTAATTCCGATCCAATTTGGCAAAAAGCTCTGGATCAACTTGAACCTATTCCCCAAGCACGGATTGATTGGAGAGTTCATTGAGCGTTGAAACCAACGAAAATTTTAAGCCAAGATCCATTTTGCTAACCGGTGGGACCGGATCCTTCGGCAAAGTTTTCGTCAAAATGATTTTGGAGCGGTATCCAGAAGTCGAACGACTGGTTGTGTTCTCGAGAGACGAACTTAAGCAGTTTGAGATGTCTCAAGAATTTCCGCGAAGTAAATATAAGCAGCTGGAATTTATCATCGGCGATGTGCGAGACGGTTCGCGACTTCGTCGGGCCTGTGAGGGCATCGATACAATCGTGCACGCGGCTGCGCTCAAACAGGTGCCTGCGGCCGAGGCCAATCCAATGGAGTGCATTCTGACTAATGTTCATGGTGCGAAGAACGTTGTTGACGCGGCACTTGATTGTGACATTAACCGGGTTGTTGCACTTTCATCTGACAAGGCGGCGGCACCAGTCAGTATGTACGGAGCAACGAAACTGTGTTCCGACAAATTGTTTGTCGCTGCAAACGAATTCAAAATAGATCGCGATCTGGCATTTTCGGTCGTACGGTATGGGAATGTGATGGGATCTCGTGGGTCCGTCGTCCCCTTTTTCATGAAGAAGCGTGACTCAGGCGTATTACCGATCACGGACACCTCCATGACTCGCTTTAACATTTCCTTGGAAGAGGGGGTTGAAGTCGTAATTCATGCTTTACAGTCAGCCGTGGGTGGTGAGATTTTCGTTCCAAAAATACCGTCCTACAAAATCACGGATGTTGCTGAGGCGATTGGGCCCGATTGCAAACAGGAAATTGTCGGTATCCGGCCTGGCGAAAAAGTCCATGAAGAAATGATTACCGAATCAGACTCCCAGATGACGGTCGACAATGGTCGTTACTTTGTGATTTTGCCGCAAACCGATCGTTTCTCGATCGATAGCTACTGCATGCAAACGAATTCAAAACGTGTACCGCACCAATTCACTTATAGCTCTGGAACTAATGATGTTTGGCTCACGGTAGAGGATATTCGCGATTTAATCAAAACGCACGTGGATCCCGAATTTAAGCCGCATCGACCGAGTTTGGCTGGTAGTATTTCGCCAGTTGATGCTCAAGACCGTGATTGGGAAAAGATCGCTTAGGTCGTATAATTTCCAGAATACATTGCCAAGGATGGACTTAGCTAAGTTTTCAATGGAGACGAAAATACAAAGATGAAAAAAGCATTAATCACAGGAATCACTGGACAAGACGGCTCTTATCTGGCAGAGCTGCTTCTTGAAAAGGGTTATGAAGTTCATGGCTTGATCCGTCGAAGCAGCAGTTTTAATACAGGCCGCATCGACCATCTTTATCGCGACCCACACGACCCGCTCGCACGTTTGTTTCTCCATTATGGGGATTTAACGGGTGGCCAGGGTATCAATGACTTGGTCTTTAAAATCAAGCCAGACGAAATCTACAACTTGGGTGCCCAAAGTCACGTGCGCGTGTCATTCGACTCGCCTGAATATACGATGCAGGTCACGGGAGTCGGAGCACTCAATGTCCTCGAAGCCGCTCGCCAACTTAACGACTCGCATCCAGTCCGCGTTTACCAAGCGTCATCTTCAGAGATGTATGGTGACGTGCATGAAACCCCGCAAACCGAAAATACTGCCTTTCGCCCGCAAAGCCCTTACGGATGTGCGAAAGTTTATGCGTTCCATCAAACGGTCAACTATCGACAGGCCTACGATTTGTTTGCGGTCAATGGAATTTTGTTCAATCACGAATCACCGCGACGAGGCGAAACTTTCGTGACTCGGAAAATTACGCGAGCGGCGACACGGATTAAACTGGGACTTCAAGAGAAACTTTACCTTGGAAACCTCGATGCCAAGCGTGACTGGGGCTACGCCAAGGATTATGTCGAGGGCATGTGGCTCATGCTTCAACAGGATGTACCCGAAGATTTCATCTTGGCGACTGGCGAAACCCAGACGATTCGGCAGTTCCTCGATTACTCGTTCGAACATCTTGATCTTAACTGGTCGAAGTTCGTCGAAATCGACCCTCGATATTTTCGCCCTACCGAAGTCAATTTGTTATTGGGAGACGCCTCCAAGGCCAAAGAAAAACTTGGCTGGGAGCCCAAAACTAGCTGTCAGGAACTTGCCCAAATCATGATTGATCACGATCTCGAGCTGGCGAGGAATGAAGCTGTAAATTTCAACCGATCTAGCTCGATATGATTAGCTCCAATTTGATTTTGAACCTCTCATCCAATTTAAGATCCCGAAGAATGTCTTTTGGTCGGAAGTGTATTTTTCTGATCGTCACGATTGTGCAACTCCATGGTGAGGCACTAGGTCAAGATAATCGCCTACCTGTGCCGCTAGAAAGAGAACAAGCCAAGTATTTAGCCCAAATTGAAAATGAATTTGCTGCTGAAGCCTCGAGTGGTTCTAACGAACTTAAAGTAGATGTAGTTAGGAAGCTTATGATTGCTGCAAGAGATACTACGCAGGATTCCGCTCTTCGTTATGCACTACTCTCTCAGTCGCTTCTTCTCGCGGAATCCGCTGCCGATTTCAAGTTAGGGTTGGAAATCGTTAGGCAACTTGGTGAGACTTATCAGGTCGATAGATGGGCAAGTATTGAAGATTTTTTTGACCGAAATTCGAGGCGACTGAAATCAACACAGCAATTGGAATCCCTTTTAAAAGAACTCGGCCCTTCAGTCGCGGCAGCGGTTAGCGAACTCGCATTTGAAGAAGCAGACGATCTGGTGAGCTTGGGCCAAAAACTGAATCGTCGAACTGGCAACAAATTACGAGCAAATTGGTTTGATCAAAAAAGAAAGCGTGTCAAAGAACTTGTCAAGCTAAGGCAGCAGTTTGACCGCGCAAGCGAGAAACTCAAGTCAGAACCCAATCACCTAAATTCGAAAATTAAATCGGGCCTCTATTATTGTTTTGTGACAAACGATTTAGAGACTGGTCTTTCGATCTTGGCGTCTTGTACCGGTGACAATTTGGCTCAAATAGCGCAGCAGGACCTAGGAGCGAATGTTAATGCTGAACAAATTTTGGCTGTCGCGGAGGCGTGGGTGGTCAACGCAAGGAACGAGACGGGGCATATTGCAGAAGGCAAGCGGAGTCGATCCAAGAAATTATTGCTGGCGTTGCCCGAAAAGTTGACGGGCCTGAAAAAACTAGTGGCTGACAAACTTTTAAATGAGATCAAAACGACTGAAGCAAACGAAAACGGGAACAACCTTTCTGATGACTTTTTAAATCATATTTGTTCGCATACTTGGCAAGTTGAGTGGAAAGATAATCGGTTATATCGCGATCTTGTTTTTAAAGCAGACGGAAGCGCAACATATTTTTCTCAGGGAAACACTCACCACAAAAAATGGTCCGTTTACAGGACTGGAATTCGATTTTTCTCGACTTCCAAAACACAGTATTATCACTTTTTTCCAGTCAACGGAGAGATAGTCGCTACTCATAACAACCAAGATGACGGTAGGATTTTTGATTCATCGTCTTGCCGATTAGTCAAATAAATCTAGGGCTCCTGCTATCGTCTTGGGCGTTTTGTTTTTTATGTTCAGAATGACTTGAAGCTGAATCGCCGATTGTTGAGCTAGAACTAACCGATACGATTTTGTGTATAG
Organism: Mariniblastus sp.; assembly: GCA_029247405.1. Lineage (GTDB taxonomy): Bacteria > Planctomycetota > Planctomycetia > Pirellulales > Pirellulaceae > Mariniblastus. The sequence goes on from JAQWLH010000118.1 coordinate 20,534, forward strand.
TTACCAATCAACAATTGCTGAAAGTAGTGGGTTTTTTGTTGCGAACAATAAAGACTTGCTAAAACCCAGGAGTGCCTGACAACGGCAAGACCAATTGCCGGGATTTTTCAATGTCGTTTTTGAGAGTGCTTGTGATGAATTTATTCGGAGGGATAAAACACATTGTTCGCAGAATTGTATCCTCCGTATAAACCTTAGTTTGCGATATCTTTCACTCACATTTCCTGATCGTATTTCTTGTCGGGTCTAGGAGTGACCTTCTGCAAGAACTGAAGTTCTGCTGGTTGTTATTTAAAACGAAGCTTGGCCGTTCCTCCGGTAACCGGTGGTGCCAATCGCAGGATAATTATAAATGGATTCCAATCTTGCTTAATATAACCAGAAAAATGGATGTAATAATATGGCCTTAGCTGGTCTTTCTAGAAGCGCTTTGCCCGAATTAAGGCCAATGTCGGTCAAGTCTGTAAAGGCAACTAAAACTCATTTTCGCTGGTTGTGTGCGCTTCTCCTGTCGTTTTGTTACGAACTTCCGATCATTGAAATTTCTTCAATGGATCGAGCCAATCCACGCCTGTTCGATTTCGTTGCGTTATGGGGCGTGTATTTAATCGTTTTTAAAAACCACAACCTGAATTTTGGGTTGTCGAATCCAGTGTTGCGAGCGTGGACCTACCTCGTTGTTTGGTTTTCCGTTTGCGCCTTTGTTTGGGCTGCGTTGTGGTTTCCCTGGGGGCCGGCTGGAAAATTCAGCGTTTATTTTGCATTAAAGTATATAGAAGGTTTGATTTGCGTTTATCTCGTTGCTGCCATCCCCCTCTCGAGTGAACAGAAAAGTACGTTACACAAATTGGTAATCGTCGGCGGTGTCGTTGTTGCCCTCTATGCAGTGTTCGAGAGGTTAACCGGTTCTGCCGTACGTTATGTGACGGAGGGCAAGGAAATTCGTCGTGCAGTGGGAACTGTTTTCAGTTGTTTGGGGCCAACCTATTTCCACGTAGCCACATTTTCTGCGACGGCATTTGGAATGACGCTCGCTTTGGCAAATAAGTTTCGCACTCCAATGAAAAAGCTATTGTTGGTACTGCTCGCGTTGTTCGTTGCATGGCCAGCCCTCGCTTCCGGTTCAAGAACAGGATTTGGAATGTTTTTGATTATCGGCGCAAGTGCGCTGCTGTTTTTGAACCGCTCACGCCTTACACTGATTCTCGTTGCTGTTTCACTTTCGTTGGCTGCATTTGTATTTGTTGGATCTGATGAATTAATAGATAAAGCGATTGAGATATCGCCCACGATTGAGCGTGTTGTCAATTTTGAATCAGGTAGTGGGTTCAATAGCTTTTCAGCCCGAATGAGACTTGGCCAACGAACATATGAGATTTTTTCAGGCGACACATACCAGTGGCAGGGCTGGCGCCTGCCGATTTTTGGTGGTGGCTTTTATGCTGTACCACAAGGTTCTGCGTATAACTATCGTGTCGGATTTGGATTTCACAATGGCTATGTATTTCCATACGAACAAGCTGGCTGGCTTGGCGTGTTGCTTTCAGCAATTTTCTTGTTCCGGACGGTTAAGTATGTTCGGAAATCTCTGCGATTCAAAGACGATGCTGACAGGCAGTTTGCCGTTGGTGTTTGGTGCGTATTAATTGCATATATTCCAGCTCTCTGGGTTGGTCAAATTTTTTGGCACGGATTTGGAACAGAAAACATGAACTCATTTTTGATTCTGCTTGTTGTCCTCGCCATTAAGCCCAGTACGCCAAAATATCCTTTACCTCAAGCAAATCCCCAAAGTTATCGCTGATGGCCAAACGTATCCTAATGATCAATGACCATATTCACTTCAGTGGTGGTGGAGATGCAGTTTTTCGATTGGAGCGGCAACTTTATCATCGGCTAGGATACGAAGTCCATACTTTTTCGCAGGCTCCGATTCCCCCGGATGGTGCAACAGATCAAGATCATGTCTTCGTGGAATCTCAGAATCGTCTGATCAATAAAGCGAGAAAATACACCGGTTCTAGAAAAGTGGCGAGCTTTTTTCAGCAAACGCTAAATCTCATCAGCCCTGACTTGGTTCGTGTTCACTTGGTTTCCAAGTACCCGCTCAGCATTTATCCATACTTGAAGCACTATCCCGTGATTCAAACGCTGCACGGTCCCAACTTGTTTTGCGCGACTTCTTGGGGAAATCTGAAAAAAAATAGCGAGCCATGCGAAATGGGAGTTGGCCCCAAGTGCTGTTCTCAAGGGTGCATATCAGCTGCCAGTTATCCTCTGTACCAGCAGTTTTTCTCTAGATTGACACCGAGTGTCAAAGCCGCGGTAAATCTTTATCTGTGTCCTAGTCGTTTCATAGAATCTGCTGCCAAGCATGTCGGATTTAATCCGACGGTACACTTACCCTTAGGGATCGACAAGATCTTTTCACAAGTCAATACTAGGCCGGCGCGATTTGAACAGCCATCGTTATTGTTTGTAGGTTCATTAGTTGAATCCAAAGGAGTCCGATACCTGATTGAGGCATTGAATCTGATTCGGAAAGAAGTCCCGAATGTTATGCTTCGAATTTGCGGACGCGGTCCCGAGCTTGCGGGACTCAAAGCCCAAACCGCTCAATCGCAGTTAGAAACAAATGTTAAATTCTTAGGATTTACCGAAAGGGAGCAATTACTAGAGTTGTACCAACGTTCTCATTGTTTGGTTGTGCCTAGCATCTGGGCTGAACAATTTGGTTTGATTGGTCCCGAGGCACTGGCCAGTCAGACCCCAGTGGTGGCCAGCGAAGTCGGTGGGATTCCTGAATGGCTGGTAGAAGGGAAGTCAGGATTCCTGGTGCAACCCCGAAACCCCCAGCAAATCGCTGAAAAGACAGTCAAAATTCTCAAGTCGGAATCAATGATGGAACAGTTTGGTGAATTCGGACGTCAATTTGTCTTGGAACATTTTTCATGCGATCAGTACGAAATTCAATTGGAGTTGTTGTTGAAGGAAAAAAATTTCGGCTGTGGTCCTGTTGCTTAAGATAATCTTGATGTTCGTCGACAAACTAATTAATTGCTTCCCAATTCGTTATCTTGGCGCCTGCGAGTTGTTTTTTCGCGACCCAAAAGGCGTGGCAACACAGTGCAGCGTCGCGTGAATACTTTGTGAAAGGGGACGATATGGTTGTACCACGTAATGTCGTTGCTTTGCAGAGACGAAGGATCCGAGTTCATCGCCAAAGTTGTCACGAATTAGGCTTGCCAACCTTATAATCAAAACTTTTTTACCGATCCAAGAAACCCCTGACGGAGCGTATTCGTTGAAAGTTTTAACAGATGCTTTGTGAAAAATTTTTGCGGTGGGAGAGTTCGAGAATCTGACTAAGGCCAGGGTACTGGCTCAGATGCACCAAGCAAACTACAGCAATGTCCACCCTCACAATCTTGGACTAAGTGAATCACTTGGGATTTGTCAGCCAGACTTCTATCTCAGTTAATTATGTTCCTTCGATGGAACACTGCCGAAAAAAATAATTTCAACCTGGAACTTGATCAACCCTTATTCATATACCCCTCTGTACAGAAAATGAAGGTTCTTGAGTAATGGAGTTTAGAGAAATTGACTAAGACAAATCTTGTCCTTTTTGTGAACCAAACCACTTGGGTCATTCACGATAAAATTTCTCTAACCATTTCTGATAACCAAAAAGATGAATCTAGTTTGCTGGTGTTCCAAACATCGTCAAAGCACTTGTCAATTCGCAAGTAAAGGCCCAAGTTGCTTAGCCCTGGTGAAAAAATTCCGAAGACCAATTTGGCGACCAACCTAACATTGCTGTGAAATCTAATCAGTCGGAATTGTATAAATATTTTAAATAAAGGCTCTGAATAATGCTTCAAGGCTCAATTCTGTTGCTCGAGCGAGTCACGAACGGATTTCGGCGACGGTTGAACTATTTTTACTTCAAAGCGACCCTGAAAAATGTCGGCACACAAACCTATTTCGATTCCGGTGTTCGAATTTATGGTAAGCAATTCGTTCACATTGGAAGTGAAGTGAATGTAAACTCAGGGGTCACAATTCAATCGTGTGGTGCAGCTCCCGTCACGATTGGAGACCGCGTTGTGTTGTCATATGATTGCATGATACTTACGGGAGGGTTGGACAGAGGCCATTGTTTTGAATCGAGAGAGCATCTGGTCAAGCCAGTGATTATTGAAGACGGCGTTTGGCTTGGTGCTAGGAGCGTTGTTCTCCCGGGGATTACTATAGGAAAGAACTCTTTGATTGCAGCCGGGTCGGTGGTGACTAAAGATGTCTCCGACCATACTCTGGTAGCTGGCGTTCCAGCCAAGCCGATCAAAATATTTAAATAGCACTACTCCAGTTTATTGCCGAGGTTTCATACAAACGTGGTTCAAGCAAGTCCCTACTTTTTTTATGTTTGCAGTGGGCGCAACTTTAAAAAATCCGATCCAGGTAGAAAAATTTTTGAAGTCGTACGTTGCTGGCGAGAGCTTGGATTTCAAATCGAACATACCTGTGGTGCGGACATTAGCACAAACCGTCGCAAAACCGAGCATGGATTGCCAACCACAAATATTCAAAACAGGCCAGGTCGATCTCGAATCCAATCATTTTCTCCCGCGATATTTCACTCGATCTCCGAATTTCGAGATATTCGCCACGACAGGAAAATGCTCTCTCATCTTCGCTCCTTGTCACAAAAAAGGAAACCAGAGTTTATTTGGGAACGATCGTGCCGATTGCATTGGGCAGGATTGAAACACGCCAAGGAATTAGGCGTTCCTTATATTTTGGAATGGAAAGATCACTTAGTTGATTACCAAGCTTCGTGGTATCGAAACCGAGCACTTGCATTGGAGTTAAAAAAGAATAATAAAGCCGATCGAATTGTCGTTGAGTCAAACGTGTTAAAAGACAATCTGATAAACCAAGGGATCAATGGAGCAAAAATTATCGTCGCACACAATGCGATTGATTCGAGTATTTTTCGACCCAATCAAGACCACCGCAAGCTCAAACGGGCTGAGCTAGGAATCGATAATGACACCATTTTGGCAGGCTATCTCGGGAGCTATGCGTTTTATCACAATACCGAGTTATTGATTCAGGCAGCCAATTTAGTCGAGAATCCAAAAGTTAAATTTGTATTGATTGGCGATGGCTTGGAGCTCGAACAATGCCGCACCCTCGCAAAAAAACTTGGTGTCTTGGAAAAAAATCTCGTGATGCTTCCCAGAACCACGATGGATCAAGTGCCTCTCATCTTGTGCGCTTTGGACATTGCAATTCTCCCCGGTTCAACCGACATCATTTGCCCAATCAAGATTCAAGAATACATGGCGTCGGGAACGGCAACCGTCGCACCAGACTATTCGTGCAACCGTGAAGTTGTCCCCAACGAAAACGTGGGTTCTCTTTTCCAACCAGGAAACGCGAATGCTTTGGCAAATGCAATCGATGAGTTAGCGAACAATCCCTCTCGACGAAATGCCATAGGTGCGGCTGCCCGAAATCACGTTCTCCAAGAATTTACATGGGAGAAAACATGGGGACGCGCCATAGAGCTGGTTCATAAGGCGTTCCATTGAATTGGTTGAACCAAATAGCTCCCAATTCGGATTTTCACCCATGAATCCTCCAGTTCTTAGCCGCTCCATTAGTATCCTTGCTCTATTGACTTTGATGAACCTGGCTCTGCCCGGTTTTGGGCAAGGCGGGGCCGAAAACGTTTTGTTAGTTGTTAATGAGGAATCGTCCTCATCCAAATTGTTGGCCAATCACTACGTTCACTTGAGGAACATTCCTCGATCGCATGTGGTTCACCTTAGCGGTATTGCAAAACGCGAGGCAACGGACGAAGCCGACTTTATTAAAACCATTCTTCAACCAGTCATGAAGACAATTCGAGAGCGTAAGCTTTCCAACTGCATTGACTACATTGTTTATTCGAGTGATTTTCCAACAATGGTGAATATTCCAAAGTTTCAACAACGCCTTTTCGAGCGTTGGAAACTGGAGAAAAAAAACAGCCCTTTAGATCAAAGAACCTATGCCCCAACCGCATCTCTCACGTCTTTAACATATTTCGCTAATCAAGTACTGGATGACGATCCATCCTTTATGTTGCTCGATGCCAATCGATATATGCGAGCAAAAACCGATGTGTCGAGGTACCTGCCGACTCGGTCATTTCATTCGTCTGACTCTTGGGGGAAAAATGGGCAGGTCGTAGATGCCGCTTCCTCCGGACGCTCGTATTTCATTTCGACAATGCTTGCCGTAACTTGCGACGAAGGCATTTCAGAAAGAGCCGCATTGGATTTCCTCAACAACTCAGTTTCTGCCGATGGAACGCCTCCGAAAGGGACTGTTTTTTTTACAGATAATGCGGGTGCTCGGTCTAGAGCACGCAAGGCAAATTTTGATGATGCCATCGCTCAATTGGATGCGTTGAAAATCAAGACTAAGAAGATATTAAGCGCGGTTACTCCAGCCAACGAAGACGTTGCCGGATTCGTAGCCGGCGCCCCAAATATGGACCTCGCCAAGTCACAATGTCGCTTCTCTCCTGGTTCCATTTGTGAAAACCTTACGAGTATTGGTGCCAAATTCACTTCCAAGTCTCAGATTAAGTGCACTGAATTTCTGCGATACGGCGCGGCTGGATCAAGTGGATGCGTGGTTGAACCATATGCTATTCAAGCAAAATTCCCACATCCTATGATCCAGGTTCACTACGCGCGAGGATGCACGATGGGGGAAGCGTTTTATCAATCGATCCATGGTCCATTTCAAATCTTGATCGTTGGCGACCCATTGTGTAGGCCATATGGGGTTTCTCCAATACTTGCTGACATTGGGAAATCCGATGGATTAAACACGATTCAAGGTTCCGTCGTTTGGAACATCGAAGTCAGGAATGAAGTACAAATTGGAAAGCTCAATCTCTTTGTTGACGGATCTAAAGTTGGCGAAAGACCGTTCAATAGTAAACTGACATTCAACTCAAAAACGATGAGTGACGGATACCACGAAGTGCGGGTCGTTGCGGTTGCAGACAATGCCATCGAAACCAATTCGAGTAAAACAATCCACTTACTTGTAGAGAACGAAAGACGAAGATTATCAATCAATTCCAATCAGAAACAATATGATGTATCCGGCCAAGTAACCGTTGACGTTACGTCAAATTTTGATGGTCAAGTTACACTGTATTGCCAAGATTTGGCTTTAGGATCACTTTCAAGACGAAAAGGATCTATTAGTTTTGACGCGGCTATGCCAGGCCGAGGGCCAATCGAGCTGGTTGCCATATCGAAGTTCGATGGCAAGATCATCCAGAGTGCTCCCCTTGAAGTTTATATTTCCGGGACGATTTTGGACAATTAATTGTCTGGCACCACATTTGTTGCTCAGGCATCGTTTCAATCCGCACAACACAACTAGAGTTTCAGGTTTACGCAAAAAGACATAGTAGAATCGGCCGGGTCTCGAGATTGAGGCTATGCTAATAATCCCAACCCAGAATGGGCAGAGTCGCTAATTACTGTCTTGTTTCCACCTTTGATTCTTGGGCTTGCATTCGCTTTGCCACATAGAAACAGTTCCGAACACCGAATTTTGAAAACACAAGTCATTCATTTTGAAAAAGATACTAATAAATTGTCTTAGCGCGCGTAGCGGAGGTGCAATCAGCTACCTGAACAATGCGATTAGCAAGATCCTATTGATGGGTAAAGCGCGCGAAAACGTGGAGTTTTTTGGTCTTTGTGATTCGAATCAAGCTAGTGCCTTGGACGCGCACAGAGAATTAATATTGCAGGCTCCAACAGCAAATTTCGGCGGTCTCAAACGCAGTCTTTGGGAAAGAAAAAACCTGCCTAAGCTGATTAAGGGGCATGGTTTTTCTACTGTTTTCACACCGTATCAAGTGCAAAATTTCTCTTCTAAAGCTAAATCGGTGCTCATGCTTCGTAACATGGAGCCATTTTGTTTTGATCAGTTTCAATATGGAATAAAGAACAGGGTTCGGAACCACGCTTTGCGATTCGCGACTATTCGTTCGATGCAATCAGCTGACCATATCATTGCGGTTTCAGGTTTTGCAAAAGACAAGTTGCAGGAGCGTTGTCGCGTTTCAGATGACCGGGTGAGTCATATTTACCATGGTCGTGATACTTTTTTTTCCGCCGATATTTATGAAGACAAGGTCGAAACAACACTTCAGGAATTGAATATTAATCGCCCTTTCCTGCTCACGTGTGGCTCTTTGTTGCCATATCGAAGATGCGAAGATGTAATTGAAGCCTTCGTTAAATATATTGCCTCAAACGGACCGACATATGACCTTGTGGTTGCCGGAGACAGTAATGATTCGCGTTACAAAAATAAGTTGCATCGTCTAGCTAATGAATCTGGACAAAAAAGCAGAGTTCATTTTGTTGGCCATGTAAGCAAAGAGAGTATTCGCGCGTTGTATCGAAGTGCAAAAATCGTAATTTTGGCTACGGAGATTGAAGCCTGTCCAAATATAGCGATCGAAGCCATGTCAGCTGGTGCAGTTATTTTGGCGAGCAACAGTCGACCCTTGCCAGAAATCATCGGTCAGGGAAATGCCCTGTTCTTTGAGCAAAGAAACATAGATCAAATACACAAGCAGCTACAATTTTTGACTGAATCTAAAAAAGAAGCTGCCGAGTTGCGTCAATGTGCACAGCAGCGAGCCTTCAATTACTCGTGGGATCGGTGTGTAGAAAAGACTCTAACGTTGCTAGAGAGAATTTAATGGTTGATTACACAAAAGAACCATTTTGGTTTAAAATCCGAAAGGTACTGCGGTATCTGCGATTATACGGGTTCAAGCGAACTCTTGTTAAAGTGCGCGGACAGTACCACATGAAAAAAACGTTTGATGATCATCCAAAACTTATGGGCAATCCTAGTGGGCACGTAGGGCTTTTAGGGTGTGGGAATTTCCCGTTTAGCGCGATCGCATATTACCTGAAAAAAAATTACGGTA
>JAQWLH010000136.1 GCA_029247405.1 Mariniblastus sp.
AATAAATTAGTGGTTTGGCAACCGGCCTGAATTAGCATCACAATAGCAGCAAACGCAACCACAAATTGTCGGGGGACAATTGGGGTAAAGGAATGGTCCTGATGGTTGGAATGCGGACGCATGGCTCTGCGATTTGGCCCTTTCACCTGATGGTTTCAAAATTCTCTTTTACACTGTCTTGCCGCGAGTGCGATTCTTTGTTCTCAGTCAATGCTCACCCTGACCTTCCTCATCACCTTTGCACGACCGAAGAGGTTTCTGTTCGCTGAGTATCCTGAGCGGGTAAAAAAAACCGGTGGATCACTCGGCCTGAGAACGCGCAAAATCTCCGCCAACCCATTAAATTAAACGGGTTCATGTAAGAGTTACGGGGCAACTAAACGAGCGTCAACAGCATTTGTGCTAGCGACAAAGAGCACCAGACTGGCGGCATGGATTTCAGCCGTTTGGAGCTGAATCAACTTAGTTTATCTGCAGATTTCAAGCACCAGACCGATGCGTCGGTTCTGGCTTGCCTGGTCGAAAACTTTGCATGTTTCCGACGGTGAGATCAATCTTCAATTCATCTGCTAAATCCGTCGTTATCGAGGTGACGATTTGCTCAAGTTCTTCTGGACTGGCCGCCACCCTCGCGTTGACCAACACATCGGCAGCTTTCGTCTTGATCTCACTAGCTAAACTCAATTCACTTTCCACCGCTGATCCGACCAAGTTCGCGACCGCAGCATCATTCATGGTTTGACCGAGCACTTTAAGATGGGCCACCTCGCAATCGGTGTCCGTCAGTTCGCCTCCGATCCCGGTGACTAATTTTAGTACTAAACCGTCGAGGTCAAACTTTGCTTCCGATTTGGCCTCAATCTGGCAATTCAGCCATCCAAGCTCCGCTTCTCCTTCAGCGTAGGTCTGGTAATCCATTTCCATCATTTGATTTCGTTTCTTCGGTTCAGCCGCTGCGGCCGCGATTAGCTTTTCAAAACCAACCCCGTCACGGGCGCTTACTCCGAATACAGGCACACCGGGAAATCGCTTTTCGACAAGTTCTAGCAAGCTTTGCTGGTCCTCCAATGACATTCGATCAATTTTGTTGATCGCAATTGCATCAGCTTCTTCGAGTTGTTTTAGAAATATGTATTCAGCTTTAGGGGAGAAGCCTTTTCCCTTTTGTTCCGCCAAAATCTTTTTGCCGTGAACCGGCTTCAAAAGCACGACCAGTGGCCCCAATTCAAACCGATCACCAAACAACTCTCGCATCGGTTGAATTACAGTTGCGACCAGATCCGTACAACTTCCGACCGGCTCGGCGATCACAATATCGGGCGTCTTTTGATCAGAAAGTGACCCCACCGTTTCAATGAGATCGTCAAATTTGCAGCAAAAACATGCGCCTGGCACCTCACCCACCTGAAACCCTTGAGCACGCAGGGTATGCGTGTCCACCAAGTCGTAGGCCTGGTCATTGGTGACCAACGCGACATTGAGCCCTTGGGCAACGTAATGTGCGGCCAGACGCCCAATCGACGTTGTTTTACCGGCGCCGAGAAATCCTCCGACCATCAAGAATCGAATTGGCTTCATTACAGTTTTTGCTCTTGGGACAGATTCGTTGATTGCGTGCGCTCCAATTAGCTCACCTGACTGAGTATAATACAACGGCCTCTTTTTATCATCGGTGCACCAAGCGTATGATGCCTCACAAGGGAAGTTAGTATCCTCCCAAAAGGGACTTTGAATTGCCGAACGAATCACTCGCTATTGAAGGCGGACCGCCCGCATTGACCATTGAACCCATTCAATGGCCGACCGCATCTGAGCAAATAAAATCAAACGTCAATGCTGCCCTGGCCGATGGCTCTTGGGGCCAATACGAGGGTCGCTGGACCGATGAGCTAATCTTGAAGTTGAAAACTGAATTCCTCTCCGAGCACGCCATGCTGTGCTCGAGTGGGACGATTGCAGTCGAGCTGGCCCTTCGAGCTGTTGGCGTCCAAGCCGACGACGAAGTCATTATCGCTGGATACGATTTCCCCGGCAACTTTCGAGCGATTGAAGCGATCGGGGCCCGGCCCGTTTTGGTGGATGTCATCCAAGACGGTTGGGTCATCGATTCGGAACTAATTGCCGATGCATTGGGTGAAAAATCTGCTGCAATTATTGTGTCTCACCTGCATGGACAAGTTGCAAATTTGTCCGCCATTCGCGATGTCATTGATCAACACAATATAAAAGCCGAAAGGAAAATTGCGATTGTCGAAGACGCTTGCCAGGTGCCTGGCGGCTCGATTTCCCAAAAGCCTCTCGGATCGCTGGGTGATATTGCCGCGTTAAGCTTTGGTGGGAGCAAACTACTTTCGGCAGGACGAGGCGGAGCTATTCTGACGAATCACCCCGAGTTCCATCAGCGCGCCAAAATTTTTGCCAATCGAGGCAACGACGCTTTCCCACTCTCTCAGTTACAAGCCGCTGTACTAATCCCCCAATTTGAGTCACTTCCCGAGTCAACGCAGAAGCGAATCAGAACGGCCGAGATTCTAATTGCAGGGACCAAAAAACATGACGCCCTACAAAGCCTGACTCAGATCGTCCCCGACACAAACACCGCCTACTACAAACTACCTTGGCTTTTGCGTGATCGCACACCAGGTTGGTCGCGAGCTGATTTCATTCATGCATTGGCAACCGAGGGTATTCCGATTGGCGACGGGTTTCGAGGCTTTCTTCGTCGTTCGCCAAGGCGCTGCAGAAAAATTGGAACGCTTGTTAACAGCCAGATCGCATCGCAGCAAACGGTTCTGTTGAATCATGCCATCCTTTTGCAACCAGAGTCGATCATTGAAAAAATACTCACTGCTTTTGAAAAAGTCGTCAACAACCCGCGATAGCTTTCTAGAATCTGGAACCAACAGGTTTGTTCGAACTCATCAACACTGAACTGCACAAAATGGAAAACGAATTCAGCTTTCCCCCCGGCAAACCAAGTGATGGTGGGGCTGTTGCTTTCGCAATTATTTGCCCAACCGTCATCACGCTGGTGTATTTCCAATGGCTTAAAGATTCGGGGGCCTCTTACCAACAAATTGCGTACGGTGTTGGTAAGTGTGTGCAATTTCTGTTTCCAGTAATTTGGGTAGGGCTGTGGTATCGGTCGAAGTTTTTTCAGAGAACCGTGTCGCATGACAACTTAAAGCAAGTGTGGCTTGGCGTCGCGTTTGGCCTGCTCGTCGTAGCAACCATGTTTGGAATTTACTACCTCTTCCTCGAGGGCTCTGAGGTTGGTGTGACGCTGGTGGACTTGGTGCGAGAAAAGATTGCTGGCTTGAGCGTTAATTCCCTAGAGAAGTATCTGGGGTTGGCTGTTTTTTACGCACTTTGCCACTCGTTCCTTGAGGAATACTATTTTCGCTGGTTCGTGTTCGACTACCTCAAAAAGTTCTTCAGCTGCTGGACGTCAATCATTCTCTCCAGCTTTGCGTTTATGGCACATCACGTAGTCGTTCTTGGATTCTATTTCGGCTGGGCCTCGCCGTTAACCTACTTCTTTTCACTCTGCATTGCCGTGGGTGGTGTATTTTGGGCCTGGCAATACGAGGTCACCGGGAAACTTCGCACCTCATGGATCAGCCACATGATCGTCGATGCGGGGATATTTGCACTTGGCTACTTTCTCATCCGCGACATGCTTTTGTAAAAAGATTTGACGTTGGCTCGCATGAGTCAAAACTCAGAGTTTTGCAATCCAAGGCCGACGCCGCCGATCGAATTACCGGTTGAGGAGAAACACAAGTTCCCACCGGGCTCGTTTTGTTCGATGAAAGCCAACTAAGGCTGGATGAACAAAGCCCGTTTTTGGTTGGGCAACGAATAATCAAATCCACAAGACATGAACATTTCGTCAGACGAAGAAATCGCCATCATCTCGTTAACTTTCTCATCGCGTGCCCGCTCAATGCAACGCAAGACCAAGGCACGGCCCACGCCTCGCCGACGAAAGCTCGAATCGACTGCCAAGCATTGAAGCTCAGCCAATTTCTTTGAGTAGATTTCAAGAGCGCAAAAACCAACGATCTTTTTTTCTGCAACCGCTCTAAAGGAATGCTTTAAGAGCAGCTCCAATTCAATGGAGGTTCGTGGAAGCAAACTCAACCCGTCCATAAACGGCAGGAGAAATTGCTGAACATCCGCAAAGTCATCATGGGTAGCGGGAACGATTTGAAAACCGGATTCTTCCATTGAGGCAACTTTAATAAATTTAGCTTAAACAGCGTTGGACTACCGCCGGTTCAAAAAAACGATTGAGTTTAGATCGACCTCTGCTTAGAGCATTTTGATTTTTCTACTGACAACACCAATGTCGAACCATTTTAGCGTACATTTCGGTCCCGAGGGACAACTGCTCCAAAGCAATCCACTCGTCGACCGTATGGGCCTGCTCGATGCTCCCCGGTCCAAATACGATCTTATTTTCAATCTCTGTAAACACGCCGCCATCTGTTCCATAAGAAACCGTTTTGGATTTCGGTCGATGCGCGAGTCGTAATGATTCTTGAACAAAATCTGATCCCGGATCGACGAAAAATGGATTACCCCATTGGTTAATCGTCAATTCAAGTCCATGTTGATCGGCTGAGAATTTTACTCGATCAATCAAAGGCTCGATGTTGATCCCAGGCATTGGTCGAACATACATTTCACAAATGCTCTTGCTGGCTGTCACATTGAGCGCTGTTGAATCATCTTTCACCGAAATATTCCAGCTCAGGGTCGGAGGATCAAACCCATCGTTCTGCCATTTTTGCTCTGTTTCAACTTCGTCGTAGATGGCCTTGATATCGGCAAGAAATGGAATCATTGCAAGGTTTGCGTTGATGCCTTTTCGTGTGCTTGAATGCCCAGCTTTGCCTCGAGAAGTCGCCACGATTTCCACTGAGCCCTTATGAGCATGAACCACTTCCAGAGAAGTCGGTTCACCAATAATCGCCTTGGTGCCATTGGTCACCATTTCACGGTAAAGCTTGCTTTCCTCGACGACACAACTCGCCCCTTGAAAACCGGTCTCTTCATCCGCTGTCACCAGAAAATAAAGCGGTTGCTTCAGTTCATCCCAATCAAATTGCTGTGCTGCGGCTAACATACATGCGATCGAGCCCTTCATGTCGCAACTTCCACGACCGTACAAACGCTCTCGCGCGATTGCAGGCTCGAAGGCCCCGAACTTTTTAGTAAACCATTTTCGTGCCGGAACTACGTCGGAATGGCTGCAATAAGCAAGACCACCAACCCCACCCCCTTTTTTTGCGATAAGATTTATTTTTTTTACGCCACGCTTGTCGAGATACTCGATTTTCTCCACCACAAATCCATGTTTGGTCAGCTTCATCTCGAGATATTTGCTGATCAATGCATTGGAAAGATAGCTCGTGGAATCAAATCCCACCAACCGTTTTGCGTACCTTAAGGCTTTCATATTGCCTAAACTTTCATGCCAAGCTGCGAATCAAAAAGACGTATTCTTCGAAGGAGGAGTGCGAAACACGTTGAACATCGAAGATTTGGTGCAATCCCCTGCAAAATTAATCACCCTCTATTAAAAATAAGCGACCACCTATCAGGTAACAAGCAAATAAATCCTGCGAAACATCCTAATTGACGATTCCCCACGACAAGTCGATTCTAAGTAGTCCCATGTCTTCAGAAAAAATTCATTTTGTGACTGGCCGCCTTGCCGAAGCCTCGCTTAGGCAAATTCTGCCCAAAGTTGCAGCCCGAGCGGGATTCGAGTATTCAATCCAAGTTCTCCCGATCACTGTGGCGGCGTTATTAACCCCCAAATGGATCGCCGCTCGACTCGAAGTTCCGCCCGAGACAAATCGAATCATTTTGCCAGGATATTGCTTGGGCGAGCTTAAGCCAATTGAGGATACGACTCATCTTCCGATCGAGCGTGGCCCCAAAGACTTGAGACGCTTGCCTGAGTACTTTGGGCAAGCACCAGACCGTAGTGATCTGGGAAAATGGGACATTGATATCATCGCCGAAATTAATCATGCCCCGCAGCTTGCACTAAAGCAGATCCTCAAACAGGGGCAAGCGATGGCGGAGTCAGGCGCCACACTCATTGACGTTGGTTGCGAGCCAAATTCGACGTGGGGGGGAGTTGCCGAGTGTGTCAAAGCCTTGAAAGATATCGGCCTTCGAGTCTCGATCGACAGCCTCAACCCACTGGAGATTGAACCGGCTGTTGCTGCTGGCGCAGAATTAGTTTTGTCGGTCAACAAAACCAATCGAGAAGCCGCGATTCATTGGGGCTGCGAAGTCGTTGTGATTCCTGACGACATTCGCGACATCGCTTCGATGGAAGAAACGATTGATCATTTAACTGCACATCGAATCCCGCTTCGCCTGGATCCTATCCTCGAGCCAATAGGCCTTGGATTTACAAATAGCCTCAAGCGATACATGGAGGCTCGGCAGCGTTGGCCTGATGCTGAAATGATGATGGGAATAGGAAATATTAGTGAACTTACCGACGTTGATTCGGCAGGCATCAATGTCATCCTTCTGGCGATTTGCCAAGATCTGGGTATCCGCAGCGTTCTGACGACACAGGTCATCAACTGGGCCAGGTCAAGCGTCAAAGAATGCTCTATTGCCAGGCAACTGGTCCACTACGCCGTGAATCAACAAGTCCCACCGAAACACTTGAGCCAGCAGTTGGTTGTTTTACGAGATACCAAATTGCTTGAGTTCGGAATTGAGCAAATCGAACAATTGGCCCGCCAAATCAAAGATAACAACTACCGGATTATCGCTGAGAACGGCCAAGTTCACCTCCTCGGAAGCAAATTACACTTTCATCACGAGGATCCGTTTCAGGCCTTCGACCAATTAATGGAAACCCAACCAAGTAACATGGATGCTTCGCACGCTTTTTACCTCGGGTTTGAAATGTGTAAAGCAATGATCGCCAACCAACTGGGGAAGCAGTACACTCAAGACGAAGCCCTCGACTGGGGGCACCTTACGGTTCAGGAAACAGATCGCCACCGCCTCAAGCGAGCTCGAAAAAAAATCACTAAACACAAGTAAACAACATCCGCGATGCTGTTGCCAACGAAGGCCTAGACTCAGAGGCCAGTAAACTCAAGTTCTGCAACTCGATCAAATCACTTTGTGGATAAACAATTTGCTTCAGTTAGCCGCCAATTCTCAGGACCTCTTGGGAACAACCCATTGCCTTTTGTCTGTTAAACGACCTTAATACACCCGTGACAAAATACGAAAACAAAACTCAATCAGACATTCCATTTGCCCCAACGGTCATTGAACTGTCACCCGTTCCGACTATCGAGTTGGCGTTTTCAAATTTATCGCATTTACCTGGCTGCCTCTTGCTTGAGAGCGCTAAACAACTCAACAACTCGAACAACCAGCCCCTCGGCCGCTATTCGTTTTTGATGGCTGACCCTTTTGAAACCGTTATCGAACCAGTTGGGTCAAAACGAGCCTTCGACCGTCTCAAAGACCTAATGGGCAAATACACTTGCGACCCGATACCCGACCTCCCCCCCATGCAAGGTGGCTTGGCGGGGCTTTTTAGTTACGATTTCAACCGGTCGATTGAAAAAATCTCACCCCCGAAGCACGACGAGTTCGAGCTTCCTGCCGTTGTTGTCGGTGCCTACGATACAGTCGTCGCATGGGATCATGAACTCAACCAAGCTTGGATCATCTCTCAGGGCTTTCCCGAGACCGAACCAGCTGCGAGGAAACACCACGCTGACACCCGCGGCAAATATTTCCAAACCCTGCTCGAGCTTGGCGGTCTCCCTTCGTCTTCCCGTTTCGCCAACGCAAAGTGCGAACCGAAAGTAGAACTCTCTGGTAGTTTTGACGTGACGGGGCCCCCGGGCCTCCAAAGCAACTTCTCGGCGGAGGGTTATATTCAGGCAGTTCAAAAGTGCATCGATTACATTCACGCCGGTGACGTATTTCAAATCAATCTCACTCAGCGGTTGATCTTCCCCGCTAATTGCACTGGAGTTGAACTTTACTCCCGACTTCGCGGTTGCAATCCAGCGACTTTTGGAGGCTTCTTTGACCTTAGTTTAATGAAGGATGACTTGGGCTGCCCTACCGCTGATGCACAGATTATCAGTGCATCTCCAGAGCGTTTTTTTTCTGTACGTGAGGGGCTCGTCGAAACCCGCCCCATCAAGGGAACGCGACGGCGAACCGGTCGACCCATGGTCGATATCCAAGCTCGTGAGGAATTGGTCGCGAGTGAAAAAGATCGTGCGGAAAATACCATGATCGTTGATTTGATGCGAAACGACTTGTCTCGCGTTTGCCTAGACGATTCGATAAGCGTCACTCAACATTGCGAACTCGAGGAATATCAAAGCGTTTTACATTTAGTTTCCGCTGTCGAAGGGAAATTGAGACCCGACTGCGACATGGTGGATTTGCTTCAAGCCGTTTTTCCCGGCGGTTCAATCACTGGAGCGCCAAAAGTTCGTTCGATGGAAATCATATCCACACTCGAACCGACTGCCCGTGGTGCGTACTGTGGCGCATTGGGTTATCTTGGGTTCAATGGCAACGCTGATTTGAATATTTTGATTCGCACGATCACTTCGTCCGGGGGTTGGTGGCAAATCCCTGTGGGCGGCGGCATCGTTAGCCAATCAAATCCGGCTCAAGAGCACGAAGAGACTTGGACCAAAGCAGCCGGCATGCTTCGCGCCGTCACTCAAAACACAGCCCCCAACAACCGCTAAAGCCAGCCAACACATATGATTCTGGTCATCGACAACTACGATAGTTTTGTTCACAATCTCGCCCGATATTTTCGGCAGCTTGGCTGCAAAACCGTGGTCATGCGGAATGATGAGGTCAACATTGAGATTGTCAAAAAGCTGTCTCCCAAGGCGATCGTTATTTCACCCGGCCCATGCACGCCCGACCAAGCCGGCTGTTCACTTGATTTGGTCGCCGAGTTCGCCTCCCGCTTGCCGATGCTCGGAATCTGCCTGGGACATCAGGTCATGGTCCAGGCCTTGGGTGGTTCTATCGTGCAGGCTAACCAACCGATCCACGGCAGACAAAGCGAATTAACTCACTTAGGTTCAAGGATGTTTTCCGAAATCCCTTCGCCTTTTACCGTGGGTAGATATCACTCACTGGTCGCCAATACTGGAGACCTTCCTGCTGATTTGATAGTGACGGCTCGATCGGACGACGGCACCATCATGGCAATTGAACACCGCTCATGGCCCATGGTAGGCCTTCAATTTCACCCCGAATCAATCCTGACCGAATGTGGATATCAACTTTTAATCAACTTTTTGAAGATTGCTAATATTGAAACAAAGGTCGATTTTGCCAGCTTCAAACCCAAATGGAATCCCGTCGTTAATTCACCCTTCAGTGCGCCCCTTGTCTCGGACCGGCTTTCCAAGCAGGAGGCGCCATGATTCTTGAAACGATCATCACCACGCTTAACGTAGACGGCACACTCAACGTTTCTCCAATGGGTCCAACGGTCAATCTTGAGGCTGACGGGACCCCGTCGCTTGATCTGTTTGAACTTCGCCCCTTTAACACTTCCAAAACTTTTGCCAATTTGAAACGCACCAAGGCTGGCGTTCTTCATATTACCGACAATGTTGAACTGTTTGCACGCGCGGCAATTGGTGAATTCAAAGTGGTACCCGAGGCTTATCAGTGCTTGATGATCGAAGGTAAAGTTCTCCGAGACGCCTGTCGAAGTTATGAATTTCAAGTCGAATATATTGATGAGACAGGCCCCAGAATGAACTTGAACTGCCGGACCGTCCAAGTTCATCGCAATCGCGACTTTTTTGGCTTTAACCGCGCTAAACATGCAGTACTGGAGGCTGCAATCATTGCAACTCGGCTCGACTTTTTACCTGCAGCCGAAGTTGCCGACCAATTCATTCGCTTCAACACAATCGTCGGGAAGACTGGCGCTTTGAATGAACAACGCGCGATGGACTTACTCAACCAATTTGTTCAAGACGAGGGTAATGCCCGTGCTTGATCAAGTAACCGTCACCGCTCCCTCTCGATTGCATTTCGGACTTTTTTCAGTGGGTGATATTGTCGCACGAAAGTTTGGGGGAATCGGCCTGATGATCGATCAGCCACGAACGGTTGTAACAGCAGTTCCGTCTGAAGCTTTGCGTGTTTCAGGGCCAAGCGCCGCAGATGCCAGGTCCGCAATCCATGTGTGGTTTCAGAAGCTAAAGCCGGAGCTTTGCCAGCGACTGTCGATTCAAAGCCCCGATCAATTGCCGGTAGCACTGAAGATCAATTCACTTCCCCCGCGACATTCTGGATTTGGGACAGGGACCCAATTGGCAATCGCCTCGGCGACCGCTTTGGGCAAACTTTTCGAACTACCCACCCAGTCCGCTGATGAATACGCCGTAACACTTAATCGAGGAAAACGCTCTGCCATAGGCACCCACGGTTTTTGCCAAGGTGGGTTTTTAGTTGATCGAGGGAAACTGAAGAATGAAGCTTTGGCCCCTCTCGATTTACAATCCAACTTTCCAGAATCCTGGCCCATCGTCTTGGTTCGCCCTAAAGACGCGGAAGGCGTCTCTGGCGAGGTGGAAGTAAGCGCTTTTAAAAACATCCCCCCGACCACGGAAAAACAGCGAGAGGAAATGGTTGACCTCGTGCGCAATCAAATCATTCCGGGAGTCCTTCAACAAGACTATAGTTTGTGCGGTGATGCTCTTTATGAATTTGGAAGACGGAGTGGAATGATGTTCGCTTCGGTCCAAGGGGGAGCCTATCAAAGCAAATCAGTCGGTGCCCTAGTCCACCAAATCCGCAACTTTGGCGTCAAAGCGGTCGGACAAAGCTCTTGGGGACCTTGCCTTTTTGCAATTACTGACAACCATGAACAAGCGGTCCAGCTGACCCATTTTCTAAATCAAGAGCACGTCGATAAGATTGAAACTCGGATCACCCAAGCTGACAATGTCGGCGGAACATGCTGCAGAAATTTGAACCCAATTGGAATTGGAAACGACCCATGCCAACACTCGGAGTAAACATTGACCATGTGGCGACGGTTCGACAAGCGAGGCGTACAACCGAACCGGATCCCATTTGGGCGGCGGCGATGGCCG
>JAQWLH010000139.1 GCA_029247405.1 Mariniblastus sp.
GCTCAAAATGTAATCTGGGATTTCAAAGGTTGACTCGTCCTGGTTCATTGTCACTGCGCAACGAAAATCTCGATGAGCTGCAATGGAAATGCCCGCAACGATCGACTCCACGTAGCGTCGATGATCCAAAAGCGGTGCCAACGAGGCCCATGACTTTTCATTCATCCGATTGCCTTCGTCCAGAATACACACGCCGCCGCGAATCATCGCAGTGACTAACGGAGACGCGTGGTAAGCAATTTTACCGCTTTCGGCGAGCACTGGCGTGACAAGCAGATCTTCAGGGCGAGTGTCAGCGGTGCATTGGTAAATATACAGTTCTTGCTCACGCACCTGCGTTGCGGCCATGGCCAACGCTGTTTTGCCAATTCCGGGAGGGCCGACCAATCGCGGCGTCAGCGGTAAGTCGATTTCGTTAACCGTCAGCCAGCAAGCTAAAACCTGTTTAAGGACTTCAGATTGCCCAATCCATTCGCCGGACGAATCGTGCGGATCGGACAGATGCAAATGAACGTCGTTGATCTGGTGAGTTTCACCCATGAATCGAATACTTGGGGTTGAGGGCAGGTTGAGCGTTCAACTGATTTGGAACGTAGTCGCTACTAACTCGTTGAAGGTTTTTAACTCGGATGCCGCGGCTAGGTTTTTGGCAACGTGAGTAGGCCGAGTGAAATTGCTATTTGACAGCATCGCCCGAGAGGGCCTTCAAAAATTCAACCAAAAAACCGACTTCTTCGTCAGTCAGTTTAAGCGGCTTCATTTGTTTGTCCAGATTCGGATCGTCTGGTGCTCCACCCTTGTTGTAAAACTCGACGACTTCTCGGAGCGTTTTCACGCTGCCGTCGTGCATATAGGGAGCGGTGTGTTCCACGTCCCGAAGGCCAGGCGTCTTGAATTGAAATTTGTGGCTCGAATCTTCTGTGATCTTTGAGCGGCCCAAATCTCGATCTTTCATGCCGAAGCCGACACCCGTGTTGTGGAATTCATCGTCAGCCAGGTTGGGCCCATTGTGGCACCTCCAGCAACCTCCTCGACTCTCAAAAATCCAGAGCCCCTGCCTCGCCTCTTTGGTCAGGGCTTCATATTCTTCGTTTCTGAATCGATCTACTTTTGAGTTGCCCGTCGTCAAGGTTCTTTCGAAGCAAGCGATGGCTTTTGCGATGTTTTCAAGTGTGACGGACTCCTCTGGAGTATCCGACTTGGATTCCGAAAAAACGGATGCAAACGCTTCGACATAGGCGGCATCTTTTTTTACATTTTGAATCACTGTTGCGACGTCGCCACCGAGCTCGGATTCGCTTTTGAGAGGGCCGAGCGCTTGCTGCTCAAGCGATGCATCCCGTCCGTCCCAAGAGAATGCTGCTCCGTAACCGCGATTCAAAACCGTCGGTGCATTCCGAGTTCCTTTTTTACCACCGATGCCAATAGCGACTGTGTTCGGACTGGCAAATCCATGCTTTGGCTGATGGCAGCTGGCACACGAAACAGTTTGGTCGTTGGACAGAATCGGATCAAAAAAGAGCCTGCGCCCAAGTTTCGCCTTTGCCTCGGTGGTTGGGTTGTCGGCTGGAGACTTGGGAAGCGTTTTGAATCCCATTGGGACCTTGTTCGTGCTTATCTTGGCTGGGAGGTCATCAACCGGCAGGATAGGTTTGTCGTCGTCATTTACAACTTTCGCTTCCAGTGCGACCGGAGTAAATAAAGTCAGCAAGACGAAACAGGCTGAAACGGCAATGAACCGTGTTTGGACTGAATTGCAATTTTGTCTGAATCTGAGAGTCTTGAGCATCGGCATCCTTCTCCAAAAGGCGTGAGAAGATCTCATTGTAGACCGAGATGTTGTAAACTCCAACAAGTGCCTGTGAGAGGTCGATTTAGGTTCTCTTGATTGTCCAAGCCAGAGCGTCGGTCCGTTTGGCGTAGTGCAGCAACGGCGGTTCGTCGGGCAGATCGATCCCCAACCACTCCGTCATTGTGTTTTCTTTAATAATCGCCTGTGCTTCACGAAGTTCCCAAGGATCGTGATCTATCTCACCTCTAAAGATTTCGTTGTTGGCGTTGGCCGTATACAAGCAATAGCGAGAGGTTAAGAACTGTTCCAGAGATCCAGGATCGGGTTGGAAGGCAGGTCCAATCGGGCGATAGTCGGCTTCAAACTTTGCCGCCTGTTCACCGCGATGGGTTCGGTTTGAACTGTACTCAATCCACTTCCCAACCCCTAGTTCACCATGGTTTCTCATCTCAATCTTGGCGTCCATGTAGGGGAGATAAAACAGCTTTCGGGCGGCGCGAACAGCGATTCGGTTGCTTGCCTCGAGACAAAAAAACCAAACTCCTGGTTTACCATCAATTGACACGTAAGTCCGAACATTAAGTTCAGGGAAACTTGAGATGAACGGAAGGCTGGGCAAATGGCGGGGGGCGACTCCGGTCATGCGAAACGGGACGATCCCGATCCAAGCACTCCCATCGTAGGTGTCAATGTCCAAACCGGGCGGGATCAGACCTCTTAATGCCGACACCTCAACTCTCCAGTGGGCAAACAAA
Organism: Mariniblastus sp.; assembly: GCA_029247405.1. Taxonomy (GTDB): domain Bacteria; phylum Planctomycetota; class Planctomycetia; order Pirellulales; family Pirellulaceae; genus Mariniblastus. Next base: position 2,548 of record JAQWLH010000139.1, read on the forward strand.
AGGTCGTGCCAATTCATACGCATGGACCACTTGGTAGCTGGGAGGGGCCAAGCCCTGTCGCTGTGCCGTTTTGTGAAGGTCGATGAGATGATGTCACACATGAGCTAGAGTTTGCAAGAAATTGTTCGCCTCGCTAACCGGATTAATCGTGGGTGGATAACAAGATCCATGATAATCCAGACTTCCGCCAGAGTTAGGGAGAGGCTTGCGTTGCCAACCTCTGTGAATCGTGTGTTATTTTCTCAATTTGACCATTATATCAAGGGCCTTTGACTCCGCAAAAGCAAGTCTCTAACGCTGCTGTTAATTCGTCTATAGCTGATGTCTGAGGGGGGACGCGAGGTGTCACTTGATCGGCAGCGTCGGATTTGCGCCGCATGAAACACATCAAAATCAAACCAGAAACTACCAATTTGCTGTCTCAAAGAAGACCAAACCTCCTCGCTTTGGTAATTTAGTCTTATCACTCTGATGAGCTCATCCAACTGCTCGGTGCGAAAATAGCAGGCGGTTGTAAACAGCAAAGCGCGAAGATCATCGGCATGACGCCAATTTTCCGGTTTGTCAAGATTGTGCCGCAAGTCAAAGTCGAACCAGGTTGCGGATAGATTTTCTTCGTCAATCAATACGTTATGAACAGAAGCATCCCCATGGCTAAGGAGGGTTTTTTCATTACCTGTCAATTTAACTGGATGTTGATGGAACTGGTAGAGCGATTGAGTGGCGATGCCGCACAACTTCAAGCCGTGAGCGTGGGAAGATTGGTTCAGTAGATTGTCTAATTTTTGGCCCGGGATTTTGTTCAAAACGAGCAAGCGAGATGGTGGCTCTGGTTGATTGGGAAAATCACCTGAAGTCAAATGCTGAATGATTGATTCCCAGGCAATCCACTCAGTCGTGTGCAACACTCGAACTGGCGATCCCCTGAATTGAAAAACAAAGTTACCGATCGCGATTAATATCCAGCTCAAAGGTGTTCGAGTCTTAATGACGGTCGCTTGACCATTCTGTTTTTTGAACGAAACTCGATTAATCTTTACCCGGCTGATGCCGATCGAGAAAATGCCAATGATGTGGGTTAACGGATTAATCAACGAAACGAATTCCGGCAGGAGAGTTGGAGTTTGCAACGCTGTCTAATTTTTTTTCGACGACGTCGATAGGGTTTTTAACGGCTGAATGGGATGGTCGGCGGGTTTTAATCGCTGCTGATTGTAATTTATACGTCGTCATCTATCCTGCCGAGTCGGGCAGTCCGGTCGCCAATGGGCAAGTTTATCTGCCGCGATTGAAGGTCTCGTCTACGTTAGCAACTTGAAACACGCTATCCTAAAGGAGTAGGGTAATTCGGGTGATGGGTGAGTCTATAATTCCGTAAGCATAGAGATTTGAAATGACAGATATTGCATTGAAACGAACCGAGATTTCAAAGCTGACTCGAAGGGGCAACCGCTGCGTGGCAGAAATCATTGTGGCGTTCAATTTAGCTTGGCGTTTGTTCTCCCGAGGCTTGATAAGTTCAATAATACTGTTTGGTTTTCTTGGCCCGGTCTCTGGTGACGAGACTGAGCCAATCCTGAAAATTGGGGATAAAATTCCAGCCTTCAACTTGAAGGATTTTCGCGGCAAGTCGTGGAAGTCGTCCGACTTCAAAAGCAAGGCTTTGGTGGTTGTGTTTTTTGGAGTAGAGTGCCCACTTGTAAAACAGTATTCGATACGGCTTGGTGAATTGCAGAAGGAGTTTGGGGGTGATTTTCAGCTCGTCGGCATCAACTCCAATCGACATGACTCAATAAAGGAAATTGAGTACTTTTCCAAATTGGTCCAGGCCGATCAGGTGCCGCTACTAAAAGATCCGGCCAATCGGATTGCTGATGCATTCGGTGCACGGCGAACCCCAGAAGTGTTCTTATTCGATTCGAAACAACAACTGGTTTACAACGGGGCGATCGATGACCAATATTCTTATGGCCTGCAGAAACCTCAGGCGAATAAGAGGTTTCTTCATGACGCGGTGACCGCGACGTTGGCCGGCAAAAAGCCCGAAGTTGAACGAACTCAAACCGACGGGTGTATCATTGGTCGAATCTTAGCCAGCAATAAATCAAGTGAAGTTACTTATGCAAAGCAAATTTCGAGAATTTTGAATGACCGTTGCGTCAAATGTCATCGGACTGGTGAGGTGGCCCCATTTAGTTTAACCGATTACGACGAAGTCGTCGGATGGGCGGAGATGATTCAGGAAGTTGTGGGGGAGCGACGGATGCCCCCGTGGCACGCCAATCCGAATCACGGCAAATTTAAGAACGATGTGAGTCTTTCAAAACAGCAAATTGATTCGATCAACACTTGGGTGAGCAATGGCGCCCCGTTTGGAGATAAAGCAGATCTTCCTGAACCACCCCAGTTCACGGAAGGTTGGCAGATTGGCCAACCGGATGTGGTAATCCCAATGGCCAAGACGCCTTTCAAGGTGCCAGCAACCGGCGAGGTCAAGTATCAATACTTTCAAGTCGATCCAGGGTTTAAGGAAGATAAATGGGTTCGGTCGGCGGAGTTGAGGATCGGTAACCGAGCCGTTGTGCACCACATCATCGTCGGGACCACTAATGGCAGAAGAGCAGCGTCACATGGTCAAATCCAGAGTGAATGGCTGACCGCAACGGCTCCCGGGGCGAAGCCGCTTGAGCTGCCAGAGGGTTATGCCAAGCTAATTCCAGCTGGAGCGAAACTAGTGTTTCAAATGCACTATACGCCTAACGGAACCCCACAAACAGATATTAGTTCGGTCGGGTTTATTTTTACTGACGCAAAAACGGTGCGGAAATCGGTTGGTACGGTTGAGGTTCGAAATAGAAGGTTTGAAATTCCACCGGGAGCAGCGAATCATCCCGTTTCAGCAACTAAGACCCTCCGTCGCGATACGTTATTGCTCGCCTTGTTCCCTCACATGCATCTGCGAGGTAAATCATTTAAGTACATCGCGAAAATGCCGGGAGAGGCGGATCGGGTTTTGCTTGACGTTCCCAATTTCGATTTTAACTGGCAAAACGGGTATGAGTTTGAAACGCCTGTTCTCTTGCCCAGGGGAACCGTGATTGAGTGTCAAGCAGTTTTTGATAATTCGGAGAATAACCTGGCAAACCCAAATCCACGAAAGCGAGTGAGATGGGGTGATCAGACTTGGGAAGAGATGATGATTGGATACTTAGATATGGCACTCGCTGATCAAGATTTGACAAAAAAGAGGGAGTAGCCGTTCGGGGTTACCTGTCATGACTAACTGTGTTGAATAAGCCTGAATGATGTTGATTCTCAAAAGCGCAAACGCTTCGCCAATCGCCAAAAGCCAACTTGTCGCGACTGCCATCGAATCGGTTGATCGAGACTGGCTTCGCGAGGTTGTCGAGCGAATTTCGATTCCGCGGCACTTCGAAAGCCAACCGGAGAACAATCAAGAAATTGCGAGGTGGATTGAACTGCAGTTTCAAGCAATGGGGTATCACACGTTTCGGCAAGGTAATTTTGACAACATCGTCGCCGTATCTCCAAGCGTAAATGCTGGAGCAATGGAGGACTTTCGGCCTCGGATACTGGTTGGAGCCCACTACGACAGCAAGCCGGAAACACCCGGAGCTGACGATAATGCAAGCGCCGTGGCGGCCATGCTGGGGTGTGCAAAAGCCCTTGCCGAAGGTGGAGTCAAAAATGCCAAAGATGGTATCGTCTTTGTCGCTTTTAATCGTGAAGAAGACGGGTTGATCGGCAGTGTTGACTTTGTCAACAATTTTCTTCCGCGAGCGTGGTCTCTCAAAGAGGTTCACATACTTGAGATGGTGGGCTATTGTGACCACGCGGAAGGTTCGCAGTCGCTTCCCTCAGGAATCCCCGTCAAGTTGTCGCATCGCCGAGGTGATTTTTTGGCACTGATTGGAAACCGATATTCAAATTCTCTGCTGAAGCCAATTTTGAAATGTGCGAAGACATACGTGCCGGATTTTCCGGTTTGGGGACTAAAAGTTTTCTTTGGACTGGAAAACAGATTTGCCGATTTGCGTCGCAGTGATCACGCTCCATTCTGGGATAAGAAAATTGCCGCTTTGATGTGGACCGATACTTCCGAGTTTCGCAATCCCAACTATCACCAACCGAGTGATACGCCGGATACCCTCGATTATGAGTTTTTACAAAAGGTAACGCGGCTTCTCGTTGCGAGAGTTTTGAGCGTTTAAGCGGCCGTCTTGTTGAGATTTGGTTTTCTACCGTGCTAGCGCTGATGGGGTGATGAGCGGGCGTGACACCCAAGTTGGTGTGTTTAATACAGATTTTTTCGGACGATTTTTAACCCGTCAGTCGAGACATTGAGACTGCTGGCCGATGGTGTTTTACTCGGATGAAAAGTCACTTTGATTTTAATTTTTTCTTGATCCAGGATTCGTATTCCGGGCGAGTTTTCCACTTTTCGAAATAGGGCTCGTACATTGGTACTTCAGTCCAGAATCTCGGCTCAGGATTTTCCTTATTCAATTTCCCCGACGCATAATCTTTACCGGCAACACTGGCTTCAATTGAATCATCAAACTCTTTCATCAGCTTGATCATTCGAGTGGCCAATTGGGGCTTTGATTTAAATAGGTTGTTTGATTCTTTTGGATCACTGGCCAGGTCGAATAGCTCAAATTTCTTGTTCTTGTTCTTGTTGTTTTTGGGTCCGGCATAAACCAGCTTGATGTCATCGTCAATCACAGCTTTGTTACCAAGGCACGCAAATGGGATTGGCTTGTTGCGTTTGTCGATATCCGACGCAAATAGATTTTTTAGACTTATCCCATCCCGCGTGTCGAGCATCGCGGAGCTCGGCAAGCCAACGATTTCGGCGATCGTTGGAAAGATGTCCATTGATACGGCGGGGAATTTTGTAATTCGAGGTGATACTTGAGCGGGCCACTCGACGATTGCCGGAACACGAAGCCCCCCTTCATAAACACTGCCTTTAAAGCCGCGGAGTCCACCGACAGTATTGGGTTTGATTTTAGGTAGCCCTCCGTTGTCGCTGGTAAACCAAAGAATCGTGTTGTCGGCGATACCCATGTCCTTGAGGGCATTTCGAAGAGTACCCATGCTGCGGTCCAGCGCAACCAATTCGCCGTGTTGATCTTTTGAGTTTTTATCGAGATGTGCGAATGGTTTGGTGTCAGCTTCAGTAGCCATGAACGGATTGTGGGGTGTGCCATACCAAATGACGGTGAACGACGGAGTGCCGAGCTGTGCCTTGCTCTCAATGAACTTGATGGCTTCATCCACAATGATTTCTGAAGAGTCACCATGAAATTGCTCGAACTTCCCGGCTCGGCTCATGACCGGGTCGCGGTCAAAGAAATTGGTTACTGATAGCCACTTCTGGAAACCAAACGCTCCAGGATTGTGAGAGTCGGAAGCAAAGATTGGGACTCCAGGGCCTCGCATGGCATTGAGATGCCATTTTCCAAAGTGGCCTGTTGCATAACCAGCGAGTTGCAACGCTTGGGCAATGGTCTTTTCCTGCAGTCTCAATGCATACCCATGGCTTTCAACTCCGGTTCTTCGATTGGTTCGGCCAGTCAAGACAGACGCTCGAGTGGGCGAGCACACCGGCGCAGCAGCATAAAAACGATCAAATCTCAATCCACTCGCTGCCATTGCATCGAGATTCGGTGTTCGCAAAATCGGGTGATTGTTGTAGCTGGTTTGCCCCCAGCCTTGATCATCAGCCATGACCAGGATGATGTTGGGTTGGCTAGCGGTCTGTGATGCCGCTGAGTTGGATTGATGGGGGAGAGCAAACGCCGGTTCGGCGATCAAATTTGAAAGCAGGACGAGTATGGCGAGGCCAACGCTGCAAGGAATTTTAAAAATGAAAAGGTGCGGAACTTGATTCATGTCAATTTGCGTAGAGATGGTCGTTCAAATAGGAATTTCTTTCAATGTAACGAATCAAACCAAGGATTCAAAAATCTGCGCAAACACACTCTTGAGAATTGTTTCTCATAATGAGACTGTTGATTTTTTAGGTGAAGGCGCCAAAGATCTTTTTATTGGGAGAAAACGACTGGTCTCTAGGTTGGCTTAGAAATTGCTCTCTCAAAGTTATTCAATTATTTTTATTTGTATTATGTAAGTTTGGAGTTGTTATGAGTTCTATTCCAGTGGGGAATTGGGACATCGAATGTGTTCTCGTCAATCAAACGACGGTGATGAACAACGACGGCATTCGTGCTCTCGAAATCCTCGAAGACGAGTGGGTGATTCAACCCGCGGGTCAACGTTTCCGAATTCGACAAGCAATGAAACAGTCAAGCGGCTTGAATTCAGCTGTGCTTGAATCAGGAGGCGAAGTTTACTTCGTCGAATTCAGTGTAGAGGGGAATTCGATGTCGCTTGCGATGTCTCGTCCTCACATTAAAGAAACGATTCACATCGAAGCGGTCGCCATTGGAGATCGCGTCACCAGTATTGTTTGACGACGTTGGGTGTAAGTTTGGATTTGAGCAGCATCTCGATTTTTTCGAGGTGCTTTTTTTATGGCTTGAGGCTTCAATCTTGGGAGAACTATCGACAATTCCGGAGGGGTTAGAACGGGTTTCAACTGAGTGGACTGGTCACCGACGTTCTAGCGGTCTTGAAGTGTACTCCAACGACCCACTGGATCGGCTGTCGCATGAAACCCTTTCACGACTGCCATGGGAATGGCTTGAAATTTTGTAGAACCCTTAAGCCACTCAAGGAATTCCGATTGTCTTCCGATGTTGTCGAATTCGAATCCCATCAAAGCTTGCCCCTCAGTCTGGCCGGTGTCGGTGTAATTCATGTAGCAAACATTCGCGAGTTGGCTTGCGAAACGCATGAAGTCCCTGAGTGCCCCCGGACGGTTGGGGAATTCAATCACGGCAAAAAATGGGTGATTCAGTAATTCGACGTTAAAAGGGATGACTCGGAAGTCGGCAGCCGCGGTGCCAGTCACCTCAAGGTGTTTGGGGACATCCGGCGCTTGATGAAAGGTTTCCATCTGTGCGATATCAGCGTGCGGTACTTCGATTCCAATCACTGGATAGGCGTGCTTATCCGTGACTTTGCCGTATTGGAAATCAATGATGTTCATGTTGCTTAAAAAGTTGTCTAGCAACGCATTCATTGCTCCTTTTCTCTCATCGAGCTCAAACGCATAGTATCGCCGCTCAGGTCGGCGTGCTTGGCCCCGTCTGGCAATTTTGGGAAGCATCATGAAGTCGACGTTCGAGCCTGATAGAACGGTGAGGGGGCGATCGCTTGGCTCGAGTTCGTATTGGAGTGCGGCTGCGACGCCGAGGGCTGCCGAGGGCTCAACGATGGTTCGTTTCTTTTGCCACAAAAACTGAATCGCTTCACAGACTTGGTCGTTCGAAACAGTCAGGCATTCGTCAAGAAGATGCTTGCAAATGCGGAAAGGCAACTTGCCGGGACAAGCAACCGCCGTGCCGTCGCAAAAACGATCCAAGTTCTCAATTTTGGTCAATTTTTGGTTGGCGATCGAAACCCCCATGCAATTTTGATGTTCCGCTTCAACTGCGATGATCTTTGTGTTGGGGAATCGGCGTTTGATTACCGAGGCAACACCCGCTGCCATTCCGCCACCACCAATTTCAAGGAAAACATGGGTGGGGGGTTCCGTGAGCTCGTCTGCAATTTCAACCCCGATGGTCGATTGACCTGCAATCACTTGAAGGTCGTCGTAGGGGGGAATTAAAATGCCTCCTGATTCAGCAGCGTACTGCCTAGCTGCTGTCGATGCTTGGTCAAATGAATCTCCGTGTAAACGAATGTCGACAAAATCGCCACCAAAATGCCGAACCGAATCCTGCTTTAGCAAAGGCGTCGAACGCGGCATGAAAATGGTTGCCGAAAGTTGTAAACGTTTGGCCGTGATCGCAACGCCTTGGGCATGATTCCCGGCGGAAGCCGCAACTAAAGCTCCGGTGAATCCCGAATCGTGCATCGAGAGGATCTTATTGAAAGAACCTCTCCATTTATAACTGTGAACTTGCGAAAGGTCTTCGCGCTTTAGACCTAATGCACAGCCGTTTTCCAGCTCAACACTGTCCATGGGAGTAGCAGGCTCGAGTTGATAAACGCGTTGAAGCGCCAGATCGGTTTCCGACTCCAAGTGCATCAATAAATTGGAGTCGGAAATCTTTTCCGGGTCAAATGACGGATCTTTAAATTCGGATTTCTCCGTTGAGGAAGTGTTGGGCAAATTTGACATGCCTAGCTTTGGACTTCCTGGTTGTCTTTTAGCCATGAAAATTGTTTCCTCAAAGCCTTGCCACACGCTTCGATTGGGTGGTCGAGGTCTGCTTGCATCATTTGCTTAAAGTTGGGTGCACCAGCGGCAGACTCGGCTTGCCAGTTTTTGGCGAACGTTCCGTCTTGAATTTCCGTTAGCACTTCTTTCATCGCTTTTCGAGTTTCATCGGTTACGATTCGCTTGCCACTTACCAGGTCGCCGTAAGCTGCGGTGTCGCTGATAAATTCGTGCATTCTTGCGATCCCACCTTCATAGATAAGATCGACGATCAGTTTGACTTCATGCAGGCATTCGAAGTACGCGACTTCCGGTTTGTAACCAGCTGCAACCAGAGTCTCCCAGCCGGCAACAATCAATTCCGTCAAACCGCCGCAAAGAACCGCTTGTTCGCCAAACAAATCGGTTTCTGTCTCTTCAGGAAAGGTGGTCTCAATAATACCCGCCCGAGCCGAACCAATTCCCCAGCCATAAGCCAGTGCTAATTCCTTGGCGTTGCCCGTTGCGTCCTGATGGACAGCGACGAGGGCCGGAACGCCGGATCCATCTTCGTAGGTTCGACGAACCATTCCGCCGGGACCTTTGGGGGCAATCATTACAACATTATTTTCAGCAGCTACTTCGATGGCACCAAAGTGAATATTGAATCCATGTGAAAATAAGACGGTCGAGCCAGGTTTGATATGAGGAGCAACAATGTCTTTGTAGACTTGGGGCTGTGCCATATCCGGGCACATTAAGCAAATGATATCTGCTTGTTTGACAGCCTCTTCCATCGTGAGAGGGGACCATCCTTCCGAGACGGCCTGATTCCAGCTGTTTCCGCCTTCTCGAAGACCAACCACAATGTTGACGCCACTGTCTCTGAGGTTAAGCGCCTGTCCACGGCCTTGGCTACCGTAGCCAATCATGGCAACGCAAAGTTCATCTAGCGCGCTAGAGTTCAAGTCAGATTCAAAGTACATCGTGGTCATTGGTTCAGCTCCGGAAATCACAAAAAAACGGCTCGCAGTTGTGCGAGCCGTCGAAGTTTTCAAACGATAACTTCTCGCTTTTATTGCTCAACAATACTTGGGAGAAGACTTATGAACGACAGGTTTTTAAACTGCTTATCACTGCAGAATTCTAATATTCGCTGATGCAAAGTCAATTGAGATCTGTTCAATCCTGAGCGCCGAGGTTCTCTAAATGCCCCATCAAATCAAAGTTGTTGTTTGCCGGAAAGGTGTATTTCATCGAAGGGGCTGATGGGTTCCGTAGCAGGCAGTTTGGGGTAATCGAATTTGGGTTGGTCTTTGCGTGGCCCTCAAGGTCAATTGGAGTGGCGGAGTGATTTTTTATCTAATTCGCTTTTGATTACCCGAAGATTGATTGCAATTAACTCGCTAAACTGAGGCTATGAATACAAAAATAAATACACTGAGCAAATCAATACGGCTGTTGGGCGGACTTCTTGGTGAGACAATCATTGATCAAGAAGGCCAACCAGTTTTTGAAATGGAAGAGGAAATTCGCAAACTCGCGAAAGCTTGGCGAGCGGGTGATGAGTCGGCAAAAGACAAACTGGCAGACATTATTCCAAATCTTGTGAGTGATCTGCCTTTGGCCTCAGCTAATTTGAAGGCGTTCTCGACATATTTTCAGATTGTCAATCTCGCAGAAGAACGTGAGCGCGTGCGTGTCCTTCGTGAACGAGCGGAATCCGCCTTTCAGTCGAAGACTCCCATGGATGAAACGATTTACGAAGCCATATCGACGCTGAAGAAGGAAGGTATCACGGCAGAGCAGCTTCAGGAAACATTTCAGCGGATGGCAATCACTCCCGTGTTTACCGCGCATCCGACGGAATCCAAACGCCGAACCATCAGGCAGATTCTTGGCAAAATGTCGGAGCTGCTCCAGCAAGTCGGTTCGGATGATTTATTTGAGCATGAGCGCGAAGAAGTAAAAGAGCTGCTTCATGATCATATCGTTTTATTGTGGCAAAGCGATGAAACTCGCGACCGGCGGCCGACGGTCATGGATGAAGTACGTAACACCGGGTTGTACTTTTTTGAAAATACGCTGTTTGATTTAGTTCCGCGGATCTACGAAGAGTTGGATTCTGCGTTGCAAAAGAATTTTCCTGATTTTAAGTTTGAGATTCCGTCTTTTCTCAACTACGGATCCTGGATCGGTGGCGACCGTGACGGCAATCCCTATGTCACCACCGAGGTGACCGAGGAGACTTTGCGAGAGCATCAGGATTTGGTGCTCGATTTTTATTGCAAAGAGATCTACTCGATGTATTCGATGATGACACCCTCTGTCACTCGGGCAAAATTTAGTCACTGGTTTTTAGCCAGCCTTGAAAAGGATAAGAAGCTAGTTCCGGAGGTTGAGTTCGAGGTGCTCGATCGGTTCACTCAGGAACCATATCGGCAAAAGTTGATCATGATGTATCGTCGTCTGCATGCCAGTCGAAAGCAGGCAAAATTACCGTGGGGACAACGGGAGCCCAATCCGCGAGCTTATGCTGACGTGGATGAGTTCCTCGCGGACCTCCAATTGATCCAAGATAGCTTGCTGCGCAACAAGGGCGAACGATTAGTTCGGGGTAAGTTTGCCCGATTGGTACGGGCAGTTAAGACCTTTGGATTTCATATGGCGACTTTGGATATTCGCCAGCATGCCCGGCACCATCGGCAAACGACGGCTGAGGTGTTTTCCAAAAACCAGACGGTTGACGATTATGGTGCGCTAAGTGAAGACGACAAAATCAAGACTCTAACTGCTGAATTGCAAAGCCCTCGTTCATGGACCGGGGGGATTAAAGCCGATGGCAAATTCGGATTTAGCGAAGAGGCAAATGACTTGCTGAGGTTGTTTCGGTTAGTTAGAAACGCGCAAGACCAAATCAGTCCAGATGCAATTAAGACTTATATCATTAGCATGACTGAAGGTGTCAGCAATTTACTGGAAGTATTGTTGCT
>JAQWLH010000144.1 GCA_029247405.1 Mariniblastus sp.
AAAAAAACTCAGATGATCTTTGGCCTTGCGATAGCCCTGATTGTGATATTATCCGAGGGTGCTTTAGATGCGAACGAAGGTTTATCTAAGAAGCAGCCAAACGTCATCGTCATCATGGCTGATGATATGGGGTATGGTGATCTTTCATGCTACGGCGCGACTTCGTTTCAGACTCCCAACATCGACCAACTTGCAAGTGAAGGTCGACGTTTTACGAGCGGTTATTGTTCGGCATCGACGTGTACTCCTACTCGTTATTCAATGTTGACCGGTACCTATGCCTTTCGCGGCAAGAACACTGGAATTGCTCCGCCAAACTCACCTGCCATCATTCAACCGGGGGTTGAAACGATGGCTTCCATCTTAAAGCGGGCCGGCTACGCAACAGCGGTTGTTGGGAAATGGCATTTGGGACTGGGCGGAACTGGCGGCCCAGACTGGAACAATGAGTTGAATCCTGGGCCCCTGGAAATTGGCTTCGATAGTTGCTTTTTGTTGCCCACTACCAACGACCGCGTTCCCCAGGTTTATGTGCAGGACCATCGTGTCCTTAATCTTGATCCAAAGGATCCCCTTTGGGTGGGGCGAAAGAAGCCAAGCGACGATCATCCCACAGGGAAGACGCATCGGGAGACTCTCAAGATGGATTGGTCGCATGGACACAATTCAACGATTCACAATGGGATTAGTAGGATCGGGTTTTACACCGGAGGCCATCAGGCTCGTTTTCGCGACGAAGATTTGGCCGATAAGTGGGTAGAAAAGTCGAATGAGTTTATCGAAAAGAATAAAGACAAACCGTTTTTCCTATTCTTTTCATCGCATGATTTGCATGTGCCTAGAATTCCGCACGAACGATTTCAGGGAAAGACACCAGTCGGATTTCGTGGCGATTCAATTGTTCAACTTGATTGGTGTGTCGGTGAATTGATGAAAACGTTGGACCGCTTGGGCTTGGCGGAGGACACCCTGGTTGTGTTTTGTTCTGACAATGGCCCTGTGATGGACGACGGATATAAGGATGGCGCACTTGAAAAACTCGGATCGCATCGTGCCGGAGGCCCCTACACCGGCGGGAAATACAGCGTTTACGAGGGCGGAACTCGAACCCCGTTAATCACTCGTTGGAAGGGGAGGATTAGCCCTGCAGTGAGTGATCAGCTTGTTTGTACCATCGATTTTGCTGCGAGCCTTGCGGCAATGACGGGGCAGACACTTGCTGATGACGTATGCCGAGATAGTTTCGATGTGCTCGGCGCCTTGCTTGGTAAAGAGGGATCCAAGGGACGTGATCATCTCGTGCAGCAGGACAATGGAACTCGGGGCACGTATGGCCTGAGGGTTGGCAATTGGAAACTGCATCGCTACGACAAGAAACAAGCGCGTAATGTCGTGGTGGAGAAAAAGCTTGCCAACACGAAAGTTGACCAGTTCCAATTATTTAATCTCGCCGAAGATCCTGCCGAAAAGAAAAATGTGATTGAGAAGTATCCCCAAAAGGCTGACGAGCTAAAGACACTGCTGGCACGGATTATCAAGCAAGGGCACAGTCGCCCCATGACCGAGAAGTAGGTCGAAGGCATTCGTATCTGCGAGCCGGCAATCTATAGGCCGGCTCACAGAACGGTCGAGTGTCCCCGTGGTTATCAAAGATAATTACCCTAACTGGTGTCCACGGGGGTGGGGCTGCGTGATGAATGGCTGAAAACGACGATCAACCGAATACTAATTGTTTACCGGTGAATTGGTGACGAGCGTACCAATGCGTTCCCCCGAGACAGCTCGGACGATGTTTCCATGCTTGCGGAAATTGAACACCATTAACGGCATGTCGTGTTCCATGCAGTGCGAAATGGCGGTCGAATCCATGACCCGTAAATTCTTTTCGATGACGGTTTGAAAATCCAGTTCCGGGTAAAGCACCGCATGTGGGTTCTTTTCGGGGTCTTCACTGTAAACGCCATCGACCCGCGTCGCCTTCATCAAGATGTTGGCGCCGAGTTCCATGCTGCGAAGAGCCGCAGCGGTGTCAGTCGTGACAAAGGGCCCGCCGGTGCCGGCTCCGAGAATGACGATTCGACCTTTCTCAAGATGTCGGTGTGCGCGCCTTCGAATGTATTGTTCACAAACGCCATCCATCTTGATTGCGCTCATCAAGCGAGTGTCGCAGCCGACTGACTCTAAAGCGTCTTGAAAAGCGAGTCCATTAATGATGGTCGCCATCATCCCCATGTAGTGAGCCGTTGCTTCTTCGACGATTGGATTGGTTGATTTAAACTGCGTCCCACGCAGGATATTTCCACCGCCAATCACGACTGCGATTTCACAGCCAAGCTTCTGGGCTTCAAAGATCTGTTTGGAGATGTGGACCACTTCTTCCATGCTGATTCCACGCTCACCAGACGGGCTGAAACTCTCCCCCGATAATTTGAGTACGATGCGTTTGTATTTAGCTTTTGACATTTGGACTTTTGGGGTTGGTTGCTATGGGAAGTTTTGAATCCGCGGCGGTCACATGGACCGCCAAGTATGACATTTGGGCGTCTATCCCCTTTGAGGCAGGAGAACGCCAAATTTGTCTTTGGGAAACAATTAGAATACAAAAAAAGCCCCACTAAAAGCGGGGCTTGGTGGCTCTGTGAGTGCGGTTGGGTTAGCCGACTGCGACTCGTTTGAATTCAATCAATTCAGCCTCTGGGTGGAGGTTCTTGATCGCGTTTTCGACGGTGATCGTGTCGTCGAGTGCGAAGAATTGGCTCAAAAGGCAACGTTCTTGATCAAGTAAAGTGTTGTCAGCAACAAACCGTTCCATCTTGCCAGGAACGATGCGGTCCCAGATTTTTTCCGGTTTACCTTCAGCGGCTAACTCAGCCTTAATTGCATCTTCGGCCGCAGCCATGACTTCGGGAGTGAGCTGTCGCTTGCTCGCAAATTGGGGAACGTTACGAAGCGGCTTTCCAAGTCGCTCACGATCTTCGTTCTCGACCTTGATGGCACCTTGCAATGCTTCAGTTTCCTTGAGCACGAACTCTTCGTCAAACTCTTCAGGTCGCATGATTTGCGGTGACATCGCCGCAATATGCATTGCAACGTTTCGGAAAAAAGTCGGGGCTTCTGCGCTACCACCATCTTTGAACGAAACCACAACACCGATTTTACTACCAGCGTGGATATACGAAGCGATGTTGTCACCTTTGACAAGCTGCAAGTCGGACACTTCCAACTTCTCGCCAATTTTTCCGGTTTCTTCAACCAGTTTTTCAGCAACAGTGACGTTGTCATCAAACGCCATTGCAATGAATTCTTCTTTATTGGCGGGCATCTTCTCAAGAGCCAATTGTCCGAGACTGTTGGCCAAAGCGATGAATCCATCGTTCTTGGCAACGAAGTCGGTTTCAGAGCTGACTGCTAGGACAATTCCTGTTTTGCCGTCTTCGGTGGTTAATGCCACAACCACGCCTTCGTTGGCGTCACGATCTGCCCGCTTAGCAGCAACTTTTTGGCCCTTTTTTCGTAGCCAATCCAAAGCTACTTCGAGGTCGCCGTCGGCTTCCTTGAGCGCTTTCTTGCAATCCATCATTCCAGCGCCCGTGCGCTCGCGTAGTTGCTTGACTTCTGCAGCCGATATGGACATCTAATCTCTCCTCAAATATTCAAATGTGTTTTTTGATGATCTTGAAACGGCAATGTGTGCCGAATGGGTGTCTTCGCATCCAAGGGGTAAGCAAAGACAGTCTTTGAACGCAAATGTTCGCTTGGCCGAGTCGTGGCCAAGCGAATCTTATCAATCACTGCCAGCAAATGGCAACGAATCTAGTAACTGGTCAAAGGGTCCAAACCTAGCTGGTGGAAGCTTCTTCGGTTGCCGCATCCTTGTCTGGAACAGCTTCAGCTTTGGGAGCCTCTTTTTTATCGGCACCTTCGTTCTTGGCGACGATGTTCTTGCGACCCGCGAGAACTGCATCAGCCATATGGCTCATGATCAATTCGATTGACCGAATTCCGTCATCGTTTCCAGGGATTGGAAGGTCGATTAGGTCCGGATTACAGTTCGTATCAATTAAGGATACGGTTGTGATGCCAAGGTTCTTTGCTTCGAGAACCGCGTTCTTTTCCTTGTTGGGGTCCACAATGATCAAGCACTCCGGAAGGCGATTCATCGTGCGGATACCGTTCAAGTTACGGTGGATCTTGCGAAACTCACGGTTGAGTGACGATTGGGCTTTCTTGGAATAACCTTCAAGCTTGTCACTGCCACGAATGCCTTCTAGTTCTTCCAGTCGGCCCATTCGGCTTCGAATGGTTCGGAAGTTGGTCAGGGCGCCACCGAGCCAACGCTCGCTAACGTAGGGCATGCCGCATCGCTCCGCTTCGCGTTGAACCGCTGCTGAAGCTTGACGCTTGGTGCCAACAAAAAGTACCAGGCTACCGCCGCCTGCTACTTGAGAAATGTATTTCTTGGCTCTTAGAAGACCACGGACAGTCTCACGGATGTCCATGATGTGGATTTGGTTCTTACGTCCGTAAATATACGGAGCCATTTTGGGGTTCCAGCGACTGGCACGGTGACCGAAATGAACACCTGCATCGATTAGATCTTGGACTAGCGCGTTGGCCATAATTTCCCTTTCACCTGCGGCTTTGTCGACAACGAAAAAAGCGTCGTCTTTTGCTGACCTTAAAACAGGTGAGCACCGAAGTGACAAAATAAAAGTAAAACAAAAAATCGACGCACAGCGGTCGATTTGTGAAGCTCACAAATATATCGGTATTTGATTTGCTCTACAATCGTAAATCATCCGATTGCCCCGTCTTTTTTCGGGATTCGAATGTGCTGATCCTGCGTTAAATTCACCCGGTAATGCGAGACCTGCTCGCTATTTCATCGGCCTTCGCAATAAGTTATCCCTGTTAAATTGGGCAGCATTGGTTGATATCCGCTTGGATTGGCCTGCAGCCGACTTATTTCACTGACACGCAGGGCCAAACGATAGTTAATTTTCTTATCCGGTGGGTTTGTCAACGCAAACGGCTTTGAAAACCTGACTGAATGAGGTGATGTTCGAGCACGCCGAGGATACATAAAAGAGTTGGTTCGGGTTCCTACGTTAACGCAAGTACGTGTCAAAAATGTGAAAGCAATTTAGCCGAAATTTAGAAAGCTATTTTCGACCATGGAAAAATGCTTCAGTGAGGTTAAAAAGGGGTTTGATCAATCATGTTCGCAGTGCATTGCTGTGAAAACCTATTACACCCAGGATGGCAGCCTAAAATGCCCTATTCCACACGATTCCTCCAGTCTCCTGTGATGGCAGTTCTGTTGCCTGTTTTAGGTTTGTTGGTTTTCGGTTCAGTATCTGGTCAAGATATTGCCGGCCAATGGGACGCTCGGCTTAAATGCCCCGGGGGTGCGATTAGATTCGGGTTGGAGCTCAACTTCGATCAAGGCAAGTCGATAGGGTTGCTGCGAAATGGTGATGAGCAGATTGAAATTCCGGAAGTCAAAATGAATGGTGAGTCGATTGAAATAAAAATTGACCACTATGATTCGATTCTCAAGTTAAAACGTATGCCGGATGACCGGCTGGTGGGGAGTTGGAGAAAACGCCGCGGTCTCGCTCAATGGGTTGAAATGGAGTGTGTAGCCACGAGGCATGTAGGTGTCGAAAGTGAAAATGCCGACGCTTATTTGGGACGTTGGCGAGTAACCTTTTCCAAATCCAAAGAACCTGCGGTTGCTGTTTTTAAAAAAGCCGAATCGACAAATCAGATCATGGGTACTTTCCTGACGACGACTGGCGATTACCGCTATCTGGCTGGTCGTGTTGTCGATGGAAGGTTGGTAATCAGCTGCTTTGATGGTGCACACGCATTTCTATTTGACGCAGTCATTGACAAGGAAAGTGGAAACCAAACTTTACGCGGCAATTTCTGGTCTGCTAACACATGGCATGAGACTTGGACCGCGACCAAAGATCGAAACGCCAAACTCCCCGACAGTTTTAAACAGACTGCTGCCACCGCCGCTGCTGCAGATCTAGGCAAGCTGGCGTTTCCGGACTTGGATGGGGCGATGAAAAATTTAGATGATCCAACGTTTGCCGGCAAAGCCAGAATTATTTATGTGTTTGGGAGTTGGTGCCCCAATTGCCACGATGCAGGAAAATACTTTTCAGAGTTGGAGGAAAGATACGGTGATCAAGGACTTTCGATTCTTGGATTAGCGTTTGAATTGACGGGTGATTTTGAGCGGGATGCGACTCAGGTTCGTAAGTATTTAAAGCGACAGGGGGCGACTTACCCTGTGTTAATTGCAGGGGTCAACGATAAAGCTGATGCGACAAGGCGGCTGACTATCTTGGATCGTGTACGGTCTTATCCGACCACGATTTTTCTTGATGCCCATGGCGAAGTCAAAGCGGTGCACACTGGCTTTACCGGTCCTGCAACCGGGGAAGCCTACAAGGAATTGCAATCGAAATTTGAAACATTGATCGTAGGACTTCTCAATGAATGAGAAACCAACTAGCTATTGGTTGGTTTTGGCAATCGCTTGGGCACAAATTAAGAGGATACGATGGCAATTCC
>JAQWLH010000150.1 GCA_029247405.1 Mariniblastus sp.
AAAGTTGAAGATGACTTGTTGGCGTTTGGTAAGTTTATTTTGCAACATGCTGGCTCCTTTAGACTCTGCACCTTATACAAATGTTCACTAATCTGCAAATCAGAGTCGGAATTCGCGCAAGGTAGGCCCCAAAGCTGTAAAAACTCGGGAAAAACGCATCACCATCCAAGATGGATTCGGGTTATCATATGATCTCCGCCTAGCTAAAGGATAAATGATGCAAGTCTCAACTTTGAATGGCAAACGGCTATTAGCTTCCGTTTTGGGAACAGCCATTGTGCTATCGTTTTCTACGTTCGCTTTTTCCTGTCCGCTTGGGGTCCAGGAAATGTCTGATGAATCGGGCGTAGGCCAAGAGAAACAGGACGACGAAGACGGGGGGGAATCAAAGGGCGACGAATCGCCTCCTAACAAACCCGAAAAGAAAGCCCCACCAGGAACGTCCATTGGTGAGAAAATCAAAGACATCATCGGCGAAGATGTCGAGGGCGAGGAGTTTTCTCTCAGCGACTACGAGGGCAAAGTCATCATGCTAGATTTTTGGGGTGATTGGTGACCTCCTTGCCGTGCAATGTACAAACACGAGCGGTCGCTCGTAAAAGACTTCAGTGGACGTCCGTTCGTTTTGTTGGGCGTGAATAACGATTCGAAAATCAGTCGGGTTAAAACAGCGATTAAGGAAAACGACCTCAACTGGCGGTCGTGGTACGACGGGAAAGGTGGTCCGATTGTTGAGTCTTATGGAGTCTCCTCATTTCCGACAATCTTTGTTGTCGATCACACGGGTGAAATTCGATACAAGAACTTGCGGGGCGATAAACTTGACATCGCTCTCGAAGAGTTAATCGAGGAGGCAGAAGCCGATGGGATGTCGGGCGGTTCTGAACCGACGCCGAAGTTTCGCGAGTTTGTTGATTCAAGCGGCAAGTACAAAATTGTTGCGAGGTTGGTCGCTTTTGAGTCCAATCAAGCTGTTCTTGAAACGGAGTCGGGCGAGCAGAAGAAAATTTTCTGGAGCCGTTTGTGCGTCGAGGACCAGCGATTCATTGCTAATTTTCGTTTGC
Organism: Mariniblastus sp.; assembly: GCA_029247405.1. GTDB lineage: Bacteria > Planctomycetota > Planctomycetia > Pirellulales > Pirellulaceae > Mariniblastus. The sequence goes on from JAQWLH010000150.1 coordinate 1,065, forward strand.
TGGAAATGGGGCTCGCGCGGGTGGCCAAAGACAAGTTGGATTTTTCTTTCGATAAACCAATTGTCTTCTCCGACGTCACCGGCAAGTACTCCATTGAAGGAACCTACATCACGATTAACAACGGAGACGTCGTGATTTGGAGTCCAGAAGGAAAAGAGATTCGCGTGAAGTGGAAGAAGCTTAGCGAGGAAACTAAGGACTTGATCAAGAAAGATACCAAAGCGAGGCGAACCGGGCAGTAGTCTTTGTGGCCCATGTATGTTCAAGCTAGAGATAAGCGACTTCTGGCGACTTCTGTTTGGGGTCGCTTTTTTAATTACGAGATCTGATCGCGGAGCTTGCGTCGCATTACTTTTCCTGACGATGTTCGTGGCATCGAATCGACGATTTGAACTGAATCGATTTTAAATAATGGATTGAGCTGTGATTTGATGGCCTTGTTCATCTTGGAGAGCAGGGCAGCATTTGGCTCGGTTGTCTCTGAAGCGGGCGAGGCGGAGGCAGTTGTTGCATTTACCTCGTCGGTGACCGCCCCATTCGAAGGGTCTGCGACGGCGAAAATGTACAGACGATCCGGTCCGCCTTTTTGGGAATGGCTGACCGCCGCTGTTTCAATAATCCCGTCCACTTGATTCAAAACACGTTCAATCTCTGCTGAGCTGATCTTGATTCCGCCAAGATTCATGGTGTCATCAGCCCGCCCGCCGGCCACAAAAATTGAGCCAAGTCTTGAAATGAAACGCCGAAAGTAGTCGCCATGTCGTCGCAGATGAGGGAGCCCGTTTACTGTGGGCGTGCCTTCAAAATAAGTTTGAAAGTGATCGCGATTGATGAGTCGACTGCTCAGTCCGATTGACGGAGGAATCAAAAAGACCTCTCCCTCGTCGCCGGGGATTGCTCTCGGTTTCGTCTGAGTGTCGTGCTGATCGGATTCGATCAAGACAAAATCAATTCCGACAGCAGGCGTGTTGAAGGCTGCTGGGAAATTTGGCAGGGCCACAACAGAACTGACATAACCGCCACCGATTTCGGTGCCGCCGCAGTACTCGATGATCGGTTTAATATTTGCCAGCGAAGATAAGTAAACCATCGTGTCGGCTTGGGAGCTTTCTCCCGTTGAACTAAAGACTTTGATCGATGACCAGTCGAAGGCTTCCATTTTCTTGGAGGCCTGCCACGCTTTGACGATCGTTGGGACGACCCCGAGCATGGTGACTTTTGCTTCCTCAACAAACTTGCCAAATCCAGAGCCCATCGGGACGTCTTCGTAAAGTGCAATCGTTGCCCTGTTGATCAGGCTCGCAAAAATCAACCACGGTCCCATCATCCAACCAAGATTGGTTGGCCACGCACAGACATCACCCGGCTGAATGTTTTGGTGGCAATAGCCGTCGATCGCGCATTTGATCGGTGTCAATTGGCTCCACGGAATTGCTTTGGGTGTACCGGTGGTGCCCGATGAAAACAGAATGTTAATTGTTTCGTTAACGGTGCACGTGACGGGCTCAAATTCAGACCGATCTACCAGGAACTCGGTCCAGTCGAGATCCTGCTCTCGTAAATCTACACTAACACAATCATCGGTGGCTAATACGATACAACGGGCGTCGGTCGCTTGGATGACTTTTCGGAATAGCGGCAATTGTCTACCAGCCCGATTTTGATGGTCGTAGGTAAACACCGCTTTCGCGTCAGCGAGCTCCAGTCGAGTCGCGATCTCCGGAGGGGCAAAGCTGTCGGCGATGGAAACCACGTTGCAACCCGCCATTAAGATTCCAAGATAAATCGCAATCGACCAGTCGGTCATTGGCATCACGACCGCTAGAGAATCGCCAACTTCAAATCCAGCATCGACGAGGCTGTTGGCAACTTGATTTGATCGACAGCGTAATTCCCCAAACGTTTGTTTGCGAAGCGGACCGCCAGGCTTCTGGGAGATGATCGCGATGGCACTTTGATCCGCCTGAAAACAGCTTTCGGCAATATTTAGTGTGGCGCCAGGCAGCCAGGCCGTTTGGGGGATACCCTGAGAAACGTCCAGAGTTTGCTCGGCTGGAGTTCTTAGCTGAATCCCGAGTCGCCGAATTGCCTGCTCCCAGAACTCCGCACGATGGCGGGTCGTCCACCGGTGGAAACCCTCATAGGTTTCGATTCCCAATTCTTTTTGCCACTTCGTGACATTTGAGGTTTGTAAATGGTCTCTTGACGGAATCCAGATTGGGATTGGGCCGTCGTCCTCCACGTTCCATTTGGAAAAACAGTTTTTCCAAATCGTGCGATACTCGGCTGGTGAGAGCGATTGGTGATTGGCACGATCAACCAGCAGCGGCCAACGTAACTCAGGAGCTTGTTCAGGGAATGCTGATTCGATTTCAGATATTTTCGAATTGGGATTCATAGGAGACATGGCAGGGGCTATCGTTGAATTTCAAAACGATCTGTCGTGCGACAATACGAACGCCCGCCCATGCGGCCAATCGCATCCAAAAGTTGCGGATCAATTTCTCCTTGTTTCTCGATGATCCGATCTTCGATGTTGATCAAGACGATTTTTCCAATGATCACATTTGCGGCTAATGGGCCTGTGCCAACTGGAACTATTTGGATTAATTCACACTCAAACTGAATGGGGGATTGCTTCACACTTGGGGGGGTAACACGAATGCTCGGCTTCTCAGCTAAACCGGCCTCTTCAAACTCGCTGTTTTCGTAATCAAAATCACCGGAGGTTTTGACCATCGCTTTTGCGACTGCGAATGGAACGACATTGACGACGAATTCCCCATTGGCCTCAATGTTGCGGACGGTGTCTTTCTTTGAGCCATCGACCTTGTTAACTGCCGAGAACATCAAAGCCGCAGGCTTGCTGCCGATCCCGTTAAAGTAGCTGTAAGGTGCTAGGTTAGGAACACCTTGAGGCGAAATGGTCGAGACCCAAGCAATTGGGCGTGGCGTTATCGCTTGGGTCATCAGGGAATAGACGAGCGAAGGCGATTCGTTTTCAGGATTAATCTGCATGATGGTTTAAAAGCGTCACTACGATTGGAAAACGTTACCTTAACGACTTTCCCAAAATCATTCCACGACGTGAGGCTCGTTTCGATCTCACATTCGATTGTTTTTACGAATACTATTGGCTGCAGCGCGCAAGCTGATCGTTAGTTTCGAAGTTGAATTGACGGAGGTGCAAGATTCATGGGTGAAAGTTTAGGTTTCGACCATGACAACCAATCTATGGCATTCTTGAGCGACGGTGTCGCGAGTGTAAACTGTGCCGTTGGAACGAGTGAACTACTGAGTCGTAATCGTCGCCTGTGGTAATCTTGTTGCTCCGGTGGTTCGCGATCTAATGTTCGGGAGACGCTTTTTAACCGGTATTAACTCAGTATTTGTTTTGGGCGTGTTGGGTTTGGTCACGCCTGAAGGTGAGTCTACGTTGATTCTAGTGAGATCCGACGACTGGCAATTGGCAATGTTACGGTCCGACGTTAAGTTAATTTGAGTTCATTAGCCTCGGTCATTGGGCGGAAATTAGACACTAACTCGGGTGATTAAATGGATAATCAAAACTCAAATCGGCCCAGCTGTTTAATTACCGGGGGTAGTAGCGGGATCGGCTTGGCCACTGCCAAATTGTTCGCATCTGAGGGATACGACGTTTCAATTTGCGGCCGGGATTTGGCGAAACTAGTTGCCGCCAGGGAGCAGATTACTGCCGCTGCTGAGAACGCCAGCCAAATCGTTGAGTGCATGGCAACGCAAGTTGATTTGAGCGACGTGGATCAAGCTCGGGCCTATGTCAGTGAGACGATGAGAGAATTCGGTGGTGTCGATGTGCTGGTGAACAACGCGTCAATCGCTCCCTTGGCTACTTTTGAAACCATTTCTCCGGATGTTTTCGAGGCAATGATCAACGTGAGTATTCGGAGCTTATTTTATATGACGCAAATGGTTTGGGCGGAGATGAGAGAAAAGGGCAGTGGAGTGGTAGTTAATATTTCTTCACTTTCCGCGGTCGACCCTTTTCCGGGGCTTGGTTTGTATGGAGCGTGCAAGGCATGGATGGACATGATCACACACTCCCTTGCGGCTGAAGGGAAAGATCTGGGACTGCGGATTTGTTCGATTCGGCCTGGGGCTGTCGAGACGCCGCTGTTGCGAAGCTTATTCCCTGATTTCCCGGAGGATCAATGTGTTCAGCCGGAAGATATTGCCAACGCTGTTTGGGGCTGCGTTGACAACCCCGGCAACTACCCGAGTGGTGGGGTTTTCCCGGTAACCAAACAACCGCTCTAACGTTTAAGTTTTTCAATACACTTCAAGATTACGATTTGGTCTCGTCGGATGATTCGGCTTTCCCGAGAAATACGATTCGCACTAGTGCCAGTCCTGTCGGAGGCTGAGCACAAGCCGATGAATTCGTGGGCAGGTTGGCCATCGACCAATCTGGTCGTACCGCAATTGACTTTACGGTGCGAATTGGAGGGGGACGTTGATGAATCGACCGGATATTTATGTAACATCAAAATTGTTGACGAATTGTTACGAGCAGTGGTGCTCGGAAGTTTAATTCCCAAATTTGATGGTACCCAAACTGCCGAGGCGATGATCCAAACAGTTCATCAGGAAATGATTGCCAAATGGACGCCCAAGGCGAAACTCGCAGCACTTAGTCTCGAGCTTTCACCATTTTTGAGTTACTCCATTGTTTGCGAGGACAACATGAAATCTGTCATTCAATTAACGCAGCAATTTGAGTTCTCTGCTGCTCATCGGCTTCACTGTGATGAACTTTCTGATGAAGAGAATCGTGCGGTATTTGGGAAATGTAATAACCCGAACGGACATGGGCACAATTACGTGGTCGAGGTTACCGTGGCCCGCAACGTTGATTCGGCTGAAGGACAGGTGATTCCGCTGAACGAATTCG
>JAQWLH010000160.1 GCA_029247405.1 Mariniblastus sp.
GGCCAACGGGAATTTATGGTGTCGCAAGGCCTGTGGAAAACTCAAAATGGTTCAACCTGATTCGCGACGTTCGTGACGGTAAAACAGTCGAAGTAACTCGGGGCGGAAAAGAAGTACACGTTGCGGATGTTGGCAAATCAATTCGGCTGTTGTTGTCCGCCGATGGAGTCCGTGGCCAAGCATACTCGTGCTGCGATCGGTACATCTCACAATTCGACGTTGCGATGATTGCCAAGCAGATTTGTGGCAGCAAGGGAGAGATCGTTGGTGAACAAAAACGGCCCAATCATGAGATTGATTCTTCGAAGATTCAAAAGTTGGGGATGACGTTTGGCGGTCAGGCGTTGCTGGAGCAAACCGTTAAACAGATATTAGCTCAAGTTTAATGAAGAATTGAGTTATTGATTTCGCTGACTTGGTGATGCGACTTCTGTTGGTACCGGTCGGCGCGTAAAAAAACGGTCGGCAAGTGACCGCCGACCGTTTCGATGTTTGATAATTCATTAAGCTTAAGTGCTGAAAGAATTGCCGCAACCACAAGTCTTTTTTGCATTGGGGTTGTGGAATTGAAAGCCTCGCTGCTCAATCCCCTCGTAGTAATCTACGGTCGTACCGTCGAGGAATAAATCGCTCTTTTTGTCGACAACGACCGCAACGCCATGTTGCTCGGTCTTGTTGTCTTTTGTTTCGTCGTAGTCGGCCGCAATGTTCAAGCCGTAATTGAATCCCGAGCATCCACCACCTGAGACGGAAATACGGAGGCATGCGCCATCTTCGTATTCGCCTTCTTCAATGAAACGCTGAACTTCCTTTGCAGCTTTTTCGGTTACTGTAACACTCATTCGATCAAATCTCCGGACTGGTTATCTTGTAAGACGGCTTTGTCGGCATACCCTCGAAAGTCGCCTCTTTCTATCTACTGCTTATTTTTTGTAACTAACCGTAAATTGTCCATAGCTTTTGTCCCGAAAGCGGCTGGAATTAGCCAATCATTGTCAAGAATCTCACGGCTGCGAGCAAAAAGTGCACCCAATGGAAAGTGATTTTAGGGCGATAGCGTGAACCCAGGCTAGAAATTGGGCTGAATTTTTTACGATTGAGTGGTCGTTGACTCGTTCAACCTAGACAGCCAAACGGGGAGACCACCGTCCCCATGGGCCGGTTGACCGTTCCCTCAGGGACTACCGGTCGGGGCTTACCCGAATAGAGCCTTCAAGCATATTTGGGACCATGTCTCGTAAGAGTCCAGATCTGACATGAGCTCATGCACCGGGCGAAATCCTGCATCCGAAATGACCATTTCTCGCGCAGTGACATTTGGCTCTTGTACACGAAATACATGAACGATACCCAAATGAACTTTGCCAACGTCATTTTGATCATCGTTAATCAAGCCCACGAGCTCTTGGTCGTACTGGCAGGCGATGTCAATTTCTTCCTCAAGCTCGCGACGCATCCCCTCGTCATAAGGCGAGTCGTCATTCGAATCCAGCGTTGAGATGTGGCCACCTATTCCGACGCTTTTTTTTGCTCGCAATCGCGCTTCGCCTCCCCCTTTTCCACGTGTGTATTGAAACACATGAACTTCGTCGTTGGCATCGGTGTACTGGAAAATGCAGTACGGAATCAGTTGCTTGTATCCGGGGTCTTCTTCCATTTCGCCACGGGGCAAATACTGAGTGTTCGCCGGATTAAAAAGCGTCGAAAGATATTTTTCGGTTTCCGCGCTGAACCCTTGGAAGTAACCGCAAGAATGAAAAAGGTCGGTCTTGACGACCATGACTTGCTCTGCCTGTACCGTCGACATGTGTTCGTTTCCTCTGCCTGATTGACGCATTACCGGCCATCATTTTACGCGATGAGATGTGTTTTGGCGAGAACCAGGCGATGTCCAGTCCAATTACTAAGGAACCCGCATTCTCGTTCCACACGAACACTGAATCACTTGACCGGACATCTCAGCTTGGATCTTCAGGCTCTGCGCACATTTCGGGCATGGAAACTCAATTGGTGGTGATTGGCCGATGTCCGATTGTTGAACAATGAGCGGGTCATCTAACTTGAGTTCTGGCATTCTCAAGATCGTTTCGCACCTGCATTTGACTTTTCGCCCCGAGAGACGTGGTGTGACGTCAATTCGTGATTTACAAACGGGGCATTGAACCTGAGTCATTGAATCAGCACGTAGATTTTAAAGTTTGATAAGGGATAAGAGTAGGCGACCCTAGAACGTGTTAAAACGTTTGGTTGAAGGCAGCAACAACAGCGTTTGTCTCCCTGGCCACAGGATTCAATTTTGTCTGGAAGCTAATTTTGAATCAAACCCCAATCCGGTCACGCAATAAACGATGGTGAGCAACTTCGATCGTTGCCAGGTGAATGTCGACAATGTCATCGATCTGTGGTGCATATCCGCCCGCCATTGAAAGTGCGAGGGGGAGCTCTTGATCCCGGCAGTAATGAATCACTAACTCATCGCGCTCTCTCAGGCCTTGCTTGGTAAGGCTTAGCAATCCCAAGCGGTCACCTTCAAAGGGGTCGGCACCCGCAAGGTAGAAAACAAAGTCTGGTTTGAAACGTCGAAAAACTAGATCCATTCCGGTCTTTAACTGGGCGAGGTAATAATCATCTTTTGTCGCGGGGGCAAGCGCGATGTCGAAATCGCCGTCGGTTTTTTGAAACGGATAATTTTTTTCGCAATGGACTGAAAATGCAAACAGGTGGGGATCGTTTTTCGCAATTCCAGCCGTCCCGTTACCCTGATGCACATCGCAGTCAACCACCAACACATTTTGGATGTTGGAGAAACGTTTTTGAATGACTCGTGCCGCGACACAAACGTCGTTAAACACGCAGTAGCCTTGACCGCTACTTTCGAAAGCGTGATGGGTGCCACCAGCCAGATTTGCGGAAATTCCGTCCTTGATTGCTGATTCAGCCGCGGCAATGGTGGCTCCGGTCGAACGCCGAGATCGTTCAACCATTTTTTCAGACCAGGGAAATCCAATTCGCCGAATTTGTAAATCGGTCATGTTTCCCGATTTGATCGAAGCAATATATTCAGCCGAATGGGCTAAGAGTAATTCTTCGTCCGTCGCCGCTGGCGGAAGGCGTAGTTCGCAGGCGGCCTGCCATTGAGCAGCAGCAATTCGCTCGCGAAGCAACGTGTACTTGGCCATCGGAAACCGATGGTTGTCCGGGAGCGGTAATTCAAATGTGTCCGAGTAGTATAGCTTCATTCCCGTACCAGTTCGGGAGGTGGACAATTTCAACGTTCAGGGATTTGGGTCTCACCGAGTTGAACTTAATTGAGATTGGCACGTTGGACCTGTCGAAGCATTGCATCGGCTTGGTTTCGACTGGAATCAATGGTGACTTCGGCAGAGGCGTTCTCTGTTTCCCAGACAACGACCTTGGTCAATCTCAGGTCATAACCTTTGATCGTCGCGATCAGTTTTGGGCCGACTTCGTTGAGCAGATACCTCGCCATGTTTTCGGCTGTGGGATTGTACGGGAGGCGATAAATTTTGTTGGGACGTACTTGTTCAAGTGCGTCGAGAGCGTTGGAATCTTTGTCCCAGATGATGAATCCATGATCCCAGTGGTCGTCAATCCAGCCCTTGAAAAGCTTGTTAATGACTCCAAAGTCGACGACACGGCCCAATTCGTCGATCTCGTTGCCCGTTACATGGAATTGGATCAAGTAGTTGTGGCCGTGTAGGTTTGCACATTTACCCTCATGGCCAAGCAGTCGATGTCCAGCACAAAATTTTACCTGTCGCATTACGGTGATGCTCATTCGTCTCTTCTTGTTGGGGCGTAATTTTTTTTGATTAAAATTCGATGAGGTTGGATGTCGCGATCCATTCGAAGCTTATTGTAACTTGGGATTGTTCTTGTGGCGGTCTTTGTCGCGTTTTGTTTTCTTTAGCAAGTTTTTACCCAAAGCACTCGTCAAGTCGACACCTGTTTGATTTGCAATGCAAATCAAGACAAACAGTATATCGGCAAGTTCATCTTCCAACGATGCTTCTCGCTCAGATTCCTTGAAACTTTGATCACCAAAAGTCCTGGACATGATGCGCGACAGTTCACCAACCTCCTCGACCAACTGGGCGAGGTTGGTCAGTTCAGAGAAATATCGAACGCCGATGTCTTTAATCCAGTCATCAACGGTATTTTGAGCCTGTCTGATCGTCATGATTGACGTCGATTCGGTCGGTTGAGGGTCGTTCATTTGCTTTTTAATGGGGGCAATGACATGGGATAGGTGTTTTCCGGGGCATGGATCTGTCTGCCGTCGGTTAGGTGCCAATTGTATCGCATTCGCCCACTGTCAATCTATTGGTGAAATTGACTGGTGGGCCGTCAAAACACTCGTCTGGAACCCTATGTTTGCCCTCAACCAATACACGGGAGATCTTTTTTCTCAGCGGTGAGTGAAAGCAGAGTATCAAACGGGACTTGTTTTCATTTCATTATCGGGTCAATTGAAAGCTGACGATTTTCATCTCAAAAGCACAACCGAATGACCTCCAAAACAATCGTAACTTGCTTCCCGCTCGATGAATCCCACGTAGAGCAGATCCGTTCCGTTGCCAAGGACGAGTTCGAGGTCCTGGTTTCTAGCCAAGAGTCGATTGCGGAGGATATCTTTGCAGCCGACGTGTTTTGCGGGCACGCAAAAGTACCGGTTGATTGGGAAGCTGTCGTTAGTCGAAAGAAGCTGAGCTGGATTCAATCTTCGGCCGCTGGACTTGATCATTGCCTCACACCGCCGGTTGTCGAATCATCCATTGTCGTTAGCGGTTGCTCTGGCCTGTTTGCCCCTCAGGTCGCCGAACAAATGATGGCACTTTTGATGGGCTTGGTAAGACGCTCCCCACTTTTTTTTAAAGCTCAAAAAAACAAAGAATATTTCCGCTTGCCGACTGATAACGTATTTGGCAAATCCATTGGCATCATCGGAATGGGAGGGAATGGCCATCGAATTGCCCGAGTGCTGCGTCCGCTGGTGGGAAGGATAATCGGGACCGATTGTTTTCCAGCAGCCTGTACGGCATTGGTTGAGGAAGGCACCGTTGAAGAAATTTTTCCAGCGGATCAACTCGAAGCAGTAGTTGGGCAATGTGATGTCGTGATTGTGACATTGCCCCTGTCAGAATCGAACGAAAATCGAATTTCAGATGAACAGTTCGCACTATTCAAAAAAGGTTCATATCTCATCAATGTTGGCCGCGGGTCAGTGGTTGATACGGAGAGTCTCATTCGAAACCTTCAGAGCGGTCATCTTGCTGGAGCGGGAATTGATGTTGTAAATCCTGAACCGCTTCCACCTGAGTCACCGCTATGGGAAATGGAGAATGTGATCATATCTCCCCACGTGGGAGCTCAATCCCCTCTCCGCCTTCCGACGACGATTGACTTGTTTTGTGAGAACCTCGAGCATTTTCGCCAGGGGGAACCCCTTTTGAATCTAGTTGACAAAAAACTCGGATTTCCCCTCGCAGAAGATCGGATCAAGTTTTGATTTGCTAAAGTGGCAGACTCGAACAGGTTTTTATAAAATCCGATAGTTCATTCCGATTAAACGTCACTGTGTGTGACCAACCGTTTTAAAACGAAAGTCCGATCATGCATCGAAGAGCCGTCCTGAAGTACGCCGCTGCAATCAGTGGTGCCTTGGTAGTAAAACCAACGAGTTTGTTTGGTCGAAAATTAAACTCGATAAACGATGCGACGTGGAACCCATCCCGAGATCCATGGCTTAAGATTTCGGTTCAGCAGTATACTTTTAACCGTCAATTACGAAGCGGTGAGCTGAAGATAGAAGACTTTCCGCAGACGGTTGTCGGCAAGACTGGAATTAAGGCGCTTGAGTACTTTAACGGGCACATGGAAGACAAAAGTGGGGACGAAAGGTTTTTCAGAGAACTTCGAAAACGCTCTGATGATCTCGGTGCCGTCAACACGCTAATGCTGTGTCGAAGTTCGAATGCCCTCGATTCACCCAATGCAGGGGTTCGTAAAAAAGCGGTCGAAGGCTATCGTCCGTGGTTGCAGGCGACCAAAATTCTTGGCGGTCAGTTCATTCGAGTCGACACCCGAAAAAAGGGAGATGCGGACGAACAGAAAAAGTATGCCGTTGCCGGTCTGAGATCCTTATGTGCTGTGGCTGATGAATATAAGCTCGGGATTCTTGTGGAGAATCATGGAGGCCATTCCGGGAACGGTGCGTGGCTGGCCGATGTCATGAGGCAAGTCGATTTAAAAAATTGCGGTACGCTTCCAGATTTTCAGAACTTTACTGACTATGACCCGTACCAAGGCGTGGCCGAGATGATGCCCACAGCAAAAGTGCTCTGTGCCAAAGCGAAAGCTTTTGACAAGGAAGGTAATGAGTCCAATGTTGATTTTCGCAGAATGCTGAAAATCGCTAGAGACGCGGGTTTCAAGGGCTACATCGGAATTGAGTTTGAGGGGCACGAACTCGGTCCAATCGAAGGTATCAAGGCAACGCAACGCTTAATCGAAAAAGTCATTTTAGAACTTGGGTAGACTTTTAAGTGTGGGTTGGAGATTTGTCGGTCCGAAACTGTTAACAAATCGAAGGGTGGATCTGATTG
>JAQWLH010000179.1 GCA_029247405.1 Mariniblastus sp.
CTATGAATAATTCCTTCTACGAGATTGTTAGGAAAAAGGAACGATTCAATGATAGCTTCAGAGGAAGAAGCAACAATTCAAATTGCGAAGAGGAAGCAATTTGATTCCTTCTGGCTCAAGGAGCAATATTTTGTTAGCGCAAGCCAAGGATTCTTTAACGACGCTGGATTGAGTCATATCGATGTGCAAATCAGTCCCCGTCATGACCACGATGATTGGCTTATTGGGATGAGAGCGACGATATTCATTGATCGAATGACCGCTTCTTTTTGCATGGAGCGCAATTAGCAGGTCGCTTTCCTGGCCAGAAAAGGATTCTGCCACCGTCACGCGATGGCCGAGCTTTTGAAGAATTCACGACCAACGGTTGGCCGTGATCCGATTGCCCTTTGTCGATCCGCTCGGAGCAGGTGTCACAATGAGGATGTTGAAGCTGGAAGCCATAGTGATTATTACCAGACGTGTATTAATGGTCCGGATGATCAGTTGATTCAGATGACAGCTGATCGGTGTCAGCGAGGGTAAACATAATTTGTTCCGCGTGGTCATTTTTGACCTTGAGGATTTCAGCGATGGCACCTTTGAAAATAACACGATCCCCTTCGGTGGGTACCTTTGCAGAACGTGACATCAAAACCCCAGCAACGGTGTCCACGTCAAGTTCGTCCAGCTCGAGGTTTAAGGCCTTCTCAACTTCAGAGATCGGGGCGGTTCCTAAAACCATAAAACGAGTTCCTTCTCGGCCTAATAGTGGGATTTTATACTGCGTGATTCCCCGTTGTTCGGCTTGATCAAATTCATCATCCACCGGGCCAATGATTTTTTCCAGCACATTCTCCAGAGTCACTACACCAATTGTGGTTCCATATTCATCAATCACAAACGTCAATAGTTGATGGCTATTTTGGATTCGCTTAAGAACTTTGCTGATCGGCATGTTTTCCGGAACCTTCACTGGTTCCCGCATGACGGAGCGCAAATCAAAGTCGGCATTGGTTGGATCAAGACCGAGCAGGTCCTTCATATGCACGACGCCGAGTAAGTTGTCTAACGATGAATCGCAGAGTGGATATCGGGTGTGGCGTGTCTTTTGGGCATATTCGAGCAATTCAGGAAACGGTTTGTTGATGTCTAGAATTTGGACTTCCCCTCGGGGAACCATGACTAGTCTGCAAATCAAATCGTCAAACTCAAATACATTGTTCAGTAAATTGTGTTCTGAACGACTCAGGTTGCCGTGGATATGCGCCTCTCGCAACAATGCTCGAATCTCTTCCTCTGAGTGCGGGACATCGTGCCCCGTTCCACCACCGAGACCAATTGCAGACAAGAGAACCTCGGTCGCCCAGTTGAGGACGTACATGAAGGGGAACAAGAGATAGAAAAAGAACTTCATCGCTGGAGCACACCAACGCACCATTTCTTCAGGGCGTCGAATTGCAAATATCTTTGGTGCCTGCTCGCCAATCACCAGATGCAGCGAAGTGATAACAGAGAACGAAATCACAAACGAGATGATGTGTAATAGATTTCCATCCGGATCTACATTCATCGAGACAAAAATCGGCTTGATCAGGTGGGCGAACGCCGGCTCACCGACGTAACCTAACGCCAACGATGCCATCGTGATGCCCAACTGGCAGGCCGAGAGCGAATGATCTAAGCGGACGGCCAGCCATTTGGCAGTGTTCGCAAACATTTTTTTATCTTGGACCATTTTGTCCAATTTGCTTACGCGAATTTTGACCAAGGCAAATTCAGCAGCTACAAAAAAACCATTTAAGATGACCAGAACTGTAGCGATCGCCAACATGGTATATGGATGTTTCTGCGCAAAGCCCACGCCTTCCGTTGCATGTCCCGATTCCGCAAGCATCAAAAGTTGCGAGATCAAGGTTTCGTCAAAAACGAAGACTCCATTCATAAAATATTTCCTATGCACTAAATCCGAGATGACAACAGCAGCAAGCCAGCTGTTGACGCTATTTTTACCTGAATTCTTAAAGCGCAAAACCGCAGTTTTCGTTGTTTCCGTGTTTCGCGAAAGAAACCCAAGATAATGCACCAGATCCATCGGGGAAACTCGGATCTAACCCATCTCGATTCTTTCCACAGAGCTCGATCCCTATGGTTCGCCGGCGTTCATTGCCTGCGGCGACGGGCACTTGCGAACTTTCTGCGTTCCCCGTAGCGCTCGATTTCGAGCTAAGTCAGCTTTTTTGTCAGGTGCAAAAACATTCCAGATTTTAGATGTATTACATTTCTGTCGATGTGCTACACCACAAGGTGACACTCCATCACACAGCGATGCTCAGTCTTTGAAGTAATGCCAAAGTTGGCGAATCTAAAAGTTCGTGGCGAATAAGCCGATTTGGAATGGATCGGCGTGGAAAAAGAAACAATTGAAATTCTTCCAGCGGAAAATCGTTGGAGCGGCAAACAACCTAAGACAAGGTCGCAAATTGGTATTAAGAACTTGTGAATCAAATAGGGGTGTTGACCGAGTGGTTGTTCGATAACGGTATCAGTCGACGTACAGCGAAGACGTAGATAAAGTTCACTGGACAATCTCTCGCTCTCTTAATGCTTTGCCATGGTTAGGCTTGAGTGCGAGGCATTTGTCAAAAGCCGCCAAGGCTTGCGGGTGTTCAAGTAGAATTCGCCGAGCCTTGCCAAGCAAGAAGTACAATTCAGCATCGTTAGGTACTAACGCCATGCCTCGGTCAATTTGCTCAATCGCTTGACGTGCGTTGCCTTCTTTCAAAGAGCGACGGGCCAACTCAGTCATCAGCATGTGTTGATACTTTTCGGATGCTTCCAGATTCCCCTCTTGCTCGTAGTGCTGACCTAATGCGCTCATGCAATTTTCGACGCTTTTGTCATTCCGAACCTCAATTCCCAGCTTCCACGCCTCGACAGCACCTGAAATATTTCCAGCAATCATTCGAACGTTGCCAAGGCGACTCAGCCATAGTGTGGTTGGTCCGGACAACTCCAATTCCTCTTCAATCAGCTGTTCAGCATCGTCGAACAAATTTTGTTGAATCGATATGTCCACCAACGCAGAATGTACACTCGGGCTCCACTGCGTTTTTTGTAGAAGCTGCAGCTCCGATTTCGCCGTATCGATTCGGTTATGTTCAAGCAGTTGGAATGCTTTGGCGACTTCATTTTCAAATCCATAGCTCGAAATCGTTGCGCCCAAGCGGTTCTTTTCTGTCACGAAAGGGGTTGGCAAACGGTCAGTGACATCAGTTCCCTCAATTCGGAAATTGGTTGCTCGGTTCTCATTGTTTTTCGCCACCGAGATTTCAGCCAGTAGGAGCTTTACCCGAGAGGCTTTGGGGTGTTCATTGAGAACTTCCGCCAACAATTTTTCCGCTTCATCAAATTGGTCTTTTCGAAACAAGATCCGAGCAAGTTCGTATTTGGCCATTGGAAGCGAGGGTGCTGCTCGACGAAACGCTTCCTCAGCTAATTCAGGGGCTTCATCACGAAGGTGGTTTTGGGCCATGAAAAAGACAGCGTCAGCGAGTTTTTTGTGTCTCAAATCAACAACCTGCTGAAACTTGATATTGGCTTGTTCCGTTTGGCCAAATCTGGATAGGCAAAACCCGTGATTAAACAGGGCCTCGCCCCAGTCCGGCTTGAGTCGGGTTGCCTGCTCGTAGCACGCACTGGCTTCGGCAAAGAAGCCGGCGGACATATAAGTGTTGCCCAGCGTATGCCACTCTTCCGCAGTCTTGCATTGAGTTGCTAATTTTGTCAGCGACTTGGCCGTGAGGGAATCTATCGCCGTCAGTGTCGGCAGGGGAGCAGCAACGACGCCAACATTGCTGATTGTTAAATAGCCGCACAGTCCTAGCTCAAGTGCGATAGTGAAAACTAACCATTTAGTAATATTATTCACCCGATTCTCCTTTGGATCGCGAAAAGATATCCACGCTTCCGAGCCGGTCGAACGGCTGGCGAAAGTGGAAACTTCCAGTGACGATCTCAACACTTCCATCTTGGTCTAAGTCCGCGCAGCCAACGGTAGCTAATTGAATCGGCTCGCTCGCAATTTGATAAGTCTTGAAGTTTTGGCTGCCGTCATTTTCAAGCCAAACCACGCTTGCGGAGTTCTCCTGTGCCCAATCGTTGAACATTGAAACAAGTGCGATATCCGTATCTCCGTCATTGTCAATATCTGCGGTGGCGGCTCCATAAACGCCACCAACATTGGCGATTTGTTTGGGTGAAAATTCCCAATTACCTTTGTTTTCGAGATACAAGCAGCCGTGCCACGGTTGCGGATAATTATGCATCAGTTCGAGGTTATCTCCCAGCGATAGAAGCAGGTCCTGATCACCATCTTGGTCGAGATCGGACTTGATCATCCCGGCACCACCAAGATCATAATTCCATGACGCGTAAAGCCTCTTTCGAATTCCTGGTTTTTTGAAACCTGTTCCGTCGTTAACGAATGCCAAGACCTCCTCGTCGTCTTGTGTGACGTTGGCGACTACGTCCAAATCGCCGTCTCCGTCGAAATCGGCAACAGGGACATGGATGGCGCCAGAAACAGCCAGCATGACGTAGTCAGTAAAATTCTGCTTGCCATCGTTTTCAAGGTAAAGGATTTCTCCCTGTAGCGGTCCGCCAAAAACAGCAACAACTAAATCAATGTCGCCGTCGGAATCAAAGTCGCCACCCTGTACGTCTGTTGTTCTTCGTATTCCTGAAAGGACCTCAATCTGCTTGAATTCATTTCCGTCATTCCGAAGCCAAACGAGGCGTCCGACCTCTTCGTTAGTTGGTTGGATTCTTCCCAACGAAGTAACTAAAAAGTCCTGGTCCCCATCACGATCGAGATCCAAAGCAGTGACATGTGAAGGGCACGGAATGAGACTTTCTGTATTCATCAAGTGCTTGACAAACTGAGTTTGGCCGGCATTCTCGTACCAATAAACTTCACCTCGTAAAGCATCGCATGCAATCACGTCAATCGCGTTGTCCAAATTCACATCAGCGAACGTGATGTTCGTGATTAATTGCCCACGCGTGGGCGTATCGCCGATTGGAGTGCGGGCAAACTCAATTACTGATTCTGGGAACGATACAGTTGGTAACTCAACTTCGAGTTCACCTTTTGGTTTGGCCCCGTTGTTCAAAAGGATAAAAATTACTGGGATCAACAAAGCACAGCTTGTTAAACCAATGTTTAATCGTCGTTGTTCTGTGGCGAAAATTGTATGACTCGCAAAATAAGTGGAGGGACAACACGGCAAAGCGAACTTTTAGAAAGCAAACTTAAATTTCAAAAACTAACCTTTGTTTCGGAGTACCTTTTATTCTTCAGTAATGGTCACCAAGCAAAAAGCTAAAAGATTATCAGTTGGGTTGCGAGTGATACAGTCTTTCGACTTGCTTCCCCTCAGTTGGACCGCAATTAAGAGGCCTAAGCTCACATTCAAAATTTCGATATTATTTGCCAATACCCAAGACGTCGGCTGAGGTTTGCCTTATTTCACTTGGCGCTCAAAATTCTGCGGTAGCCCACCCAATTAAATGCCTCTCCCATGGCAAGTTGTTAAATATCCAACATATGCGACTGGTGGGTAAGTGAAGATTGCCCGGATCTTCAGAATCGAATTGGACCATCATTCAAGAACGAATGGGCCTGTCAACGCCCACGCCGCTTCGTGTCAGAGAATGTGCTTAATTGGTAATTGTGTCTGGCGACTCCGAATTCCAGCTGGGCCAAAGTTTAGGGCAAAGCAGTAAATATTAAGCTTCCGGCTTGGGGCAGCGTTCAACCAAATCCCTCGTGTTATCAAGCACTCAAGTTAAACAAAATCTTTGAAGGCATCGCTGAGATTCCCCCGTTCGGTTTTAAAAATTAACCTGCCCCAGCCCTTGATTTTGATTGGAAAGTTCTTCGAGCTACCTGTCGGCTACCATCAGAATCTTTTTTTTGAAGGAAAATATTAATGAACCTTGTTGGTTGACGAAGAAAGGTAGAACCAATGAAATTAAGAGATCAGTTCGTCTTCAAGCAGACCAGTTGTACAATCAATTTATGCAAAAACGGTGAAAAGTGAACGTCTCTCTCGAGGCATGAAACGAAACAATACAATTCAAAAGTCATGCAAATTTAAATTGAACTTTTGGGTTTTGAAGTAGATGCCTTTTGAAAACTTGACCGACAACATATTTGTGATTCAAATTATACGTGCTGCCGAGAGACGATTGATTTCTGATTGATTCGAGGCATTATCTACTGCAGATTCCATTCAATTTTGGACCCACCCAGATGACAAAAAAACATGATGACCGGCGTGACTTTCTCAAAAAATCCGTTGCTGCTGGAACAGCCGCCTCAATGCCTTATTTTTTTTCGTCTCCGAAACTTCTTGGCGATGAAACAAAGGCTAAAAATGACCGGATTCCAATCGGTTTAATTGGTGCCGGCGGGATGGGCAATGGAAACATGCGTGCAGCGAGAGATTGGGTTGATGTTGTCGCCATCGCGGATGTCGACAAAGGCAGATTGGAGAGCAGCAATAAAAATCTAAGCAAAGGCAAAGCAGATACCTACCGTGACTATCAAAAGGTATTGGAGCGAGATGATATCAAGGTCATTCACGTTGCGACTCCAGATCACTGGCACACCAAGCCTCTCGTGGAAGCGATGCTCGCCGGTAAAGACGTCTATTGTGAAAAGCCAATGACTTTAACGATCGACGAAGGCAAATTGATTCGGAAAGTTCAAAAAGAAACCGGGCGTATTGTCCAAGTCGGAACACAACAACGCAGCACTTTCAATTTGTTCACCAAGGCAATTGCCATGGTCGCCGAGGGGCGGGTTGGAAAAATTCGAAAAATCACGTGCAATATCGGAGGGGCTCCAACAAGCCCCAGTATTCCAGTGGCGGACGTCCCGGGAAATCTTGACTGGGATCGTTGGCTGGGGCCAGCGCCCAAGGTCGATTACAGAAACCTTCCAGCAGAAGGGAAACGGGGAAGGGGTAAGACTAACTGTCACTACGAATTCCGCTGGTGGTATGAGTACTCGGGTGGCAAACTAACTGACTGGGGAGCGCATCACGTCGATATCGCCAATTGGGCACTAAAAGCAAATGGACAATTGGATGGTCCCGTCTCTATTGGAGGAACCGCTGAGCATCCTTGCCAATACAAAGACGGATACCCCGTTGCCAACGATTGCTACAATACCGCAACGAGTTTTAACTTCTCGGTTAAGTATGCAAACGGAACAGAAATTGCAATTGCAAACAAAACCAAAGATGGAAACGGGGTCCTGATAGAGGGTGACAAGGGCAGGTTTTTTGTGAGCCGCGGTAAACTCGCAGGTAAACCATTCGAAGATCTTGCCAATAATCCTCTGCCGGAGGATGCTGTCCAAAAAGTGTACAAAGGCTTGCCGATGGAATTTAATGAAAGAAAAGCCCACTGGGCAAATTTCCTAGATTGTCATCGTAAGCAAGTTGAACCGATTTCTGATGTTCATTCCCACATGCAAATGCTGAACATTTGTCACTTAGCAGGTATCTCTGCTCGATTGGGCAGGACCTTGCGATGGGATGACGAAAACGAACAAATCCTTTCTGACGATCAGGCCAATTCGTTTCTCAAGCGTGACTACCGAAAGGGATACGAGATCGCCCAAGGCTAGTTGGACATTGCAACTCAAAACAAACCACGAGGCCGAATTGTTTTCGGCCTCGTCGTTTTATCAGCCGATTTGCTGTTCAGCCAGAAACCATCGCGTTTGCCGTCGCCAGGAACTGCTCTTTGACGCATCGCAACATCTTAATTGAGATTGGAACGCAATCAGACATTCAGCGGGTGTCCGCCCCTTGGATCGTGCCCATCGCTCGAAACGTGAGCGCGTTGATGTGGTCGCTAATTGGTCTTACTGATCCGTCAACAAAATTGAACATCGTCACATCGCCCATGTGCATGCTGTTGAACTGAGCGAAACCATGAAAGTGAATTTCCAGGATTTCCTCATTGCCTTCGTCGTCGATTACCACGAGAGGCTCGGTACGCATTGGGTTGTTCGGCGGCTCCCCCGTCCAGCCAACAACTCGCCAACCGGTGAAAGATGAGCCTTCAACGATGCCCGGCCATTGTGAATCCATGAGAGGACTGCTTCGCTCGCCCAACATGATTGTGTTACTCGTCCCATCAGTGACATCTCGTAGCGGGGTATGACTGTCTTGGTAATACATTCCATCAATAAATCCTTCCGAATCCAACAGGCTCATTGAGGGGCAAGTTTGTCCATCGTCCATTTCCTGAATTGCCGCAGACGAGCCGATGCAACCCACGTAGTGGGTCCGCCCGACTTCAACCGCATCGCCAGTATTTAGGTTGACTGTCAAATTAAATGACCCGGAGTCATTGGCTGAGCTCGGACACAACAGTCCATCTAGATTGCTTCGAATTGGCTGCTGATAGGCGGGATCGGTCAAGCTGCTAGTGATCTCGAATTGATTCGCAAGATTGCTTTTGTCAAGAAACGGAAGCGTGTGCGCGAGCCAACCCCAACCGGTGTCAGAACGCCAGCCGGGAGGGAAATGTTCGTGGCTTGTGTTGTAGATTTGAACTGCCAATCCAAGTTGCCGAATCTTGTTCGCGCATTCGGTCCTTCGTGCAGCTTCTCGTACTGTTTGCACCGCAGGCAGTAGTAAAGCGATCAAAATCCCAATGATCGCGATAACAACCAACAGCTCAACTAAAGTGAATCCACTATTTCGTTTCATTCCCTCTCCTAACCATCATAGATAAGCCCGTCCGTAAGACCTTAGCGTCCCAAATAATTTCCTGCAAACTCGACTGAACAATTCCTAAGTAAACTACTGGTTCTAATCCAATTCTCTTTCCAAAAATCGCCATATTTTTGTTCGAATGGAGTTTTGCATCCGCTTTGAGCCTACGGCAGAGGGCAATTTGCGAGTACAATTTCGGCATGGACCCATTCAAAATATTGGGAGTCGATCAAACAGCTTCCAAGGAAGAAATTCAACGTGCCTATCGACGGCAGGCTCAGAAACACCATCCCGACTTGGGTGGTGATAATTGGGCTTTTCAGCAGGTTCAAGAAGCTTACGACGCCATCACCAATCAACCCGCAACTACCCCCCCCTCAGCTCACAGCGGACAGCCTCCGGCTACAACCACACAACAAGATTCTCCTCAGGCCAAAAGCAAAACCGCCCAATCTGAACGACACTGGTGGCAACTTTTTGTCGGACATCTTCCGTTGGAAAAAGAAACGATGTTATTCATCGTAGTTAATTGTCTTGATATTTTTCTGACTCACAAACTAATCAATGCGGGCGCTGTTGAAGCAAACCCAATTGCAAAATGGGTGCTGGATCTCTGGAATTTTAATGGGATGATTGCGTTTAAACTCTCAATTGTCGCGAGCGTTTGCGTTATCGCTCAAGTCATCGCGTTGAAAAGAATCCGAACCGCTCGCGCGCTTTTAATTGCGGGAATTGTTTTGGTTGGCATGGTGGTGTTTTACAGCATGTGGCTGTACGTAAAACATTTTTGAATTGATCCTTCAAATTCCACTTTTGTTTTCCGGGGGCAGCTTTAAATGTGTTTAGGTGCCCGGTCTGTCATTTTTTAGTCGTATCTTATCGAGCTTCCATGAATGTTATCAAAAGACGATTCTTTCTGGCAATTGTGCATCTGTCGATTGCTTTGATCGTTAACACCGCAGTCGCCGCTGCGCCCGATTTTGGCGGCTCCGCGCGTCTGGAGCATCAACAGCAAAAGCCAAATGTAATTTTTATTCTCGTCGATGATATGGGCTGGGGTGATCTAGGTGTTTTTCATCAAAATCGCTCGCAGCATCAACGTAAACACAAAACGCCGTTTCTAGACCGGATGGCTAATGAGGGCCTGCAAATGCGAGCGCACTATTGCCCGGCCCCTGTCTGTGCACCAAGCCGAGCATCTCTCCTGACGGGTGTGCATCAAGGCCACGCTTCGATTCGCAATAACCAGTTCGATAAAGTCCTGTTGGATAACCATACCCTCGGTACCGTGATGCAGGCTGCTGGTTACAAAACGGCAATGATTGGTAAGTACGGTCTCCAAGGACAGGGGACTGACTCCCAATCTTGGCCTGGTTATCCCGCCAAACGTGGTTTTGATGAATTCTTTGGCTACGTTCGACACGTCGATGGCCACACGCATTATCCAGCCGACGACTGGCCTCTGGGTAATAGCGAAAAGCATAAAACAGGAAAAGAAGTATGGTGGAATGATAAAGAGGTTTCCCGCCAATTGGCAAAATGTTACACGACGGATTTGTTTACCGCTCGGAGCAAAAAGTGGATCGTTGAACACTTAGATAATAATCCGGAACAACCTTTTTTTCTGTTTTTGGCATACGATACGCCACACGCTGCTTTACAACTGCCCACGGTTGCTTATCCAAATGGAAAAGGAATAAAAGCGGGACTGCAGTGGACGGGGCAACATGGCGCAATGATCAATACCGCCGAGGGAACCATCGATTCATTTCGACATCCTGACTATGTCGAGCTGGGATGGTCTGACGCTGAAGAGCGTTTC
>JAQWLH010000184.1 GCA_029247405.1 Mariniblastus sp.
ACAGCAAGTCGGAAGAGCGGCTGGGGCAACTGCATGTCGTCGAGTCCTATCTGTTGAAGCAATTTTCCCACTTCATCAATCAGATGAAAGAGGCGCAGGTCTTTGAACACACCGCGATCGTGTACGGCAGCGGGATGGGCAACAGCTCAAGCCATAGCAATCGCAACTTGCCGGTGATCCTCGCCGGCGGTGGGATGAAGCACCAAGGTCACGTGGTCTGCCCGGCCGAGGACCACAAGCGTGTGCCGCTATCGAACCTGTGGCTTTCGACGCTGCAGTGGTTTGGCGTCGAGGCGGAGCGATTTGGTAAGAGCACGGGCACCTTCTCTCCCATGAAACTGGTTTAAGACACGGACATCGCATGAATAAGAGGACTTTTACCACGCTGTGCATGGCGGTGCTGCTTTCCCTTAGCGGATCAGCCTACGCCGACCCGTGCACGCAGTTTCTTTCGACCTACTGCATTGCCTGTCACGGCTCGGTCACACAGAAAGCCGACCGCCGCTTTGACGGGTTAGCTGATTCGATCACGGACGTTCAGCAGTTGGAACTGTGGCAGGAGATCGTCGATCAGCTGAACCTTGGGGAGATGCCACCGCCCAATAAGAAGCAGCCGAGTGTGAAGGAGAAGGCGAAGTTCATCGCGTCGATCACAGCAAGAATCGCTTCCGCGCGTGCCGAACTGGTGCCTCAGGGTCAACACACTGTGATGCGACGCCTCAATCGGTTCGAGTATCAGCAGACGATCGGCGACCTATTGTCACTAAATGTGCAGGCGTGGAACCCGGCCGCGGATTTTCCTCCGGATGTAAAGGTGCACGGTTTCGACAACAACGGGCGTGAACTGGTGACGTCGGGCATGCTACTGGATCATTACCTCGGCGCGGCCGAAGAAGCGGTCACGCGTGCCACGAACTTTGGTCCCCGTCCCGAGTCGAAGCAGTACGCCCAGCAGACGCCGTACTACTTCAAAGGTAAAGACAAGGCGCAGCTTCCCAGTCTCTTCCACGTCGATCGATTCCGCTTCATCCCCGACACTCCGTACACCGATATGTATGGCCGGCACTTTCGCGGTGGGCATATCGGCTTCCGCCCGTTGTATGGTGGCGTGAAACACAGCGGTATGTATACCATCCGCGTGAAGGCCGCCGCAGTTGATCGCGACCATCCTTACGGCAAGGCTCTGGATGACTTTCGCAATGGCGACCCGTTGGTCCTGGAGGTGGCAACGGTCGATCGGGAGGGAAGCGTCGAAAGCACGGGCAGCATCACGACCCAGCGGAGTGTTGGATTGGCTGAGCTGACCACGGAAGAGCCGAAGTGGTTCGAGTGGACCACGCACATCGATCGGGGTTTTGAGCCGGAGGTCCGTTTCCGCAACGGCACAACAGCGACCAAACGGCTGGTCAGCATCATCTCTCAAAAAGCCGCGGAGCACCCTGAAGTCGCACCGTTTGCGAACATGAAAGGGGGGACAGAAAAATCATGGGGACTGCTCAAAGTTTACCGCGGCCCCAAGCTCCGCATCTATGACATTCGAGTCGAGGGTCCACATGTCGTCACGTGGCCTCCCGCTGGTCACAAGCTGATGTACGGCGACCTGCAACCCGCTGAATTGAATCGGAGTACGATCACTCAGCGTTTGCGTGTGTTCGCTGCCGGTGCTTTCCGTCGCCCGCTTCGTGATGATGAACTAAGTCCAATCGAACGGATGGTGATCGGGAAGCTTGAGGGTGGCATGGAACCGCTGGCTGCGCTGCAGTTGGGGTTCCAGACGATCCTTTGTTCGCCGTCGTTCATCTATATGCAGGAGGGAGAGGGAACACTCGACGGTTACAGCTTGGCGTCGCGTCTGTCGTATTTCCTCTGGTCATCGCAGCCTGACGCGACCTTGCTTGAACATGCCAAAGCTGGACGCCTGACCGACCCCAACGTACTCGCCGCAGAGGTCGATCGCATGCTCAAAGCTCCACGCAGTGAGCGTTTTGTCAGCCAGTTTGTGCGGCGTTGGCTGGACTGGGACAACATTGGCGAGATGCCGGTGTCCGAAGATTTTCGAGTGTACTATCGTGACAACCTTGAGTCGGCGATGGCGAAGGAGACAGAGATGTTCTTTCGTCACATTCTCGATGAGAACCGGCCACCCCAACGGTTTCTTGACGCCGATTACACCTTCGTGAATCGTGAATTGGCTGCACATTACGGCTTGCCGGCGATTGAGGGCAACGAGTTGCGGCAGGTTTCCACTCAGGGCACGGTGCGCGGTGGGCTAATGACCCACGGTAGCTTCCTGACGGCCTCGGCCAACGGAGTCGATACCTCACCGGTGGTTCGGGGTATTTATGGATTGGAAAAGCTGCTGGGTTATACTCCGCCACCTCCGCCGGCTGACGTGCCTGAGGTCGAGCCGGACATTCGTGGAGCCCTAACGGTGCGAGAAGAGCTGGTTAAGCACCGCAGTATCGCCAGCTGCGCTGAGTGTCACCGCAAGATCGATCCGCTCGGGTTCGCCCTGGAGAATTTTGACGCGATTGGCGCATGGCGGACCCAATACGGAAGAGGCTTGCCCGTCGATGCGTCGGGTCACTTGCCTAGCGGTGAGAAGTTCGACGACGTCCGTCAACTCCGCACTCTATTGATCAAGCGGCATGAGACGTTCACCCGCAGCCTCACCGAGAAGCTGATGACCTATGCCCTTGGCCGCGAGTTGGAGATCGGTGATCGTCCGGTCACGGATAAGATCCTAGCCGAGCTGCGGGAGTCCAACGGGGGTTTGCGCGACCTCATTCGATTAGTGGTTTCGAGTGACTCTTTCGCGAGGAATTAACAGAAACAAGTTGCGGTCAATATGTTTTAGAGTTCGCCGGTTGTAGAATCCTGAACACAGTTGCTAGACATTCAACGGTAAACTGAAGTTTTGGTTCTCCAAGTGTTTTCGGTGATTGAAACCCAAATTCAATTGAATCGTCATGTCTTCTTCAGAAATTCAAACCGCCCAACCTCAATCCCGTTGGTTTCGTTTCAGTTTGCGGACGTTGCTGGTGTTGTTTACGCTCATTGCCGTTGTGATCGGGATTTACGAGCCACTGACGCTTCACCTCAAGGCGTTGCATTTTATTAATGTCGAAAAAACGTCTTACTCGACTCGTTTAAATCCGGAAGAAATACTCATCGTCCTTGAGGGCGCTGACAACGCGGTTTTATGTCATGTCGGGCAAGTGAGAATTGCCTTGCTCGGGCGAACACCTCTTGGACAAACTTCAGAGCATGTTCCAATTGCTGGCGAAGCACCCCGTCAATGTCGACTTAGGTCGGTAGGGAAAATTGAATATTTCTCCTACTCTTACGCCCAAGGTCAAGCGGAGTGCGTTGTCCAAGGATTTCCATTTATCTGCCGTGAGGGGACCATTCAAATTAATGATCAATCGTTCGATACCGAGACTCCCACGGTCATTCTTGTCGACTCTGACAACAAAGTTATTCACACCTACTCTCGCGAGCGATAAACTGACGAATTCGGCTGTTTTGATTTTAAATCGCCGCGCGAGTCACTTGCTGAATCAAGTTGAGACTTCAAAGGTGATCCAGCAGGTTATATTCATCGTTAAATGAATACCCGCACCTCGGCCAAAAACACCTTTGCTCGCGTTCCACTAACCTAGAAAGCAACTTGCTGGTGTTGGCGTAAAGCTATCGAAGACTAATAAGTACGACAGCAGTTGACTCAAGCCCTTTGAGTGATGGGTGCATTTTAATCTTTACGCGATTTGGTGTTTTCAAGGGGGACATCTCGTCGACCAGCTCACTTGGGCTTTCAGATGCAATGTGGTTCTGAATTAGTTACACTTGCCGATCTTGTTTTTCTGCCAGTCACGAGAACCCTTGTGGTTCATCGCCTTATTTAGAATCCATCAAGATGTCATTTCAGAATCTGCGGAACACACCCCAAGCTTATCAAGATTTTGGATTCAAGAATTTCAACGACAGTATCGGATGGCATTAAGAATGGGGTGATTTGGCCAGAACCGCCATCAACACCGACCAACCCTACTCAATCCGGCTCGGTCGATTCCCACCCCATCTGCCGAACAGGATGGCCCCTTCGTCTCCATGGCCCAATGCAGCCAATCCAACTGGCTCCAACCTATCCAGCAACCCAATATAGAAACGCAATGGTAAAAATCGACAACAGATTTCAGTGGGGATCGGAACACTGTTTGTTATGATGTTAGTTCGACCGATCGTCTCATTTTTAATTCACTCGCAGTAAGTATTAGCACTCAACAAGGATGCACTCGAAATGATAGTGGCGATCAAATTGATTCGCTGGCTGATAGAAAAAGGAGCGAAGCTTTTGGTGGCTTTGCTTTCCATCTTTATTGTTTTCTTTGCGATCACGGTACTGTGGCCGAAGTTGAAAAGCTCGATGGAAGACATCTCGCGTCGCGAAATAGAACAAGTTCGCCTAGAAGCCGCCCTTTCCGAAACCACCGAAAAACGCAAGTTGACTGAACATCAAAACGAGGTTGAGCAAGCATCGCTCAACATCAACTTGGGAAATTTAACGGGAATTCGAGAATCAATTGCAGCCGAAGTTGGCAGACGCAAAGCTCAAGCGAAACGAAACTTTGAACTTGAGAAAAGCAAGCTGACTAAAGATATCACGGCGCTTGAAAACAGTTGGCCTTGGTTCTGGAACATTCCTGCCAGATACTCGCATCAAGCCAAGATTGAGGCCAAGAAAAACGCCCTCCAGGGATTGAGGATGGGTTCCGCCTTATTAGGAGATGATCACGAACTGTCAAAAAGGGAAGATGAGGCAGCAAACAAAATCAAGTCCAGCAAAACCAGGATTGGAGCGACGAATCAGGATATTGAAGATCTGCGTCAGAGGGAATCGACCTTGAGTCATCAGCTTGGAGCACTGCTTGGCGAAGTTGGTCTTCTTCAAGAAATGACTCGATCCTGGCAAAGGTTTAAGCCATGGTTGCTGACTGCCGTTGTTGCTCTAGTCTTCGCGCCGATTATCTGGGCGGCCGTTCTCTATTACATTGTTGCACGGATGGCGACTGTACAAAAACCGATATTGCTCCGCGATGGATCTGCAGCGGATCTCAGTTGCACATTTCCCCGAACTTCAATCAATATCGAATTGTCACCCGGGGATGCGATTTGTTGTCAAAGCGAAATACTGACACAACACGACAAATGTCCAAAACAAACTGCAATTTTTTGGAGCTGGAGAGCGATTGGGGTTTCTGTGCTCTCTGGTTTAACGCTGTGCACTCGGATCAAGAATGGATGTGACAAAAAATTAAGCCTCGCGTTAAGTGCTTCGGATTCAGAAATGGAAATATCGGAAATTGTGCTCTGTGAGGACAGCGAAATGGTAATCCACGTTGCTCATATTGTTGCAATTAAGGGTGACGTTTCTGTTGTCGCAAAATGGAGGTTCGGTTCCCTTCATTCGTGGTTGACGGGACAGTTTCGCTATCTCTTGTTTCGAGGGGCGGGAAGCATTTTTGTTGCCGCACCACGGGGCATTGAGGGATATCAATTAGAAGGTCCGGTTCAAAGTGTAGAGCAAAGAATTATTGTCGGTTTTGACAGTCGTTTGCTGTATAGCGTAAAGCGGACCGAGACCTTTGTGGCGTATTTGCGAGGTAAGGCGTCACTGTTTGACGATTGTTTTTCGGGCAGTGGAATGATTTTGAGGCGTAATGCTTGCCCGGCCAATTGGAAGTCACCGTTCGAAAAAGTATATGGCCCTGTGTTCGCTGCGATTGGAAAGTTGCTCGGGTTTTAAAAGAGTGTGATCAATCTGCCCACGAAAAACACTCGAGACAAACCAAGCTGCTGACATTTTTTTTCCAAAGCGATCAACTTGAAAACACGGTTGGAACGATAAATTAAACGACAACAGAAAGAAGAACTTGAAGCCTTGATGGGAAAAAGAAAAAAGTAACCCGCAAAAAATCAAAACAGAACATTGCCATGCGGTCAACTTCTGAAACGTCACTCGGTTCCTGCGTTAGCCAAACATTCAAAATTCGCCGAACTTACAAGGGAAAGACTTGTTTCGCGCGCGTGCGCAAAAATGGGTGGATTTATTATCAGGGATACCTTTACAGCTCCCTCAACGCTCGGCAAGGAGTTCACTGGCCTAAGCAACAATGGCTGGCATTTCTGGAACTACCAGTGAGCCCCAGAGCAATGGGTAAAACTGAAAGAGATCAAACAATAAAAAGCTGCCTCTCGACGGCCATTTCTTGAAGGGACTATTTAGCAAAACTAATCAGCCGCCGGGCTTACTTTGTATCCCTGAGCGGACAAAACCTGAATACAAAGGGACAAGAATTCGTCCATTTCTAAGTCGCCCTTGCAATCATTGGTGTCCCAGCGACAAATCTGGAAATTGGGTGCACCCAGTCCATCATCACAATGGTCCAGAGTTGGCAAACCGTTAAAACGACGCTTGTAACTACGCCCTGAGCTTTTAGACTGTGCCGAGTCATACGTTCCAATCAACTGCCAATCCATCTCTGCATGTGTTATCGCATCGACACCTTCGCAACGAAGCACTGCGTCATAAATCGCTTGTTTGTACAAAACAACCGTTGCTATTTGATTACCTCGCCGACGGTCACGACGAACGTGGGTTCGCGCCTTTTGGTCTAGCCATCTACCAAACTTGCGGGCTGAAACCGTATCGAAAAGCCAGGGTGGAAGTGGAAAT
The DNA here is from genome assembly GCA_029247405.1 of Mariniblastus sp. Taxonomy (GTDB): domain Bacteria; phylum Planctomycetota; class Planctomycetia; order Pirellulales; family Pirellulaceae; genus Mariniblastus. The sequence goes on from JAQWLH010000184.1 coordinate 6,737, forward strand.
TCTGTTTCCGATTCACTCATTAAAGCCTGTCCCTCCTGCCGCCAACTCAAGAATGCGATCGCGTATAGGCTGCGCAATCACGTAAATGTTTTTACCAATCTCCCAAGACCATTCCTGATCGAGCGGTTCTTTGGCCTTTTCATGCTTAATCGCACGATATGAATTTCGATGCCGAGACTTCAAGCTGCCTTGGGAGATTTCATCCGTCTCCAACTCCTCGAACGTAAACGACTCGTTTTCAAGCATGTGGGTTGCAGCAATCACCCAGAATTCTCTGGACTTTGCTCCAAGGTGCTTCCACCAGCTTTCAACATCTTTGGCGGCCGCTTTTAATTCAGCTTTGGTGCGAACCGAAGCCGGGAGTTTCTGGACTTCCGGATTTTTAGCACTTCCAGCTGCGGTCATGAAATCATTGGCTTCCTTCAATGAATCAAAATGAAATTTGTTGAAAAATAAATGTTTT
>JAQWLH010000194.1 GCA_029247405.1 Mariniblastus sp.
GACGGTAAAGAAGTGGATTGGATTTATGGTGATTATCTGCTGCAGAACGAGCATCTATCACTTACGATCGCGGCGCCGTTGCCCACTCGCCACGCTAACATGACCATCCGGCGAATTGGTGGATCCATATTAGATCTCACACTCAATGAACCATCCAACGATCAACTAAGCGCTTACACACCGACCTCCGGAAGATACCTCTTCCATGACCCTTCTCAGGTAAAAACGGGGCGCGACGGCGATACGGTATTCTGGCGATGTCGGTCCTCTAAAACGGTCGCCAAGGATGGCACCGTCGCTACTATTGAGTACCGCATAAAAGACGGAGAGTCTTTTGTTCAATCATCTGTGAAGATTGAAGGAGATGCTGCGGCTAGCATCAAAGCCTTCGATGGCGTTCGCGCGGATGGATGGTTCAAATTTGAACAGTCTGGCAACATTGCTTATTGCGAAGATTCATTTTTTCGACAGACAATTGGATTTCAAATCCCGCTTTCACAGAAACCACCCAGCTGGAAAAAAGGACGTCCCAGCCGTCTACAGTACATTGACGACCATATCCAGCGAAGCGAGGGCGAACTGAAATGGACCGTAAGGCTCTATCCGGCGACTAGCCCAGGCGACCTTCTTGCAATCGCGGCCCCCTCAGGTCAATCACCTACCATGCACAAATTTGTACTCAGGCCAGAATTTCTTCCTGAGCAAACAGTTGCCGCTGTCTTTCGTGCCAAAATCAATGTTTGGTCAATCGATAACGACAAAGGAGAGAAACAAGAACCGTTTATTTTACAAACAGACGATCACGGGCTCGCTCATGCGCGGCTCAGCCCCGGCAAATATATCGCGAAAGCAACTGCGTTAGGATACGAAAGTCAGGACGTTCCGTTTACATCGAGTAAGGACAACTTGACGGTCAATCTACCGTTAACTAACGCAAGTGGCTTTGCAGCTGAGGTCAGAGATGAGAAGGGCGCCCTGATACCTGTCAAAGCGACGATTTATGAAGCCGCTGGAGAGCATCCTAATTTTGGCCTCAGTAGCACCAGAACATTTGTCGAGAACCTCGTATACGCGGTCCACGGTAAAATTTATTGCCCGCTTAAACCTGGCAAATATGAAGTCTATTTCAGCCGTGGACCAGAATACAACAGTGTACGAAAAGAGATCAAAATCATTTCGGGAGAGATGCAGCAACTTAAGGTGCAACTCGACCGTGTGGTCAACACCGCAGGATGGGTAAGCACCGACTTACACAGTCATAGCAGCCCTTCGGGCGACAATACATCCGACCCTTACGGCCGCGTCGAAAACCTTTTATGCGAAAACATTGAGTTTGCGCCTTGCACCGAACACAACCGAGTTGACAGTTACGCGCCCTACCTGAAGCAGATGAATCTTTCGCATTTACTAGCAACCTGTACTGGAATCGAAGTAACCGGCACACCGACACCAGTAAATCACCAAAATGCATTCCCCCTCCTTTGGCGTCCTCACACCCAGAATGGCGGAGGACCAAGAATTTCGTTCAATCCACTGCTGCAGATCGAAAGGCTCGCCCTGTGGGATAACCAAGCTGAAAAACTGGTGCAAATGAATCACCCAAACCTGCACCAGATTTACGGCGATTTGGATGTCGATGGAGTACCGGATCAAGGCGTTAAAGGGATGCTCAAATGGGCCGATGTTGTCGAAGTGCATCCCTTAGAAACAATCTTTAAAGATATTCCCAACAACCCTCCGAGTACCCGACGTATGCGGATTTCGATGTTCCAATGGCTTCAACTGCTAAACCAAGGTTATCGTATCCCCGGCGTCATCAACACCGACTCACATTACAACCATCATGGTAGCGGATGGCGAAGAAACTGGTTTGCTTGCGGTACCGACGATCCTGCCAAAATCACCAGCGATGAAATGGTACGCCAAGCAAAATCAGGACACATCGTCATGTCGACGGGCCCCTTTCTCTCAGTAACGGGGCATGCTGAATCAAGCAAAATCCTCGCGATCCCCGGGGACTCGTTATCGGCTCCCAATGGAAAGGTGAATCTTAAAATCACGGTTCAATGTCCAAACTGGCTCGACGTCAACCGAGTGCAACTGTTCATTAACGGCCGACCAAGCGTCGAGCACAACTACACGCGAAGGAAGTCGCCCGAACTGTTTGGAAAAATCAACGCTGTGCAAAAATTTGATTCCACAATTAAACTCTCAATCAAACGAGACGCGCACTTAATCGTGGCGACCATCGGTGAAGGCATGACGATGGAAAAGGTTATGGGCACGCGTTACGGCAGGCGCCCGCCAATCGCCGTCAGCAATCCGATCTTTGTGGACGTTGATGGAGACGGGTTCGCCCCCAACAGTGATGAACTCGGACTAGCGCTTCCCACCATGGAACCGAAGGATCGATAAATCTTTTGCAGAAAGTAATCATGAACATAAAGACATGGCAAATCAGTCTCTTGTTTTGTGGGGTGATGGCATGCCATTCAATTATCGCGCAAGAAAAGCCACGCTCGCTTCCTAAAGGGTATCAGAATGCCGCCCCTGTCAAAGAGAAAGCATTGCAAGAGCTTTGTGCAGCCACTGCAGAGACGGGATTATTCTCAGGTGCTGTCCTTGTTGCTGACCAAGGGAAGGTCATCTTCAAACAAGCTTTCGGAATGGCAAACCATGAATGGAAAATCCCTAACACGCTCGACACCCGATTCCGAATTGCTTCAGTCAGCAAACAATTCTGTAGTATGCTCGTGATGCAATTAGTTCAGGAAGGCAAGCTTGAGCTAGACGACACGATCGTCGACCACTTGCCTTACTATCGCAAAGATACCGGTGAGCGAATCACATTGCATCACTTGATGTCACATCAATCGGGTATCAAAGATTTCACCTCAAGCTTTGATTATCGAGGAACTATTTCACGTTTATCCTTTTCCGGAGATGAATTCATCAAGCTCCATTGTAGTGGTGAACTCGCTCATGAACCGGGAACGATTTACAGTTACTGCAATGCGGGATATTGCATCCTTGGAAGAATCATCGAAAAGGTAACGCGAAAAAGTTTTGAACAAAACCTGCAGGAGCGAATCTTCGACCCTCTGGGAATGAAAAACAGTGGGTTTGACAGAAACCAAACCGTCATCGAAAAACGAGCCAGCGGATACACCTACGGACCATTTGGTCTTGAGAATGCTGCTTTCATTAATATGGGTTCGTCGCCAGGCGCTTCCGGAGCGCTATACTCGACGGTAGAAGACATGTTTCTCTGGGATCGAGCTTTGTATACCGATCAATTACTGCAGCAAAAATATCGTGATTTGATGTTCACGCCCAACCGTGACGTCCCAGAGGTCAAAGCCGCAGGTGGCAGGCCTCAAAGCAAATATGGATATGGCTGGCAAATTTACACCCGCACCCACCCGGTGACGAAGCGACGCACCAGAGTCATCAACCACGGAGGGGCCATCAATGGATTCAGGGCAATGGAAAATCGCCTAGTCGATGACGACGCCTTTGTCATCGTCTTGTGTAATCAAGGTGACCCGATCGCCTCAACCGAAGTTTGGAATGCTGTCATACGTTTAAGTACTGAATTGATCCATGTGGTCACCGAGCAACCCTACCGGATGCCTGGCAAAGCTCGGCAAACCCAGCAGCAGCGAATGTACCAAATCGCAAAAACCCAAGGTGTTGAAGAAGCAATCAAATGGTTCAAATCCAAAGGAAAGCAAGCAGGCTGGGGAGGAGCAAACTCGACTGTTGCCGCACAACTGATCAAAGATGGACGGGTGGACGCAGGTCTTCGTCTGATGGAATTTGATGTCGAGTCCACGCCAAGCAAAACATGGTTAGTCAGAAAAACTGCTCAAGCCCACTTGAACAACGGGCGTCCGAAACAAGCCCTTCGCTTTGCCGACCAAGGCCTGAAGCTTAAACCAGATGATGAGTCTTTGAAGAATATCAAGCTTGAGGCAGAAAAAGATCTGGAGAACCAAAAATAAAAACGGCTCTCTCGCCTGCTCCACTTATTGACGGCTCCTCGCCGTTAACTCCGAAGCGTTAACAATTGGCATTTTCCCCGCAAACCCAATCCTTGCCTGACACCGCATAAATATCGGTACCGAACAAGCACCCCCTCCCTGGCTTGCCAAGCACAAGCTCTTTAAACCATTGGAAAAGATTCACGAACAATAATCGCTTATTTCACCCGCCGAAAAATCGGCGACAAGCCGAACGCTGCTTTGGATTCTATGAGCCAAACTCCATGCAGCAACATATTAAAGAACCCGGCAGAACTTCACCATTGAAGGGTTGTGTCCGTTTCATTCTGCAGTAACGCAAGAGGCCGTTAATCAGATAGACGCTGATTACCTTTGATTGGCATACCGGCAAATGTTCGTTAACATGCGACCATCAGTGCTTGATGTGTTAAAAAAAATCAGACTTGATTTAATTTTACATTAAGCGACTGGAGGCTCGAATGGCGTCTGCAAAAAGGACGAACAAAACGAGCCGAACCCACAGTCATTCCAAATGAATGACTCGTGCACGGAAAATTAACAATGATTTCCGATCAAAATAATTTGCAAAGGACGAACGGTGACGACTTCCATCGATAAAATTTTGAACGAGCACGGATCGCTTGCGTTCCCGGGGATTTTTGACACGTTGTCGGCCCGGATTGCTCAGCAGGCTGGTTTTTCGATGGCCTTTATCTCAGGTTACTCAGTTGCCGCAACGTCGATTGGTGAGCCCGACATGGGGCTGCTCACACAAACAGAAATTGTGGATCGCGCCCGCCAAATTTGTACCAGTGTTGACATTCCGATTATCGTCGATGCCGATACAGGTTACGGAAATCCGCTAAACGTTTATCGGACGGTCAAGCAATTGATCAGCGCCGGAGCCGCCGGTTGCTTTCTTGAAGACCAGCTATGGCCAAAACGCTGTGGACACATGCGGGGAAAACAAGTCATTGATCGCGATGACTACATTCACAAGATCCGAGCTGCTGTCGACGCCCGAGGAGACAGCGATTTCTTTATTGTTGCCCGGACCGATGCGCTGGCTGTCAAAGGGATGGACGAAGCAGTTGCCCGGGTCTCTGCAGCCCGCGATGTTGGCGCGAACGCAAGTTTCATCGAGGCACCTGATTCCCGGGAGGCACTGCGCGAAGTTGGTCAGCGTTCCCCAGGCCCCAACGTCGCTAACATGATCGAAGGGGGCAAAACACCGGTTTTGCAAAAGGAAGAACTCGCTGAACTTGGTTTTCAACTGATCCTTTATCCACTATCCGGTTTGTACGCTGCGGCCAAAGCGATTCAAACGATGTACCAAAAATTACTGGCGGATCAGACGACGATTGGTGAAGAAGAACGGCTGATTTCTTTTCCGGAGTTTAACCAACTGATCGGCGTAGACGAAAAATACAAGCAAGCCGAACAGTTTGGAATCCGATAGTTTTGCTTGGCTGCGGCGAGAGGCTGATCAATCCAACCTCCTCCTGAAGTCGCCTCAGCATAACTACGATCACCCAACGCCATTGCGACACTCGATTCTCCGTAGACTCGTGAGACAAGGCTAGTTGAACATCTCTCGTTCAGAGCCACTACTCCGCTTGAGCCGTTCTTCTGCATCAAGCAGACGCCGACATCGAATCGAACCGATCATTAATATTGGCAAGATAACGGGAGCTAAAACCAGTCCGATTCCAAGAGTTGCCCGAATAAAGGTAGCCACGGTAGGGTGTCTCAACGGCTGATACCAAAAGCAAAGGAACAAAGTAAAGAGAAAGAGAACACAAAAATAAAGCAGCAATGCCGCTTGCTTGATCTGAAAGCCATTACTGTCAAACAGCTTTCCCGCCATCAAAACTGCAAAACCGAGAATCCCGAGCACAAAGACAAATTTGGCAACGTAGAGCAACCGCGGGGAAACAAATTGCTTTGAGAATACATCTTGATCAGAAGTTGGGACCAAACTGATGTAGGGGTATCGAATGACAACGTAGCAAGCGGTCAATACGGCAAGACTGGCAATCCCGGATACGGCAACCCAAATGGCAATTTGAACTCCATTGGGAAAAAGCTGGAACGGCAAATGCCGAGCGAAGAACAAAGTTGCAACACTAGCGAGCATGGTTGACTGAGACCATCGGTAGCTCGCAGGAAGGTCTTTGAATTGAATCAGGCTCACCGGTTAGATTGCCTCCCAGATTTAAAACGCACCCAATTATTGAAAGCATTTTGGGGCGTGGTAAGCACGATGGAACTTATCATCCCTTGCGGCTTTGTTTTTACTGGGCAAAGGTGACTACCAACTCAATGAGATCCAGACTGTGATATGAAAACATCGAAGAAAGAGTAGGCCAGGCAGGACTCGAACCCGCGACAAAGGGATTATGAGTCCCCTGCTCTAACCAACTGAGCTACTGGCCCGCGAGATCGTATTCTACATCCGTTTCCGCGTGACGAAAATGCCATTGATCCACTGTGCACGAAATTGTCGCCAATCTTCAATTGGCTGCAGCATTTAGTAAATCCAGAGATAGCAATTCTTTAATTACCAAGCTCAAGATTCTTGCCCGTATCCAGGCTTCGAGGCCACTCGCCAGCTTTAAAATGAGTTCCCAAAACACACCGCACTCGATTTCTGATTGCGAAATGACGTACCTCAATGCAGGTTGCGGCCCCTTCCATTTTACAAAACAATAAAAGGCAATCGAAGCGAACCGTGCCCATTCACTTGATTTAGCGATGCAAGCCAGTGCTTACCTGTTTCCAACCCGGTTGATCCCAAAAGCACAAACGAGTCTCTGCGAGAATTTTTTTTTTAAAAAATCACAGGCATTTGGGGAATTGGAAAATCACCTAGTAAAGGACTCGGATTGAGACATTTATCAAAGATGAAATGGGGGATTTTAGGTGAGTTTTGCTTACTCTTATTTCGCCTCAGGTGCGGCGTCCAAAGCACCATCTCAACTAACTCGACGAGCACTTGGGCTGAAACTGGTTTCTTGAGGTGATACACACCACCGAAGTCATGACCACGCCAAATCACACCTGAGACTTGCGAGGCAGATAAATACAAAACTGCCACGTCGAACTGGCCGTTCACTTGACAAAATTCATCAACGAGTTGGCCACCATTGGAATTCCCCAATCGGGTATCGGTAATTAGCAGATCGAGTGGCTCAGATTTTGCAAGTTTCAACGCCGACTGAAATGAGTTGGCGGCGACCACGCGGTGACCCACCCCAACGAGCAGCGACGAAATCGAGGACAATGATTCTGGGTCGGTGTCCGCAACAAGCACAACGGCTTGAGAAAGTTCGTTCACAGAATACTCACTTGTTAGACTTATTTCGAACTGCAATCCATCGTCAAACATTGGACGCATTTCATTCAAGTGCAACTTTTCAAAACCAAGAACAAACACGATTGCTCCCCATCGTTGATCGACAACTGACAGGGTTAAAGATTACCAAACTGTAATGAGTTGACATGATCGTAACGGTCGACCTGACCCTATCTACTCAAACATTGACTTCACCGGTTAAAAAAGCCTCTGCGGGTTGGACTAGTTAAACTTTCGCAAATCTGCTGAAGCGATTTGTAAATCACATCCAATTGGGACGATTGATACGAAATTTCCAACGCCTCTGAACTCTCAATTTCAATCTGTCCCTGTTAGAGCAAGTCTCACGAAAGCGTATTCGAAATGACCGCTACGGGATGCAAAACAGTCCAATCTGTTTTGAAGCTAATTTACACCCTGAGCGGACATGACCACTTGTCCCGAAAAACGCAAAGTCGGCGTCGGCATCTGCGGCGAAATTCAGTTCTTTTTCTGCTGAAGGTGCGCAGCGGAACTCGATGACTTCAGAAAGACGTGTTACGCACACACTCTTAATCTCAAGTCAATCTAACACAGCTATTCCCGCACCCCCCAGACGAATCGAGACCCAATCTACTCGATCTCGGCGAGACAATTACGAATAGGCTGAATCAGGAGTTCACCACAATGTTTTTGAAAACAATCAAATTTACGATCGCTATCGCGGCGCTAACCATGTGCTGTAGTGCTTTTGCCCAAGACTGTAACAGCTGCAATAACAACTACGTCGGCGACCAATGTGGACGTGGTATTTCGCAATCTCAAGCGGCAGCTCTTTGGGCAGGCTACTGTACAGAATCATGCGGCTTCTCTGGGGGCCCACTGTTCAACCGTGACCGAGGTTGTGGACTCCTCCACCGAGATCGCGGATGTGCAAGCAACCACTGCGGCGAAGCAGTTCAAAGCAACGCATGTTCAGGCTGCGACGAAACTGACAATTGCGGCCGACGAGGCTGCTCAATGTTTAGTGGCTTCAAAGGCAAATTTAACGGGATGTTTGCTGAGACCGGATGCGGTAAGCAAAGCTGCTTTGGTTACAAGGGTGGCTGCAACGATGAATGTAACAACGAATGCGGTGGCGGACTGTTGAGCCATTTTTCTAAACGCTGCGGCGACTGCCATCCTCAAACCGAAAACTGTAATGATTGCGATAACGGCTGTGGCAACGATTGCGGTGGTGGACTTTTTGGGAGTGGTGGTTTACTCGGCAATCGAGTCCGCGGATGCTCACTTTTCGGTAGTGGTTGCGGTTGCGACGACGACCCGTGCGATGACGCTTGCAAGCTCGGGGGGCTTCGTGACAAGATGCGATTTAGTGCAATTGCATCTAAATGCGGATGCCGCAACTCATTCTTCAGCGGGGCGATTGGACCTGAGTATGGGAACACTGGAATGCAAAGCTGCGTTTCCGGCTGTGCAACCAACGCCTGCAACTGATGGGACTCACCAAGCGATTGTGGAACCAGCTCGTTCTACCGGTCTAGCCGAAGTTTAGAAAAGCTGGCCCCGCTCTCGCTGGATTAAACCATACTCAAATCGCCAGCCAAGCGGGTGACAGTCGCCCCACCGCCTGCAACGGCAAGTCCACCTGATTGGGCCTCATTTACCAACCTCAAACCCAAGGTTATTTACGGCCTCTCTAATTCTTGAGAGGCCTTTTTCTTTAAGATTAGGTGGGAGGATTGAGCAGTTGGGACTTTTTGAGCTTATCCCGCAATCGGGGACCACTAATAGCGTTGAAGAATTCAAATTGATCAGCTACGCTATCAATTCAAATAGTTAGCAAGACCTCCTGAAAAAACAACAACTCAAACCGGAAGAAACATGGGAAGCGAAAGAGAACGCGAACTACGCCGTCGACGTAAGCGCAAGAAAAAGATGAATTTGATCAAGGCCCGATTGAAGAAGGCAACCTCTTCTGAAAAGGAAGTTTTGGCTGCCAAGATCCGTCGCTTGACTCCTGGTGCTGAAACATTGCTCAGCTCGCTTGGCTTAAAAAAATAAGCTTCCCCGACGTTGCCGAACAATTGAATTCGATTCAAGCCGCTCTCATGAGCGGCTTTTTTTGTGGACCAACTAAGCATCTGGAACTTTGAATCACGACACGCCCGTCCAGCCACCACAATGTGAGCGTCAAACTTCACAATCCGCTCGAAGTCCCGTTACTGCACCGTCACGACATCGGTTACAACATAAGCAGGCAGAATCGAAAAACACTTTGTCGGACGGTACCATGAAACTCAAAGAAGCAGACAACATGCAGGCCACTCCAACCGAGGCCCCAGCGGAAAATAATTCAGACGACGCGATGTCGCTCATTCTACAACAGGCCGGAAAATCGGCAGATGAAGTGGCGGCACTTGCGACATTGGACGATGCAGATCAGTCCGCCGAGAATCAATTTTCTGGAGAGGCACCGACGATCGCTTCACTCTTCGGCAAGGGCAAGGCTCGAGAGTTTCAGGCAGGTGAGTTCTCGCCATCCCCCCAAGTAGCCAGAGTCATGGGGAAATCGCTTGACTTTCTGCTCAAGCGAAAAAAGGAAGGCACCTTACACGATAATGAAAAGATGCTTTTCCGACCCGACATCATCTCGGGATTAGCCGAGCGAGGTTTTTTTGGATTAGCTATCCCTACGGAGTATGAAGGCAGTGGTGCCAAACTCGGAGACCTCGGTCCGCTTCTTCGGGCACTTACATTCGTTCACCCAGACCTTGCCGTTATGTTTGAGGTCCATAATTTTCTTGGACCGGTTACTCCAATTCTTGACTTTGGTACCGAGGAACAAAAACA
>JAQWLH010000201.1 GCA_029247405.1 Mariniblastus sp.
AGCAAGTTTTGCCATCACCGAATCGAATAGAAGTGGAACTAAAATAGTTGGAGCCGCGGCTTGACGATTGGGAAAGCATTTCTAGAGGCCCCAGATTCCGAAAGTGAAGGACACACCGGTGGTTTGCGAATGGGTGACGGATCCCAATCATCGCGGTCGGAATGTCGGAGCCCTCGGGGCTTGAACCAAGCGGCAAGCAAATTGTTAATTCCCTAAGGAAGAATGCGACGGCGAAACTTCCATACGATTTGATCTGTCCTAAAGACTGCATTTCCATGGATCGAAGTCCCTCTGTGACGGCATCGGTTTGCCGTGGGAGAGCGAGTTAAAGGGGTTCGCTCAAGGTTTAGAGTGAACCTCTCTGGCCTTTGATTGTCTTGCTGTAATGAAAATGATGCAGACAAAAACTGAAACAGCAGATGCAAGTTTAAAAGTGGCAAAGCGGCTTCATCCGGAGGATCTCCAGCTTGGCGACTTTGTCGCGATCTCGGAATTTAGTTGTGAGTATTTGCCGTTTCTATGGGACGGTGTCGATCCGATTAGATTGCCACCAGACAAACCAGTTCGGCTAAAGTTTTTGGCATGCGATGATCATCAGGCTCAAGAAGTTAAATCCGTTTGCCTTCCGTTTGTGCTTTGTCAGCAAACCGATGGAAGTCACATCATTCATGATGTGCGTTCGGTGCAGTTGACCCGGTTGGATTCGGAGTACGCCAAAGCTGTTCGCAAGGCGTTTAAGCCGAAGAAGAAAAAAGGTGCTGAGGTGGGATTGAAAAAGAAGAAGAAACAGAAGAAGCGGAAAAAATAGGACGGCGTTTGGGGGCCAATGAATCTGGGGGCATTGCCTCTTGGGGGCTTCAATTTGCCCTCTTTTTCTAAACCACGATCTATTTGTTTCCGGCTCTCGCCCCAGTCCGTCCGCGCGGTCGACGACCTGATGAGCGGCTTTCTAGTCGTTTTCTGATCTGCCTGAGTATTTGACTGAGTTGCTCAATGTCTCGATTTTGACAGGCCACTTCCAGTTGATTGGCTTCGGTCTCTCGTTGAATTCTGGCCCGTGCTGCACGTGGATTCTCTCGGTTGGCTGAGGTTGCGTCACTTGCGATTGATTTTTTCATGCTGGATACAAGTGCTCCGAGCTTTTGAAAGTCCTTTGCTTTCGTCGCACTTTCGAGGCTTGCCAATTCTTTTAGGCGTTCTTCCAGTCTCGACTGTCGTGCTGCAGCACTGGGGCCCCCCGTCCCGCTGCGGTTGGATCCTCTGGTGCCTCTTCCGCTTGCCGGTTCAGCGGCAGGGTCGTAGTTAGGGTTGTTGCTGGGTATCGCCGCATCAATCGATTCCAAATATTCTTTGAGCCGGCGATCAAGCAGGCGGGCTTTTTCAGGCATGGTTTTTGACAAATCAGTAGTCTCGCTGATGTCTTTACTCAAATCAAAAAGTTGAATTTGATTTTGTTCATAGAACTTGATCAGTTTGAATCCATCTATCGTGATGGTTGAATGGGGGGCAGACGTTGCACCGATATTCCCATAATGTGGGAAGTGAAACGCGATCGAATCTCGTTCCTGAATTGATCTGGCCGCTTTGTTCTCTTCCATCAAAACACCGGACTCGAATAATGGCGTTAGACTCACCCCTTCAATTCCTGCCGGTAATTGGTTTGATACTCCCGCTAGTTGGCAAAAAGTTGGAAATAGGTCCCAGCCAACCGTCGGGGTCGAACAGAACTTTCCGGACGCGACTCCAGGACCACCGATGATAAGTGGTACACGTATTCCTCCTTCCCAGAGCGTTCCTTTTCCCATAGTCAAAGGTGCATTGGAGGAGAGGTTTCTACCCGCACCATGATCTGACATGTAAACAATATAGGTGTTTTCGGAAATTCCCAATTCTTTAACTTTGGCGAGAATCATCCCGACTCCCGAATCTAGATCGGTTGTCATTCCGGCAAAGGGGATTGAGCTATGAGTCTTTCCTTTGGTTTGTCGAGAGTAGGTAGCGGTGGTTTGACTTTTAGATTGGACGGGGGAGTGCACGGCGTAATGCCAAAGCTGTAGGTAAAAAGGTTGGTTCGCTTTCACGTTTTTTTCCATAAAGGCGATACCTCGTTCCGTAATCCCAAATATATCTTTGGGGTTTTCAGGATCTTTTGAGTTTCCGTCGTTATTGCCCGTTGGGCCATCGTGCGAATCGTACCCGTGTGCCCCCGGTCCCTCGCCACCAAGATGCCATTTACCAAACCAAGCGGTTGCATAGCCGGCTGATTTGAGCGTTTCGCCGATGGTAATTTCGGTGGTTGACAAGGTGCTTGAATGGGCAGGCAGAGCGAGACGCTGTGATGGAATTGCCGGTCGTGAACGTCCCACATTGGTCATCCGTAATTGAGCCGGACTCTTTCCAGTTTGTAAACTTGCCCTCGTCGGCGAGCACATGGGGCCAGGCGCATAAGCGTGGCTAAAACTAAGCCCCGATGCTGCAAGTTTCTCTAGGTTAGGAGTGCGATAAAAATCACTCTTGGAACTTGAGATGTCGGGGTGCATTTGAACGGAGGTGCCGTTCCAACCTTGATCATCCGCAAGAATGAAGATGATGTTTGGTTTGGATTCTGCGACTGGTTCTCGTTCAGAAGCAGAAGAAGGGCGCAAAGTTACTGCCAAGGCAGCCAAAATGGTGACCATCGTCAACAACGATGATTGTTTGAGTTTTGAATCCATCACAATCCCTTGGCTCAATTATTTGCGGTTAGGTATGCTGCCATCATATTGTAGAGCTTGTACCGGTCTGCGATGTCTATCACGCAATGAAACGGTCGTCGGAACATTAAAATTTGGTTTTATGAAAGTTTTGATTGATAAATTAAGTTCGGCGGCTGCGTGAGTTGCTGAAAACGGGGAATCAGTTTTTGAACCGGTCGATTGCAATGTTGTTTGAGAGGGAATGCGCAAATTAAGGACCGGATCCGAAAGGTTGATTAGCGGTGTTAGGTGGGGGGGTAGTGTCGATGATGTCGATAATTGAAGGAGAAGTCTGTCGAATTGGGGCATCAGGAAGGGGGCTGAATTAGCCATTTTGAGCTGCCAAAGACGGTGCTTCTAATAACCGGGGGCAACGAATGAGCGTGCCCCGACTCCACAGGCAAATAATCGTAAGGTCAAGCCAGCAGCAATGAACGTGACGAAATTATATTTCATGCAGAGTCGTGTTGCAGGAATTCATGGGTTGGAGGATTCGGTTAAATTATCCGCCGCTCATTCAAATGACAGTCTCGAATCAATGTTATAATTAAATCTGATGTTTCGTACAAATTCGGCCTAAACGTGATGACTAAAATTTACAAGCAAAAGGTTAATACCCTTCATCTTGCGGTTCGCATGATTGCGACTTCGGTTGCCTTGGGTGGTTTGGGGATAGGGAGCGTTTGGGCCCAAACACCATCAAATAATAAAGCTGATTACTCAGCTGCTGAGATTGAGTTTTTTGAAAATAAAGTGAGGCCATTGCTCGCAGAGCATTGCCTCGCTTGCCATGGTCAAGACTCAAAAAAGATTCGCGGCGGACTTCATTTGACGTCGCGAAAGCGGATCTTAGCTGGTGGTGACTCAGGGGCTGCGATCAATCTAGAACAACCCAATGAAAGTTTGTTGATTCGAAGCGTCCGTTACGAAGATTTTGAGATGCCTCCCCAAGGTAAATTGAAGGATTCGGAAATCGAAACTTTGGTCAAGTGGATTGAAATGGGAGCACCCGATCCTCGACAAACTTTGGCTTTGCCAGTGATTGAGTCGATTGACATTGAAGCTGGAAAAAAATTCTGGTCATTTCAACCACGGTCCACGAAAACTCCAGCAGAAGTCGAGGTGCCTTGGGCAAAATCCTGGATCAGAAAAGGAGCTGATACGGCGAGCGGCCCAATTGATCAATACATTGCCGCTAGTTTGGCATCGGCAGGCATTGAGCCCGTCGCTGATGCAAGTCGGCAAGTGCTCATTCGTCGGGCATATTTCGCACTGATTGGACTTCCCCCAACCGTCCAGCAAATTGAAGCGTTTGAAATAGATCAAAACGAGACGCAAGTTGCGTTTGCCAAGATCGTTGATCAATTACTTCAATCAAGACATTTTGGCGAGCGTTGGGGAAGACATTGGTTAGATGTGGTTCGGTTTGCGGAGTCCAGTGGCGGTGGGCGAAGCTTGATGTTTAAGGACGCTTGGCGGTTTCGGGATTACGTGATCGATTCCTACAACAAAGACAAGCCTTTTGATCAGTTCGTCAAAGAACAAATCGCAGGTGATCTTTTGCCGTTTGATTCACATGAGCAAAATGTAGAGCAAGTGATCGGCAGTGGGTTCCTTGCGCTGGGCCCAACGAACTATGAGCAGCAGGATAAAGAACTTCTGCGAATGGAAGTGATTGATGAACAAGTCGACACCGTTGGCCGGTCCTTTTTAGGGATGACTCTTGGCTGCGCTCGGTGCCACGATCACAAGTTCGACCCAATTCCCATGTCCGATTACTATGCCTTGGCTGGAATCTTCGGCAGTACGAAATCGTTGGTGGATGGAAACGTTTCCAAATTTGTGGAGCGATCTGTTGCGACCAACGCAGAGGTGGCCCGCCAGAAAAACTACAAAAAGGAAATTGGCCAGCTAAATGAGCAGTTGGTAGTACTTAAGGGGCAGTTAAAACAGTTGGGGGTTGAGTTTTCTGAAAAGACGAAAAATAAGGTTGTGAAATCCAAAGACCTCAGCGGACTTGTCCTGGATAATCTTCAGGCGGAGTTAACTGGGGCATGGACTGAATCGGCTTTCTCTCAAGCCTATGTTGATGCAGGGTATTTGCATGATTCGAATCAAGGCAAAGGTCAAAAGAGGGCAGTCTTTTCTCCGAAATTTGAAAACGGGGGTCAGTACGAAGTTCGTTTGGCTTTCAGTTTTGGCAGTAACCGTGCTTCAAATGTTCCGGTAACGATTGACCACCAAGATGGCAAAACTGCAGTTGTTGTGAATCAATCTTTGGTTCCGCCCATTGACGGACTATTCGTGTCGTTGGGGAGTTTTCGCTTTGAAGCAAACAATGCCGCTGCTGTGACGATTGAGACAACTGACACCGACGGTCACGTCATTGTGGACGCGGTTCAATTTTTAAAAGTTGACCCAAACACAAAGACGAAAGGCAAATCCCCACGCCGCAAGAAAAAAGTTTTAGCCGATGAAACAAATGAGGTTGAAAAGCGAGCGGTGGCCGCCCGCTCCGATGATTCGGACGGGGTAAAGAAGCTGCAAGAAGAAATTAATGAAATCAATAAGCAGCTGCGATTGTTAAAGAAAAATGCGCCGTTGCCCGGCGGGTCCGCCATGTCCGTAAGGGATGAAGTTGAGCCCACCGACGGTCATATTCACATTCGTGGTTCAGTTCGGAATCTCGGTCCCGTCGTCAAACGAGGTTTTATTTCGGTTTGTTGCAGTGGTAGTCCCAAACCAAAATTGAGGGCAGATGAAAGTGGCCGAGTTCAA
This sequence comes from Mariniblastus sp., assembly GCA_029247405.1. GTDB lineage: Bacteria > Planctomycetota > Planctomycetia > Pirellulales > Pirellulaceae > Mariniblastus. The sequence goes on from JAQWLH010000201.1 coordinate 5,514, forward strand.
CTGGCCCATTGGATCGCGAGCCCGCAGCATCCACTCACTGCTCGCGTTTATGTCAATCGAATTTGGCGGCATCTATTCGGAAAAGGGCTGGTCGAAACGACAGATAATTTTGGATTGGTCGGACGAAAACCTTCTCATCCAGAGTTGCTTGATTATTTAGCCAATCAATTGATCGAAAACGGTTGGTCTACAAAGAAGCTGATTCGCCAAATTATGTTGTCGCGAGTTTATGGTTTAAGTTCGGAATTCGACGATTCGGCAAGCAGTGTTGATGTGGGCAATCGCTTGTTATGGCGAGCCAATCGCCGTCGAATCGATGCAGAGGTGTTGCGTGATTCGATTTTGTTTGTGTCGGGTGAATTGGATTTAGAGGCTGGCGGGCTCACGATCCGCAAGTTATCTCAATACGATTTTAGTTACGAATTCAAAACAGTCAGGCGAAGCGTCTACGTTCCAGCCTTTCGCAATTCGATGTTGGATTTGTTTGAGGTGTTCGACTTTGCTAATCCGAACCTCGTTGTCGGGGATCGTAATACGAGTACCCTTCCTACTCAGGCGCTATTTTTAATGAATAG
>JAQWLH010000203.1 GCA_029247405.1 Mariniblastus sp.
ACCCTTTTCAGAACGAAGGCGTTCTTTGAGGTTGCGGAAGTACTCGGTTTCAAGGTTTGCGTCTCCGTATTGATTCATCTCCACCCAGACGTTGGAAAGTGAGTCTCCAGTATCGCAATGCAAGCGCACTCCATTGTGCCAAGCTCCGCAATTTTTCTCGGCGTAAAACCATTGATTGGTGAGTGGAAAGTAAACAACACCAAGCCGAGTTGATCCATTTTCTCGCAATGCAATTAATGCCGCGGGGAAATGGGGACCAGCGGACATCAGATAAGCGCTGGATCCGTCGAGTGGATCAACAATCCACATATCATTGGAAGTTGTTTGATCAGCATTTAGTTCTTCTGATAAAATCGGCAAATCAGAGGCAGATCGGAGGATATCGCAGGCAACACGATCAGCTTCGCGGTCAACCTCAGAAACAAGATCACCGACACCTTTTTGTTCAACGACATTGAGTTTTTCAGAACCATCGCGAATAATCACGCCGGCGGCTTGTGCGGCTCGAACAGCGGTGTGAAGTTGTTCGCTGATAGTCCGTGAATGTTCAAGTGGGCAAAAAGTAGACACTGAATTTCACTTCCGTTGACATGGCGATGTTGTTCTGGGACGTGGTAAATCAATCGTTCGAGGTTCTCAAAGACCTCTCACCGGTCCCACGTCCAAATCCTACTATCTTGCCGTGGATTGTTCGAGAGGGCCGAACTGGTTTTCTCCCAAACTGTCGTCGCGAAAAACAACGACCGAAGATTCAAATTTTTGGCGTCAGCTTGTTTGAGCCGAACAAAAACAGGTAAGTGCCAAAAGGCCGAGTTGATTTAACTTGGCCCTATGTATTGGCAGCATCATGAAATGTAAAGAATCCCAGGTTGGTTACAATCGGGAGAGCACCATTGATTCTTATCTTGAATCACACCATTCAATTTAGAGATAAAAAAGAATCGGGAAGCGCAAACACCCAAATTGCAGTGGGGTGGGCGGTCTCGAAGTCATTGTCAGATGCCACAAAGAGGGTCTTACGACCATCGGGCAGGTTGGGCCCAAACGCCAACCCCTCAATTTTTTCGGGCATCTTTTCGCCGGCAAGTTTCCATTGAGAATCGAGCAGGTCAATCAAGACTTTTTTCTTAACTGGAACAACTCCGACGGGTAACGATTCCACAGGCAAATTGGATTCACCCGAAATCGTCGATGCGCGTTTAGTCGAAACCAGCATGAGCTTTTTAAATTTTGCTTCAACGCCGACCAAACCATCACGCTCGATCGTAATGAATAAATCGTCATCGACTCTTAGGATTTCATTGAGCTTGTTGGCGACGTCATCCAGTTGGTAGACAAATTCGCTATTGTTGCTGCCATCGACCGACATCTTCAGCAATCGGCAATTTAAACCCATAGGCTTGTCTGTCACGGTCGCTCGATAAGAATCTTGTAAAAGCGGACTTTGCATTAACCCGAATATTGTTTTTGAGTCTAACGACATTGCTAAACCTTCCATGCCTCGATTGCACTGACGGCCAGATAAATTTTTAGGATTCTCATCAGCCTTACTTATACCGGGCATCGAAATCAAAAAGTGGGCAGGTGGCGATAACTCGCGAATAAATTGTCCTCCTGGATTAAATTCAATGATTCGTGGTCCGTATTCATCTGAGACCCAAATGTTGCCGTTGGCGGCGATTCGAATCCCCTCAGGATCGAGTCGGTTTCGTTGACCGGCCATAGAAGTGGTTGCCCGTACAAAGGTAGCTGTGATCGCTTGATCGTTTTTGGTTGTTTTAACATTCGGAATTCCTTTAGCATTTGACTCGCTTAAAGCGAAGCTGGGAAATGCCGACGCTAACCCGGTCAATCCGACTCCGTTTTCGTCTTTGAGAAGGATAGTGTCTAACAATTCGAATTTTACTTTTTTTGAATTTCCTGGAATTAGCTTCAAGCGGACTTTTTGGAATCGACAGGTCCAATCGACTGCGCCATCATCCGGGCCTCGATCTGCAAGCATCAGGAAAATGTCCTCCTTGCCTGAATAGGTGATCGCAGAAATTCCGCCAAACATGTCATTGGAGGTCGAAGTTGGTCGAGTAGCGTTGTAAAATTTTTCACGAAGGCCTGATTGATCTTTCAGTGTTCCAGGGATTTCCAATCTCCCAATCAATTCAATATCAGTGGCCACTGTTTGGGCAGGTTTAGCTTCGGATACACTGATAAAGCAGTGCATTAAACCAACCAACGTTGAGATTAGTGTGAATTTAAGTTGAGTGTTCATGGTGATCCGGTTAGGTGCGAATATTTATAATTTCCACTGAGATCCCATTTGGGATTTGCCAAATGGGATAAGGCACGTGGGACAAAAAAGAAACAAATGGGATATTCGAATGGGTATCCCAAGTCGAACGCGGTAGGTTTAAAGGTCGTTGACACCAATGATCTCTCCCCCAGATCGAGTGCACATCGCTACGAATGCAGCAGCATCTACCGATTCAGACACGAAGTGAACTGAGCCATCCGCCATCGCAAAACTTGCTCCTTGATCGTGAAAACTGAACACTTCGCTTACGTTGATCTTGTTGACCATGTAAGGTCCATACTTATCAAGACCGGAGGAACTCGCGCCATTAATACTGAATCCCGAATCGGGATCCGCCCATCCGGTTCCATCTTCAGGAACGAGTTGCCCGTTGAAGTTGACCACTTTGTCATCGCTGTAATTTCCAAAGTCGTCCAAAGTCATGCGGCCCCGAGCGATATAAACATCAGGTTGGCCTGCACATTCACCAACAAAGAATGTGTTACTGGTCCCGTCAGTACACGAAGCGATTGGATTTTTTTCAAATTTCCCCAAAAGTCCAATACGCCCTGCGGATGATGGAGCAGGAACGTCCAACACCCTTGTATAGACCTTTTTTTTCACTTCGTTGATCGAACCGTAATCACCAGCAGCCGCATTGATGACGTGATATGGGTCTCGTCCGTTGCGTGTTGGAGACGAAGGGCATTTGAATAGTTCTAACTGGTAAGAAATCGCCGAAAAATTATTTGAGTTTGTGTTATCAAACCACGGCTGCCGGTAGTCGTAAGTGTCGGCTAGATTACCTTGCTCTATAAAAGGGAGAATCAGCGTCGTCCAACTTTGGAAGGCACTGCTCAAACCGCTATTGGAAACACCGCTTGGTAGGGTGTTGTCATCGGGATTCAAACGACTAGGCGGGAATGCCTTATGAGCCGTCTCATAGTTGTGAAGGGAAAGGCCAAGTTGTCGCATGTTATTAAGACATTGAGTACGCCTTGCTGCTTCGCGTACCATTTGAACCGCTGGCAGCAACATGCCAATCAGGATCCCAATGATTGCAATGACGACTAATAGTTCGACAAGGGTGAATCCACGTTTTGATCTGCTTTTCATTCTTCAATTCCTTTCACAATTCTTAAACCTCACGCTTGTGAGGTTGACGCGACAATCACGTCGTTGATGAAGAAATCATATGGACCAAATATCAAGGCAAGGTGAATGCGGTGTTAAGAATTATTTAAGAATCATTTTCTTCATGCGGCGAACCAACCAAATGTTTGTAAATTCTTAAGGATGTGCGCTTTCGAGACACAAACTAAAAGTGAACATCACAACTTCCAATTTTCTCACAACCGAAAACACCAAGAAGCCATAGTTGTGTTGGACAGGAACCGGTGCTGACTGGGAACAAATCGTTTTTGACAGCCATCTACATCTCAGATTTAACAAGGGAAATTGAAGGCAACTAAAATCGCCGCGCGTTCGTCCCAGATTCCAGTTGGCAACAAACAGACGAGATAAGCGAACCCTCGAGTGGCTTTCCCCGACACTAGAACAGGCCATTCGTTCTAGCCATCCTTAGGCTTCAATTCCCAACGAAGCTAAGCCTTGCGAAGAATCTGTGAAAACCTCTAGTCCCGGAAAGCTCATAAATCCGTTTGCAAACCTTAATTATTTGGGCCAAAGGTTTGAACAATCAACAAAAGTCTGGAACTTAATTAGGCCAAGAATCTGTTTCAACGAAGAATCGAAGCGTCTTTCTTCTGGATCGTGCCAATTTGTGGAATCGCGCAGCTGCCGAACTTCCAAGTTTAACAATTGAAGACACCAAATTCATTTACGGGACAACATTTCCTAAACCTCTGCCTTAAAAAATGGATGTATCAACACCTCATTCCCCGCGAAACGCCCCGCCCCTCAGCTCAACAAATCACGACACCAAACAAAAGAACACAAACACCAAGAGATATCTAATTGACCGCGAATATGGATGGCTCTGACTTGAAGACTTGATCCGGACCGGTGTCGCGGTCTGAACAACGGTAGACAATTGATATGAAATGTTTGACAACCACTGAATTAGCCGCAAAACTAACGACTCTTAAAAGACAACAATTCTTTTCAGTTTTCTATTCAACTTTTCCAATTAGTGAGAATTATGCGCACAAGAATTATTTTGGTGCAGAGTGTCGTTATGCTCGCAGTGATACTTTCCTTATCGAACAAAATTCAAGCACAAGACCCAACTGCCAAGACAGCGGATATCGTTTTCGTCGTCGACACAGGATTTGGTCAAGACGGACAAGAGGCGTGGCTTATCGGCAAAACAGATGAATCCGGAAACATCGTGCAGCACAGCATCATGAGACAAATCCATGATAGATTGGCATCTCTTGATATTTGTGCGCGGTATGGCTTGGTAATGTTTGACAAGGACAAAGTCGCTTATTCGTATTTTGGAGATTTGCCCTCACCAATCAGTGAACCTACATCAGATGGTCTTTGGGTTTCCGGAAAGGATCTCCACAAAATGGAAGATGTTCTGACCAACCAATGGGAATCCAATGAGTATTTCGCCAACAGCAATGGAAAAGATGGCCTGGCTGCCGTCATGCGCGTTTTGGGCTTGGACCCTGGCCCTGAAAACGATGACGATGACGGAGGCGATAACGGAAATGGCAATGGAGATCCTGGAGTCGCATTCAGTATGGGTGATCAAGGGGGCAACTCTTTGTTCTTTGCGAACCTGTTTTGCACAACAAGCCCAACAAGTTATTTGTCTGCTTCCGCAGCCGCTCCAATCAACACATTAAAATCGTTAAATTACGGACTGGAGCCTCCTTACGAATTCCTGGGGGGTTCCAAAAACATTGTCTTTATCTCCTCATTCGATAACGATCTTCAGCTTGAACACGAGGATCACCAGCAAC
>JAQWLH010000205.1 GCA_029247405.1 Mariniblastus sp.
AACTAGATCCTAAATCTAGCGCGTCTGCCAGTTCCGCCACACCCCCAAGTGTGTTTAATTGGGTGATGGATTCTCGCCAAGCGATTTCCTACCCTCAATCGGCAATGCAGCAGTCTACACAATCCGATTTGTTTCCACCACTGGAAATCCATCGGCTTCTTCCGCAATTTTCATGACAATGATTAAGCCCTGAGGGTTCATTTTTTCTTGTCCAGGCCCAAAAATGACGCCAAAGGTAAGCCCCATGTCCTTACTTTCCCGAATTTTGGTTTGAACCGTTTTAGTCCTACAAAACAATGGGGAGTCACGTCGCAATCGAGACGGCTCTTTCTCTTGGCTCCGAAAGCCGGATAGACGATATCCAATTTAATTTGACCACGGGTTATAATTGGGCTGATGTGCCCCAAAGCGCAAACCCTATCTATCGAGCATTCAACTGCCCATGCGAATTAACGACCCCCGACTCAATAAGCTGATCCAATCCCTTTTCTGGGCGCTTTTGGTTTCAACGGCCCTCACGATCAAGGCCCAAGCTCAACAGGTTCGAGTCGTCGCCACGAAGAGTGTCACAGGCACGATCGTCGCGACCAAACCGGGCGAAATTACGCTTCGGCATGACGATGACAACCAAATCGCAACTCATAAAATCCAGGACAAATCGGAACGCGCCGTCTCAATTAATGGTCGGCCAGTCTCCATTCCGGCCAAGATTTCAGTGTCCGGCTCGATTCCTGCAACATTGGCTGAAAGAGGCATGGTCCTCAAGTTTACCGGACGCGCTAACCTGTATGGAAAATGTGATGGCGAAGTCGCATCGTTCGAAGTGATCACGGGAGATGCCTCCGACGAGCTCAAAGTCGACTTTCTCGAACGGCCAGAAAAGAACAGCATTCCCGCAAAATGTGAAGTGATCGGACGGGTCGTCAACCTCTCAGGAAAAACGCTTCAGCTCCAAGTCCCCAAAGGCAAGTGGGCCAAACGGGAAAGAATCAATTTCAAAATTGGAGATAACAGTGTACTCAATGTGACCGATGACCACCTTAAACGCATCCGACCCAATGACCAAGTCACTCGCGCAGTCGTCGTTGAACTTTCCACTGGAGACACCGTCATTCGAGAAATCAACATCGCGTTGACGGCAGAACGGAGTGAACTAACGACGTCGTTCAATGAAAAGCTGGAACAGAGATTCAGCGACCTCTCCGATGCACCGGGAAAACCCCGTGACCTTCGATCGGATCACTTTATTCTCTACACCGATCTATCAGATCGGAGTGCCAACGTACTACTGGCCAAACTCGAAACCATGTTCAATCTGGTCAGCGGATATTATTCGGCACGTCCCAACGCTCCCATTGAGGTTTACGTGGTCAGCAATTTCAATCTCTGGCCTCGTGATCAGTTTGAGCCAACGGCAGTTAATAAAATCATGGAGCCGGCGGGGGTTACTATCTCAAAAACTAATCGGCAAAGTGGGTTCACCAAGGCTATCGTTTATTCGTGCGATAATCACTCGATCGTTCAACATGAATCCGTTCATGCTTTTTGCGCCCAGACGTTTGGCTCAACCGGTCCAGTCTGGTACTCCGAAGGAATGGCTGAGATGGGGCAATATTGGAAACCGGGTGAACTGGCGGTTAACATCGACTCGGTCGTCATCACTTATTTGACCAGCGCCAAGCCAAAAAAAATGGCTGACATTATTGCTGCCGGCCAAATCACGGGTGATTCATGGCAAGCCTACGCGTGGCGTTGGGCGCTTTGTCATTTGCTGGCTAGCAACCCAAATTACTCGAGACGATTTAAGAAGCTTGGCATGAATTTAATGGCGGGTAAACCAGATTCATTTGAAGCGGCCTATGGCAAAGTTGCCGATAAAATTTCGTTTGAGTACGACCAGTTTGTCAGAAACTTTGGGAACGGTTACCGAGTTGATCTTTGTGCCTGGGAATGGAAAAAATGTGCCAACATTTCAAGCGACAATAATTTGAAGCAAGTGGTCAAAGCAGACCACGGTTGGCAAGCCACAAAACTAAAAGTTCGAGAAGGTGTTTCCTATGATGCCGCCACCAAAGGCAATTGGAAAATCACTGCCGGCGGAAACGAAATGACCGCCCGTGGCGACGATCAAGGACGAGGAAAATTAATTGGTGTCATTCTCACCGGTTTTGAACTTGGCGAACCTTTCGACTTGGGAACGCGTGGTTCATTCGTCGCCAAAACTGAGGGACAACTTTATGTTCGCTGCCGCGATGAGTGGACCGGACTGGAAGACAATTCTGGTGAGGTAACCATGTACCTACGGCGGACGCCAAAAGAAAACTAGACCTTGACCAATCTAATTCGGTCATCACGTTCCTGACTTGCCCCCTTCACCCACGCCGCCCGCCTCCACCCACCAAGGCGGCTACTTTGAATCCTTCGCCCGTTGAGTGTATTTCATCTCAAATAGTTTGACGCCTCCCACGAGCATAGTCATGAGCCGTGACCCGTCATCATTTGTCTTCGTCGAGATCACATGCGGGGTAGGTTTTCCGTCGGGTCCGGGAGCAACGCCCTCCATGGTCAATGTTTTTGTAGCCGCTACGTACTCTCCCACCATGTCCATTTTTTGCGGGCCCAGAGAATCCATCCACGTTCCGGTATATTGTTTTTTTTCGGCATCAAACCCATAAACCCCATGCCCCTCGAATTCCAATCCCATCATCGTTCCTTGGAAATCAGAAACCAACCAGAACCCACCCAGCATTCGATTCGTTTCTGTCCCCTCGGATAATGCTGGCTCACCGGGTTCAGCCCACGATTTTATTTTGACGTCCCAAGTCCCAACCTCAGCCTTAAAGATATCCATTTCAGGAGCCGGTTGAGGCAACACCATTTCGTCCTCTTGCTGATCAGCTTCCTGATTCCCAACTGATTTAGAATGATTGGAGATCGTTCTGTGGATCGAACCTGCATCGACTTCGTCGAGTTGTTTGGCGGCTCGCAATTTGGCTTCCGCGTATTCGAGCGTCTGGGTGGCTTCATCAACACTGCGTGTCATCACTCCAATTCGTGTTTGAGAAACGTAACCCTTGCTCGCCAAAAGCGTTTGATAAGCCAGTTCATCTTCGGCGATTTTCAATTTTCGCTTGGCATTGATCACGTTTAACTGACAACCCGACTGCCGTTGATTGTACGGGTTGGTCGCAATCTCCAATTCAAGCTCGGCTTCTCTGACTCGGTACCGATCCTGTTGAAGCAGCGATTCGTTAATCAGCCCTTTCGCAAACAACGTCTTGCTGTGTTTTAAACTTGCTTGACGATCCTCTAACGCGCGCCGGGCCCGCGCCGTCTCAAGCTTGACCGATGAGAACAGCAAGTTCTCCAAAAGCTGAGTTCTCTTTTCAAGCTGCTCAAGTCGCTCGGTTAGCGCAACGTCCTGAGCAGAGGCTGATTGCGAGTCGACGAGAATATCAACCGCCCCAAAGCTCAAGACAACCATCATTAGGAAACTGAAACTACATTTAAGTGTCATCGTAATCTCAACGAGAGAGGTGAATCATCGGTGCACCGGCATTCAACTCCAGAAGGGCCAGCCGCACCGACTTGAACTTTGAACAGTGTCCGGGATCGGTGTAAATAATGCAATAAAAAAAGCACGCTTTCGCGTGCTTGGAAACAACCGTCAAGAAACTCAAACCACTCTGTTTGATCACTTTTTCAACGCATCACGTATTTCGGTCAGCAAGACGATATCGGCAGCGGGAGGTGAATCCGCCTCTGCTTTTTTCATCCATCTCGAAGCAACTTTTAATGCCACGAAGATCACGAATGCCAAAATGGTAAAGTTGATCGCCTCGGAGACAAACGAGCCAATCCCAATGGCGGCTTGAATTTTCGTTCCATCAGGACCATCCATCTCGGTGCCTAAAGGAATCTTCCAACCAGACATATCTCCGACTTTAACAATCGAGGCGACAAGTGGCATGACAATGTGGTCAATAAATGACTTCACCATCGCCGCCACAGCCGTCCCCATGACAAGACCAACCGCCATATCAATCAAATTACCCTTAAACGCAAACTCTTTAAAATCCGAAACAAAACTCATATGAGCTCCTTGGCTATCGCCGCAAGTCTAATGAATGGAAACGCAACAGCCTCATTCGCCTTAATAAACCCACCCTCCGTCTTCGCAAAATATTAATAGAATTTAAACTTTAAATTCAACCGGAGTTGCGGGCTGAATTCGACTTTGGTCGAATTGGATGGCGTCCTTTGCTCGGCAATGCGGGGAAAACTTTCATCCCCTCAAAGCTGCGTAAAATTTGCATTTTTATACAATTAATTGAACATAATTACAAGTTCAGAAAACGCCGAGTCATTAGCGGACTCTCTCGTTATGATGCCGGCTCGCGGGTCGGTACTTTTAGCGGAGTCGCATTCCACCGGATCGCTGAACGCCCACCTCAATCAACCGTCTAGCATCAAATAAATCATGGGTTATCGAAGCCTTACCGACTGTGTTAACGACCTCGAACGCAATCAACATTTGATTCGGATTGATTCACCCGTGGATCCCAATCTTGAAGCGGCTGAGATCCAGCGTCGCGTCTATCAAGCAGGCGGTCCCGCGATTCTCTTCACCAACGTGTTAGGTTCGACGTTTCCGATGTGTTCCAACTTGTTTGGGACATTGGAACGAGCGAGGTTCATCTTTCGTGACACCTTTGAGAATGTCCAGCGTGCGATTCAACTCAAAGTCGATCCATCAGAGGCGTTGAAACAGCCGCTGAAATATTGGCGTGCTCCTTTTATCGCCATGCAAATGCGTCCCAAAGCTGTCCGTTCAGGACCAGTCATACAAAATGAAACGAAGCTCACTGCCCTGCCCCAATTAAAATCATGGCCCGATGACGGCGGGGCATTTATCACACTTCCCCAAGTCTATTCCGAGGACGTTAGAGCACCCGGTTTGAACAAATCAAACATGGGCATGTATCGGGTTCAGCTTTCGGGGAACCGTTACTCGCCCGATAAAGAAGTCGGCTTGCATTATCAGATTCATCGTGGAATTGGGGTTCACCACCGAGCCGCCATTGATGCGGGCAAACCATTTCGAGTCAATATTTTTGTTGGTGGCAATCCAGCCATGACCGTCGCCGCCGTGATGCCGCTTCCTGAAGGCATGTCCGAACTTACATTCGCCGGGGCGCTGGCGGGACATCGGATTCCAATGATCCGACAAAACCACGCGGCATCAATTTACTCTCAAGCCGACTTTTGTATTGTTGGTACAATTGATCCCAACCGACAGCTCCCCGAAGGCCCGTTTGGTGACCACCTTGGATACTATAGTTTGCAACATGACTTTCCAGTTTTAAACGTCGAAAAGGTGTATCACCGCAAAGGTGCGATTTGGCCATTTACCGTGGTGGGTCGCCCTCCCCAAGAAGATACCGTCTTCGGAGAGTTGATTCATGAATTGACCGGCCCCGTCATCCCGACGGTACTTCCCGGCATCAAGGCAGTTAATGCAGTGGACGCTTCGGGAGTGCACCCTCTGCTGCTTGCCGTCGGAAGCGAACGCTATGTACCTTATCGACCCACCACGCAGCCGCAAGAGTTACTCACTCAAGCTAACGCGATTCTTGGCCAAGGCCAAATGTCGCTTGCCAAGTACGTTTGGATTATCGATGAAGCCTGCGACCCCAACCTCGATGTTAATGAGATCGATACGTTTTTCATCCGGATGCTTGAGCGAGTCAACTGGAAACGTGATTTGCATTTCCAGACTCGAACGACGATTGATACGCTTGACTATTCAGGGAGCGGTTTCAACGAGGGCTCGAAGGTGGTCATTGCCGCTGCGGGGCCCCCAGTTCGCAAACTTCCCATGGAGATCCCTGCAAACCTGCGTTTACCCAATGGCTACAGTAACCCGCAAATCTGCCTTCCAGGAGTTTTGGCCATTGCGGGTCCAAAATTTAATTCAAAGTCCAAACCCGATCATGAAATTCGTTCATTTTGCAATTCAATTTCAGCGGAAGAGCCTATCAATCAGTTTCCTCTGATACTGATCGTCGACGATAGTCAATTCTCTTCCGGTTCAATTAACAACTTTCTTTGGATTGCTTTTACGAGAAGTAACCCCGCCAGCGACCTCGAAGGAATTGAAGCTTCGATCGAATCAAAGCATTGGGGTTGCGCCGGCAGCCTCGTGATTGATGCGAGAATCAAGCCACACCACGCCCCACCCCTGATCGAAGATCCAGAGATTACAAAACGAGTGGATGCAATGGCCGCGAGGGGCGGTAAATTAGCAAAATACCTTTAATTAATGAATCTGCCCATCGATGGCTGAACCCAACTTCGCGCCCGTGAAATCGTCTCTTACAGACAAGCCCCCAGCCTAACCCAGCATACCAAATCGTCGACTTAACAATTCGGCACATGCATTCTCTGTTTCTTCTCCGGCAGAACAGGCGCATGGACTTCAACCTGATCCATCGCAAGTCTTCCTACCACCGAGAAATGCAGCGTTTGCAAACAATCGCTGGCCACGACCTCGTCCTGCCGTTGGATCCATTGGCGGCTCTAAATGGGATTGCCTGATTTACCCATTCCCGTGAAGATACGTCTGCTGAAAACCAAGACACCAATACCTGAGAGGAAGATCGTGGGCGAAAAGGAAGAACTTGAGCAACGCTTGAAAGACATCATGGAACACCCCAGCTATAAGCTGGCGTATTTAGATCAGGATTTCATTCAAGGCGAAGACTTGCGCCCCCTTCGTTTAGAACTGGAACTTCTAAAGCCTGAGATGTTCCTTGACGAAATGGGAATCATGTCCACCGTTGTTGTGTTTGGCGGAACGCAAGTCCTTCCACAAAACGAAGTCGATGTCGTTGTGGCTGAAGCCAAGCAACTGGCCGAGGAAAAACCTGATTCACATGAAGCCAAAAGAGCGGCAGTCCGCGCAGAGCGATTTCAATCGAAAGTTCGCTACTACGAAGAGTGTCGAGAGTTTGCCAAGATCGTAACGACCTACAACAAAGAGTTCCGAGACGGCGAATTTATCATCAAGACCGGAGGCGGTCCCGGAATCATGGAGGCGGCAAACCGAGGGGCATTCGACGCTGGCGGAAAGTCAATGGCTCTGAACATTACACTCCCGTTCGAGCAGACCCCCAACTCGTATATCACTCCAGGGATGTGCTTCCAGTTCAACTACTTCGCCATTCGCAAAATGCACTTCCTCTTGCGAGCCAAAGCACTCGTTTGTTTTCCCGGTGGATTCGGAACACTTGATGAATTGTTCACGACACTAACACTTCGACAAACTGGACGCATGCAGGAGATTCCCATCATTCTGTACAGCAAGGAGTATTGGGATGGCATCATCGATTTCCAATTCCTGGCTGACGAAGGCGTGATCCAAGACAGCCACTTGGATATTTTTCAGTACACCGAGACTCCGCAAGAGACCTGGGACGTCATCAAGAATTTCCACGGCGTCAATGATTAAGTTCCGCGGGATCCTGATGCAGGCAAGTTCTGGGCAGAATTGCCTCGACGCAATGAATCTTGGCGAGGCTAGGCTGGAAAAGGCCTGGCCGTTCCGCTTTTGTCGGAATTCAGAAACCTCGGCAGACACCTGTTTCACGGAAAACAATTCCAAGCGCCTTCTGCAACAGAGAACGTGAAGGTTCTGAGGTTTTTGCCCGACACGCACGCCAAACGCGTACTAGACTTTCGATAACGTTTTACCGGCCTATCCCAAGTCTGACCTGCTTCCATGATAAACTGCAAAAGTTGTGACGGCATAATGCAAACCGTCCACGCCCTTGACCACCTTCACTGTGCCGCCTGCAACACTTTCTCTTTCCCAAACGAATTAGAAGAATCGTTTGAAACCATCAAGCCGTCAGGAAAAGTCACCGCGTTCCAATGCCCGATCTGCGATGTCGGCCTTGAGTCTGGAACCCTATTCGACAATACGGAAGTTTGTTTCTGCAGAAACTGTCGAGGCTTCGTAGTTGACACTGCCTCGTTTGGTTTAATGGCAACCCAGGTGCGCAGCCTCTACACAGGACTTGAGGACCAGCCAATCCCGATTGACCCCAAGCAACTTGACATTCACCAACCTTGCCCGGTCTGCTCCGAAGACATGGATGCTCACCCCTACTATGGGCCGGGCAATATCGTTCTCGACACCTGCATGCAATGCAAACTTGTATGGCTTGACCATGGCGAACTCGGACGCATCATCCGCGCCCCGGGAAAACGAATCTGTAACGATTCAGGAAATTTTGAAAGTAGCGTGCTGCGAGAACATTTTAATTCCCAGTGCCGTTAACGCCATGCGAACCACTTGATACCGATGGGCAGTTCCCGGGAATCGCGTTTGGACTTGCTCGGATTTTGCCCCTCGCTTGTCAGAAAACGGTTGAGGACGAACGCGTTAATCTTCACCCGATGATGCGAACAACCTGACCATCGAAATCCCAAAAACCGTTGCTGAGATCACCGCCGATAAGATCAAGTCTGTCCTGATTTCCGCTTGCTGTCGATCAAATTTGCCTCGGATTACCGTGACGTTTTCCAGATGCCCCCCCTCGGCAACTGCTGACTTTTCATAGTCATCAAAGAACTTGTGATGATGGCGTTGAAACGAGATATGGGTAAAAGTCATGCAAACCATCAGGAACAACGCGACCACACCAAGGCTTGCTGTGAGCCCATCGCACCAACTGAACAGGTGGCGACCAGCAACTACTTTGAACAAAGCACTGCAAAACTGGGCCACGCCAAAAAGAATCAACAGCAGCATCACACCCCAAAAAGCCCACCCTAAACTGACAAACATCGTTTGAATTCTGGCGGGCACTTCGGCATCACCCAATGACGCCCGATACACCGAATTCAAGGTCGTCGATAACCTCCCAAGAATCACATGGTCTATCACTTCGAATCGAGATATCACGGCAAACACGCCGAACCAAAATGCCAAGGTGGCTGATAACAATGCAGCGACAAACCCAACAATGGAACGCTGAATCGAATGCCGAGGGGTTTCGGTTGCCCTCGGGCCGGCTTCGGCCCCTTCATTTTGGCGACGCTCCCGGTTCACTTGAGGTCGTGCCAAAATTGGAGAGGCATCTCCCACTCCTTCGAGAATCGAATCCAAATCGCTGAAAGCCTCAACGGCCTGTGGCTTTTTAGATTTTCTCCTTAGCCGTTGATCGCGACTCTGGGAACGTGACTTGGCGACGGGCACAATTGGCACGTCCTCCTTACTCCTCGGTTGGGATTTTACCGGTGTCGCAGCATCCTTGGCATCGCTTTCGCCCTGACCACTGAGCAACTGGTCTCCGAGTAGTTCATCACCGAGTAGATCCACCGACATCAAACGCTCGGGATCTGTTGGATTTTGAATTTGCGAGCCCCAACTTTCTCCCCCCAACCGAATCACGCGCCCACACGAACATCTGGCTTTTTTTCCAGCCAGTTCCGGTCTTATATTGTCAAATCGTTTGCCACAATCAGGACAAGAAACATTCAACACCAAAGCCCTGCTCCATTTGATTTGAACCGATTAAATTTTCGCCCAACAAACGGATCTGCGTGGCAAAACATATTCGTCTCCCGAATTAGATCTTTGTTACTTTTTGAGATCCACACAGATAATTTCAGTATCGTTGCGCACCACAATTTTACCCTCGGAATAGGCGGGATGAGACCAAACAACATTTCGACCGCGAGCAATAGAGGTAGGTTCAAGCAATTTTGCCCGATCAAGCTCTTTAAAACCCTCTGCCGAAAACTTCCCGATCATCAACTCACCCAGATCGTTAAAGATAAAACACTTATCTTCATTGGGCGTGATAAAGCCATTGGCAAACATTAACGGTTTTTCACCGCCCAACCAACGATCGTCCGTCCACCTCATTTCACCTGACTCAATGTCAATACAGCGCAACACACCTGCACCGTTTTTTCGATAAGCAACTCCATAAGCCAAACCATCCATGACCACCGGGGTTGCCATCATGGCATTCATCGCATCCTTGAGGTTAGGATTCTTTGTGAAATTTCGCCAGACTTCCCGGACGCGTGGCGGTTGAGAACCCATCTCCAACAATAAAGCACCCTTGTAAAATTCCGCGATCAAGAGTTTGTTGCCTGCGATCACAGGAGTCGCAATTGATACCACCGATGGATTGACTTCGTCAGGGAATTTGACGAACCAATTCTCAGCACCGTCATCCGGATTGACCGAAGTAATGCCTTGGCCGTGCCAGAAAATCAATTGACGCTCATGGCGAGTGTCCTGAGGCTCATAGATCACAACCGGAGAATAGGCGATATCCTTGGTCGTCACTGATCGCCAAATTTCCTTGCCGGTCTGTTTGTCGAACGCCACCAAACCGGTTCCCTGCCCCCCTACCGGAACGATCAATTTTTTACCGTCGACATACGGATGCGAGGCGTATCCCCAAAAAGGCGGCTTGGTATCGTAAATTTCCGTCAGTTGTTTTTCCCAAACCACCCGACCTTTGTCAGCGGTCAAGCAAATCAAATCCCCCATTGCACCCAATGTGTAAACCAGCTTGCCATCAACCGTTGGCGTGCATCGGGGACCGGTTGGATAAGCGATTTTGTACTCGCGTTTGTACTGATACGACCAAATTTCATCACCGGTTTTTAAATCCAAGCAGGTGATACGCTCTCCGCCAGCAATCGCTCCTTCTTTTCCAATTGCATTTTCGGTCGTTGCGCCTTGACCTTTGTTTTCGATTCGATCCATGGCAAAAATCCGCCCGCCTGCAACCGACGGCCCCGCATACCCGCC
This sequence comes from Mariniblastus sp., assembly GCA_029247405.1. GTDB lineage: Bacteria > Planctomycetota > Planctomycetia > Pirellulales > Pirellulaceae > Mariniblastus. Next base: position 10,838 of record JAQWLH010000205.1, read on the forward strand.
ACCCAATTTTTTTCGCCATTGAACCTTGGGACCAGAATTTGCAAATTGGTCGATCATTCCGGTCTCTCGCCAAACCCCGTCATATCCGGGGCCCATCCACCGCGGCCAATCGTCAGCCAAAACAAAACCAGAGAAACACACTGAAATTGTGATCGCGATCGAAACCACGAAATGGAATTTTTGCAAGAATTTCGTCGGAATTAGTTCCATGATTGCTGGCTCGGTGTTGTGATCCGGTTGATTAAAGACGCGTCAGCATAACAGTCAGTATTTAAGAGGTCACAAGATCATAACCGAAAATCGGCACCCGAAATTCGATTGGGCCAACCGCGTCACAAACGACCCAGGCTTTATTAAAATAAGGGACCGAAAAGAACCGCGAAAAAAAATCGGCGAATCGAGCTAGTGATTACACAATCATGCGAAGCTTGGGAATCAGATCCAACCTAAAGCAGGTCAAATTCATCACATAATCCCGCTCGGAAGATTGCTGAGGTCAGCCATCGGAATGACGCCGCGTTGATGTCTGGCTCAAATATGCCTGAAACCGGATCACTCGCCATTTACCGTTTCGAACACGTTTGTGCCCCAGAAAGCTGGCCGCAAATTTAATAGGCAGACTCCCAACAGAATCGACGCAACGTTGTGTCGACGATAGCTCCTACCCAACTGTTGGCGATTGATTGGCCATCTATTTGCGGCGGCGCAAAACGTGGTCGACGGCATCCAGCCCCCGAACCACGATTTGCATATGCCGCAACAGCATTTCTTTGGAATGGTTGATAATGAGTCGATTGCTACCGTGACTCGACTGCAATTCAAACCGCCCTATCCCGTCAATGGCGCCAAGCCATCGTTCCCGCGTTTCGATGAAGGCTGTTTTCGATGCTCAGCTGACTTTTTAGCTTCATTCAAAATCGCCTCCAAGGCTGACAGATATTTTTCGAATGCCCCACGACCTTTGGTCGTTAATTTGTAATGACTGTTGGTGTTTCGCCCCTGACCCGTTTTGCGGACACTCAGCACCGCCGTATCCACTAGAACTTTTAAATGGCGATTGAGATTGCCGTCGGTCAAATCACAAAGCTCTTTGAGCTCATTAAAGTTCATCCCGTCAGGACTACCAATGATCGTCGTCATGATTCCCAAACGAGCTTTTTCATGAAACACACGATCGATATCGTCCAGCGCCTCGCGGGCTGACTTTTGCGTTTTTAAATTTGATTTAGCTGATTGTTTCTTCGCGGCCATCGCTTCGCTCCAAATTCCAAAACAAAACCAAGGCCAAAAAAGATTGACCAACACCAAACGAAACCAACATCTGCCATCCCGCAGTCTCGCGAGTCATCCAGTTATAACCAAGCAGCAAAATGCCAGCGAAAAGAAAATAGACCGCGACTCCGACAACCTGCACTGGTAAATTACTCCGGCAATTGAGTAACCCGAGGCTATAAATCATTGACCACAGCCCCGGCAGGGCCCATATCATTCCACCCCCTGACGAACTCACCGACATCTCGCGTGCGTGAAACCCAATTAACAGGGTCACCACAAAACCCACTAGAAAACTTGGTGCAATGTTGCTGGCCAAGGACCAATGCAATCTACCCACCATTGGGTTTCCACTGACACGCGACCGAATCAGCATTTCAATCCCTGCAATGATTGCACTAATTACCGCAACGGATACCCAGACGATTAGATATTGGTCAACTTGCTGAGCAGGACCGACTCCCACCCAGATTGACTCCATCCAATATCCAATCCCCAATACCAAAACGGAAATCCCCACCATGGCTGAACGGAAACCTCGGTAAGTTTCGGTCCGATCCAACTGCGCACGAATCTCTGCGAGATCGGACAAAGCACGATGAATGTTCATTTTGGACAAGAGAAAACCACATCTTGTTGGCGATCAGGACAAGACGCCGCTCAGCGCACAGGTCCACAATAATTAGCTCTGCAATACAAAGTAAATTGCCACTTAGCCCATGTCAAGCTTAACCCGGAAGATCAAGCGGCCCGCCTAGAAATCAGGGCTTCGCCACAATCAGGAGCTCAGATTTCTCAAGCCCCTCAGTCAACTTAAGCGTCAGGTATCGTCTCGCTCATCATGTAGACGGTCAGCACCATTATTGGAAGTTAATAAGCCCGTGCGAACTGCTTAGCCTGCTCGATCGTTTCGATTTTGCGATCAAGCTGCGCTGCTCTTACGGCATCGAGGATTTGCTTAAACTTGGGGCCCTGCTTGATTCCCAGCGAGATCAAATCTGCGCCATCCAAGAATGGCTTCGGATTCAGTTTTTCCACGGGCCATTTGAGGCACTCGCGGCAAAACGCAACGCCTTGAGATGGTTCAACATTCCAAGAATCTGCGACGGCCAAAGCCCGCTTTGCGCTCACGTGGAGAATCAAAGGCTGAACCTGAGACCACGGCAACTCAGTCGCTTGATCAAGTGATCGCCAGTGTTTGCAGATCCATTGAATTGATTTGCGTTCACTATTGGAAAGCTTCCAACGCTGGAAGACTCCGGCAGTCCCCTGCTGCAGAATGATTGGTTCGAGAAGACTTGCCGCAGCCGACTCAAAATCACCGTCGAGCCGAGCTAACCTTTCGAGAATGCAATTCCAGTTTTGATCATCGAGGCACAACGATAGCCCTTCTGGTACTACTTCGGCGAGAAGTTTTGACTTGCGTAGCAGTTGCACGGCCGACGCCCGTTTCGAGTTGGCCAGCATCCTCCGCATTTCTGCTCCAATTCGCTCGCCACTCACGACCCCGATTTCACCGGCATGATTTTGAATTGCAGCCAGCGTATTGGGATCAATGTTGAAATCAAAAGTCGACGCAAATCGAATCCCGCGAAGCATTCTTAATTTATCTTCTTCAATCCTCTCGTGAGGATTACCGATTGCCCGAATGACTTTCGAATCCAGATCTTCTCGACCACCAACATAGTCGATGACTTCATCCTTGATTGGGTCAAAAAACATTCCATTGATTGTAAAATCACGTCGAATCGCATCCTCGCGAGCGTCCGTGAATTCGACTCCCTCCGGGCGGCGACCGTCCGAGTAACCCGTATCGCGCCGAAATGTGGCAACCTCGATAACATGCTGAACTGTTTGAGTTCCACCCTCAGCGTTTGCGTCATTTTCGACATTGATAATTACTTTGGGGCCGAGCACCGTTATCACGCCAAATGAAGCACCGATGGGCAACGTTCTATTTTTCCCAAACAACTTGCGGACGATATCGGGATGTGCGTCGGTCGCAACATCGTAGTCTTTTGGGTCGCAGCCGAGCATTTGATCTCGCACACACCCGCCTGCCCACAGCGCCTGATATCCGGCAGCCTGAAGCGTCTCAACGACTTCGATTGCAAATTCTCGCTGTGTCATGTTAGACAATTTGTAGTTTGGGGGTTGGTTCGGTAGTTGCAGCAAACTGCAATCCAAGCTTGCATGTTCACTTCGAGCTTTTGATTGATCACGACGAGAGGAATAATTTCAATATAACCTCTGGAACTTGGCCGCAGCAGGTCGCCTGACGGGAACAGGAGACACCCAGGCTTAAAAGGTTCCCTTTTTTCCTGGCCGTCAATCAAAGCCTGCGAAAACACTGAGACTTTTGCAGCCTTAGGTAAACAGTTCATTGACGGGTTTGCCTTTGCCGTCTTCGGTGATGTAAAACGGCCGCTGCTCCACCTCGATTGCCGTATCGGGCGCTAAACCCATGGCCTGAAAAATCGTCGCGTGCAAATCTGTGATACTGAGTGGTTTTTCAATTGCAATGCAAGGACGTTCGACCGCGGTCTTACCATATTGCTTTCCTTTGCCCACGCCGCCCCCGAACATCAGAACCGAGCTGCCGCCCGTAAAATGTCGATGCAGTCCGTATTGTTTTATTTCCGTCATCACGTCTGCTTTAGCGCGAGACTGATCGCGCGCAGTACTGCCTGGAACCCCCTCGATCATCATGTCACGGCTAAATTCGCTGGCCACCACAACGAGCGTCCGCTCCAGCAGGCCTCGTTCCTCAAGATCAAGAATCAACTGAGAGATCGGTCGATCAATATCGCTTTTCATTTTTGCCGCAGTAGTGTGCCCATTTTCATGAGTATCCCAACTGACAAATGGAACATACTCAGTAGTGACTTCGATAAAACGTGCCCCGGCTTCAGTTAGTCGTCGGGCGAGCAAACAGCCTTGCCCAAACCGAGTCGTTTTGCCTTTTGCATTCCGGTAACGGTCAAATGAATCTTTGGTTTCAAGCGTTAAATCAAACGCTTTTCGTTCGGGCGAACTCAACAATCGATATGCATTTTCCATTGACCGCATCATCGACTCTTTTTGATAATCGCTCGCATGATCTCCGTAAGTACGATTTACTAGTTCGCGATACTTCTTGTATCGAGTCTCGAAACGAGCCGGCGTCATTCCTTGAGGCGGACGGACCGACGCAATGGCCTGATCCGGATACGGCAAAACAAAGGGACCAAACTCGCTGCCGAGAAAACCTGCCGTATGAAATGCTTTGAGCTCTTCTTTTTCTCCAACCCCTTCGAGACGCTGGCCAACATCGATAAAGGCTGGAATCGCTGAATTGCGAGGTCCGAGGAGTCTCGCCATCCAAGCCCCGATGTGTGGTGCCGCCACGGTCTGCGGCGGCACGTAACCGGTGTGCCAATGGTATTGATGACGGGAATGAAGAATATTTCCAAGATCCGCTTGAACGTGCGATCGGATCAGGGTTCCCCGATCAAGAACATTGGCGAGATGCTCGAGTCCCTCGGTGATTTTTATTTCGTCAACGACGGTATCGATGGCCGGAAACGTGGAGATGATCTTCTCTGCCTTGAGTCCTTTCTTAAAAGGCTCGTAATGTTTTGGATCAAACGTATCAGGTGCCGCCATCCCTCCCGCCATCCACAGCAAAATGCAGGTGTCTGCGGTGGGAGCGATACGTTTTATTCCGTTTCGGCCGGTGCCGGTACCAGGCAACACACCGCCAGACAATACACGAGGTGCCCCCGTCGCCAGTGCCGCCATCGCTGCAGCTGAAGTCTGTTTTAAGAACTGACGACGAGCATGAATTTCACTCATTCGAGAGTTTCCGGTTTCGTTTTCAATCTCTAACATTCTGACAACCCTTCAATCATGGCAACGCAAATTGGCCTGTTGACTTTTGCGATCGCGTCGCTCACTCATCATTTCTCAAAATCTTCAGACCCGCACTCGCAGACCTATTCCATCACTTTACAAACTGAAAATCGGGCAACATAAAAATCATCCACAACAAATCACTCACCCACTCTTCTGGGTCGATTTGATTCAACTTCGAGGGCAGCAACAACTCAATTTCTTTTGCCGTCGGTTGACGAGAAAGTGCCGACACAAAAAGGTTGGAGATCAATTCCTGATCGGACCATTGATTTTCTTTTTGCCGTGCAACCCATCGTGGAGCCCCTTGATTTAACCAGCTCGCCAGCATCTCGCCGTTGCTGAGATCGAGCGCTTGCAAAGTCGAAAGTTCAGCGGGGCGTGTGGTCACAACCTGCTCACGGTTGGGCCGCCCCAGAGAACGCATTAGATCGTTTGATTTTACCAGCGAAGCGCGAGGCTGAATGGACACCCTACTGGCAAGCCTCGCCACCAAGCTTTCAATTGATTCTCGCGCCGCGGCGTAGGTCTTCACAGCTCCCGCCACTTCGACAGCGGGTTTCCAAACCAGCCCCTCGGGGATTGCATTGGGGTCGAGTTTTTTTACCACACACTGCCAGGTTTCGTCTGATTGAATTTTCAAATCAGGAAGGTTTTCACTGCGGGAAATATTTGCCTGAAAGAAAAACGCCGCTGGATTGGGAGAATTAGATCCATTGATTGCGCGGACGAGCAACTCATTCCTACCGACTCGAATCCGTTTCATCAAATCCAAGAATTCTGGCTGGTTCCATTGATCCCCTTTTCCGACCGGCTTCCCATTTAACCAAAGTCGAAATTCGTTATCACAAGTTGCCACGGCCGAGGCTGAGGTCGGCATTTCAGCAAGTTCAAATTCATAGCGAAAGGTAACGAC
>JAQWLH010000213.1 GCA_029247405.1 Mariniblastus sp.
AGCATCCCAACCGTGCGCGCCGGCCACATTTTGCCCCGGCAGCGAAAAACGTAATCGTCATCTTTTGTGCCGGAGCTTGTAGCCAAATTGATACATTTGACTACAAGCCTGAATTGATAAAACGTCATGGTCAGCCGATGCCAGGTGAAAAGGTGATTACCTTTCAGGGCGGCCAAGGCAATTTGCAGAAAAGCCCATGGGAATTTAAGCCGCGGGGACAGAGTGGCAAAATGGTCTCGACACTCGTCGATCATTTAGGAGATTTAGCTGACGACATGTGTTTCATTCACTCCTTGACTGGCAAAACGAATACACATGGACCGGGTGAAAATTTCATGTCGACCGGATTCACACTGGACGGATTTCCCAGCATGGGCGCTTGGGCAACTTACGCGTTGGGATCTGAAAATGAAAACTTACCCGCATTTGTCGCGATTCCGGATCCTCGAGGCACGCCCCAATCGAGTGTCAATAATTGGGGGCCTGGTTTTCTTCCTGCTGTTTTTCAAGGAACGGATTTTAATGCTTCATCGCCGATTCGAAATTTAGCTAGGCCCAGTCAGATTCCTTTGAATCGTGATATTGCCACCCGTAAATTTCTGAAACGTCTTAACCAAAGGCACCTTGAGCAATTTCCTGGTGATTCAGAATTGGCGGCGCGAATCGCTAGTTATGAGTTGGCAGCCAAAATGCAATTGAGTGTGCCTGCAATTAGTGACCTTTCCAGCGAACCAGCACATGTGTTGAAGATGTACGGTGCGGATGATTCGGAGAACAAGCTCAAGGCAGCATTTGCGAGAAATTGCATTTTGGCGAGGCGGCTGGTCGAAAATGGTGTTCGATTTGTGCAAGTTTTCAACGGGGCTTATCAAACTGGCGGCGAAGGTACAAGTAATTGGGATGGTCACAAAGCGCTTGAAAAACAATATGCAATTCATGGACCAATTCTGGATCAACCCGCCGCTGCTCTGCTTTCCGACTTGAAACAGCGCGGCCTGTTGAAAGATACGTTGGTGGTCTGGTGTACGGAGTTCGGCAGAATGCCGACGTTCCAGGCCGGTGCAAGTGGACGAGATCATAATCCCGCGGGATTTACTGCGTGGTTGGCGGGGGCTGGTGTCAAAAAAGGGTTCACTTATGGTGCGACTGACGAGTTTGGTTACAAAGCTGTCGACAATGTTGCATCGGTGTACGATTTTCACGCCACGATTCTTCATTTGTTAGGCTTGGATCACGAACGACTAAGCTATTATCACAACGGGATTGAACGTCGACTGACAGATGTTCATGGAGCAGTGATCAAGGATGTGTTGTTATAACTGCTCTGCTCTGTTGAGGCATAAAAAATCAAATCCAATCTTAGCCGATCCCGTTCAAATCCTTGGACGTCGAATTTTTGGTTTTGCTTAGACGTCGTTCATGTTGGAACCAAAAATAATTGTCTATTCGTTAACCAAGTTCACATGCGATGCTACTTCGTCAATGAATCACCAAGCTGCGTTAATGACTAAGATTCTTGGTTCGAATTGTTTCCGACTCTGCCTGAATCACCGATTAATTTTTTATCGGTTAAGTAACTATCGGCGAGATGCAAAGTTCTTTGTCGGTGATTGAACGACTTATTCGTTGTTTTGATTTTGCATGTTCACCAGGTTGCGACATGTTTGGTAATTTTGGGCGATCATTAATAGAAAAAATCATAGTGTTTGAACGCACAATATCCGCTACTCGGTCACCGCTGACGAGGCAGTTGGTTCCGTCATAGTTTCAACTTGGTGTGGATTTGCCTCCAATCATTTCGGGTAGCGATGATCGAGGACAAAAATCGCAAAAGTAGGCAGATTCACATGGGTTTTGTCACCGAATGGGTGAAAAACCAACTGGTTCAAAAGCGAAAACATGCGATTGACAAAATCCCTTCGTCTCAGCGGAAACTGGCAGGTTTGATGACAACCGACCGTCCTGTTGCCTTCGTTTACCGTTTTATATTTGGCCCGCCTTTTCCTGTAGTTACATGCCGGGTTGTTGAGAGCACCTCCAAGAGCGTCGTTAAATCGCGAGCGATTGTTAAGTTTTAACAGTTGGTTAAAGAGCGATGCCCAATGGAAATTTAAGTTGATCCTAAAAGTCGTATACGCTTATCTAGTTTGCCAAAAGCTGTTAAATGAATCGTGTTTTTCCGCTTCTAATGCTTGATTTTATTCTAACACTTGCCTGACAAGTGCCGATGAAAAGGAAAGTTCAATCTCGGCAACCCGTACGCCGTGACGAATATCCTTTGATTATGACTCAGATTCTGAATATGTGCGTTGGCGCGGTAATGAGCGCCAAATTGGTGGGCGTTCTACTCGCAAAGTAGCGCGTCCAGTTTGCGGAGCCAAGTGCATACCTTCTGTGTCAGCCCGGGATGATTTAGACCCACATAGGACACCCAAATGGCTAATTTGATTAAGAAGACCGCACACCGTTTACGTCAGCCTCTGTCATTCTTCAGTGCTTTTGCCGCTGGCTGCCTCGTGTCAAGTTATTCTCCCGCCGACGAAGATGGAAAGGAAAAGCAGGCACCGAACAGCCTTGATCAGCTCTTTACAATGCAAGAAAAGATCGAGTTCCTCCCAGTGCCAGCTTTTAAAGGACAAGCCCAAAGAATGAATGGGCAGTCAGGCCCTTTGTCGGGAGCTGGTCAGAAAGTTAGTCCGAATTCGGTTTTCCACCCACCAGTTGCCAAAGGCTCGACGGAGACTGAGTACTTGGGGAGGTTGACACAGCCAGTCCAAAAATCTGGGTCGGTAAACTCAACCATGATGGCCACCCAACGGAGTCTCGTCCAGCAGAATCAACCGATTGTTCGTACGTTGCAGCCTCAGACAAACTCAACTCCGCAGCAGGGGTATGGGGAACTCTTGAAACCTCGTTTCAACACTTCAGTGGTTCAAGAAGCGTCTCAGGCTTCATTTAACGAGCTGTCCCAGGGGTCGCGTGTGTCGAATTCGCTGAATACCCCAACAGCAAGAATTCGGATGTCTAATGAAGTCGCAGTCGCCAATCAACCGAGCCGTCAGGTGGCCTACGTTGCCAGCACTTCTGGTTCCTATGTCTCACCGTCATTCATCGCTCCAAAAGCTTACTCTGGCGTGTACCAGCTTCGGAACGTGGACATGAATCAATTCGAAACTAGTGTCGTACAAATCTGGGGGCCACGCTTAACGACATCGGCTTCGCCGGATGGACGCTATGTTCGCGTAGAATTGCCGACCAAGGTTCGAGGCCGCATGCAGATGATGGTGGACCGGCAATCCGGCACACTGACCTATGAGGGCGCTGAGAGCCTCAAGGATAATTGGCATAACCTGGTTGAGAAAATTGATACCGTTGCCAGACGCTTAAGCGACGGGACTGTCGAACAGGTGGTCGTGGTTGATGGAAATGATGTTTCTCCTGCGACGATTCAACAGGTGGCTTACCTGATGGGAATGCAGGACGACGGTGCTCAATTGCCTCCCAATGCGCTTCCTGGTTTAGTGAATCAGGATAATGAGATTCCTGCCGGAACTCAGGGAATCAAGAATACGATCAAGATTATTTACGATGCTGAAACGGGCGCGTTTCAATTGATTGGTGATCCAGCTGATGTCGCGATCATCCGTGAGACAATTCTCAAAATCAACAAGGAATCCAATGCGGTCCAAGCGGTCGTTGAGAGGATTCCGCTCAAGAACTTGCAGAGCGAATCAGTCGTGGAGCAAATTCAAGAACTGTATAACGAAAGCAGTTATGCGGCCAGTAAAGGCCCCGTACAGTTACAAGCACTCCCCAGCCCAAATTCACTTGTTGTTGTTGGGCAAAAAGATGCGATTGAAGCGGTGCGGCAAATCATCACTTCAATGGATGTCGAAGCCCCGGCCGATGAAGCCGGTGGATTTAAAACGTTTATGCTTAAATTTATCTCCGCTGCAGACGCTTCGGTGAGGTTGAATGCTTATTTTGGTCAACTTGAAACTGGCACCGGACAGAACAGCCTGCCAACCGCACCCGTCACTGTGATTCCTGACTTTCGGACGAACTCTGTCACGATCAAGGGGTCGGTTCAATTCGTCCAAGAAGCAGAGAAGTTTCTCAGGGGAATTGATATTCCTGGTGGCGGTCAAGGTGCCGTGAACCAAGTCAAAATCATTCCGCTCCGCAACACGGTCGCGGCTGACATGGCGATTGTGATTCAAGATGCAATCAACGGACAGCAACAAAACTCGGGACGAACAGAGGTCCAAAGTCAAAATGGTGCACAGGGTGGACAAACTCAAAACGCCACCGCGGATGTGAATAGTTCGACTCTTCGATCGCCTGCTCTGAGTTTGCAAAGGATTGATGGTGGGGGGGAACTGACTAGTGCGATCATGTTTGATGTTCGAGTGACTCCAGATGCCAACAGCAACTCGTTGGTAGTGACTGGACCGAAGGAAAGCATGCTTTTGATTGAAGAGTTGGTCAAACAGCTGGATCGTTTGCCCAACGCGGAGACCATGATCAAGGTGTTTGAAATCGTCAACGGCGATGCCCAAACACTATTTGATATGCTTGACGCCCTATTCGGTTCGGATCAGCAAAACAACCAGGGTAACCAAGGTGGGACCAGTCTGACTCAGCTTCCATTGCAGAACGCCTCTGCGTCGGATGGCCAGGCATTGGTAAACCTTCGTTTCTCCGTTGATTTGCGTACGAATACAATCATTGCGTCAGGCCCCGCGGGCGACCTGCAAGTCGTTGAAGATTTGCTCAATCGACTTGATTCAAAAAAACCGGATCAAGCACCTTCGCAGGTTTATCGGTTAAGTAATGCTCCTGCTCAAGATGTCGCAGATGCCATTAATTCATGGCTTGACGGTGTCGTTGATTTAGTCAGTGGCGATCCGCGACAAAACAATGGGATCTCGACGTCCAACCGAACTGTAATTGTTGTGCCTGAACTCGTCAGTAACAGTTTGATTGTGAGTGCTCGCCCCGAGTATCGGGCAGAGGTTGAACGGATCATCAAAGCGTTGGATCGAAGACCCCCCATGGTGAAGGTCAAGATTCTTATTGCAGAGGTTGATCTAAACTCACTCGAAGAGTTTGGGATAGAGTTAGGTGTTCAGGATTCACTCGTCTTCGATCGAGGGACCACGCTAGGTGCCGGCGGTATCATTAATGGTATTGGCTTCCCGTTTAATGACCCTACTCTTGTGGCGAATACTGTTGCCACGTCCCCCGGCAATCTTGCTGGCCAGGCATTGTCAGCACTTGGAACCGGTCGCATTAACGGTGATCTTGGATACGGCGGACTGGTACTTTCGGCAGGCAATGAGTCAATCAATATTCTGATGCGGGCATTGAAAGACAAGCAATGTGTTCGTACTTTGAGTCGCCCACACATCATGACGATTGAAAATCTGCAAGGTCGAGTGTCGGTGGGTGCAGAAGTGCCGAGGATTGCCGGAACAACACTCGGTGGCAATGGAAATGTGCTTCAGGACATTGAATTTGTTGATGTGGGTGTCATTGTCGAAGTCACGCCCCGTGTCAGTCCAGATGGCCTCATTGTAATGGCAGTTAACACAAAGAAATCCAAAGTGGGTCCGGACTCTACCGGAATTACAATTGGGAATGGAGTGGGTGGTCCGATCATCGCCCCGCAGATTATCGAAACGGAAGCGAATACAACCTTGATGGCCCGCTCGGGGCAGACCGTTGTCTTTTCTGGATTGATTCAGGAAGAAAAAGAACATATCGAACGAGGTGTTCCGATTCTCTCTGATCTGCCCGTCGTTGGACCTCTGTTCAAATTTGAATCTGACGCTGCCGCTCGCTCTGAATTGCTGATCATCATGACACCCTATTTGATTACCGACGACGAGGATATTAACAACCAGAACTACGACGAGATTGATCGAATGCACTGGTGTGAATGCGACGTGAAAGAGGTCTACGGTAGCACTGGGGATATTGGCCCCTTTGGGAGTGAGGGGGCGGTTGAAACTTACTTCCCTGATGCTGATCCAAATGGTGCTCGCCCGCAGCGGATGCAGCAGGGGTCTGATGGAAGTGGAGCTCCACAGCAAGGATCAGGAGACTATCCACCGCAGTCACGTTTGGAGAAAGAATTTGGCCAAAACGGAGTACGTCGTGCGTCATCTGATTCACGCCCACCTCAGCGTTAGGCTCATCGGCTAGTGTTCCGAGTTTAACATGGCCATCTCCTCGATGGCCATGTTCAGTGGGATGAATTGTCAGCTTAGATCAGGAAGATCAAATGAATCAAAAGTCAAATCAAACGGCGATGTTGATGGTGTGCCTTTTCGCAGTTGCCATGTCCGGATGTACCGGAATCAAAAACTCGATGCGACTGAGCTCTAAAGATTCAGCATGGAATCCTGTGGCTAAGCTGAAGGAAGAAAAAGAAAAAGAGTCTCCGAAGAGTGAGCCGGTCACCATGGTGGCAACCTGGAAAGGGAGCACCTACGAACAGGCGGGAACTCGGCCGGTCAACGGATTTGGGGGACGAATCTTTTTCTATGACAAAGATAATAATGCCGTCGAAGCTGATGGAGAATTATTTGTTTACGGGTTCGATAACTCAAAAGAAAAGAACGAGAGCGGCAAAGCAGACAAAAAGTTTGTGTTCCGTTCAACTGAATTCCAAACCCACAAGAGTGACTCAGGGTTTGGCGTGTCGTACAGTGTTTGGTGCCCATGGCAAAAGGTCGGTGGTTTCAGAAAAACAATCACGCTGATTCCAATGTTCAAGACAGTTGATGGACGGGTTCTCAAGGGTGGGCAGTCGATAAATATTCTGCATGGCTCCACTCCAGATATTCAAATGACTGAAAACAAGCCGTACAAGGTGCTCGGTTCAAGCTCAGCAGTGGTAGAAAATGCAGACTTCAAGTCGGATTTGAAGCAAGACGTAGGCGTGACCCAAGCTTCTTTTGATGGGGCTAAGTCAACTGAAAATTCGATTAAGTCAGCAACCATCAACTTGACACCAAGCATGGCGCGTCGAATTGCAACACAAAACTCACGAGGGGATAAACAGAAGAGATCTGTTGTCACCGTGCCGGAAACCAAAATTGAAGAGCTTCGAGAAAAGATGAAATCCAAAGCCGTTCAGGTTGATTCGACCTCAGAGGCTTCCAAAGATACGTCAGTGCAACCGCGTCGAGCATTTGGTGCACCTGGATCCTTTAACTAAAATCTTGCCCTGGTTGTTTTTGCCGATCCTGCACACGCTTGTCATTTACATCGCTTATAGGCGATCCAAGGTTTCGAGCAAAATGTTGTCCAATGTATATTTCAGTCATGCGCATGGAAATTGAGGCGCGAAAATGAATCACCCAAGCAGTCTGATGCAAGCCGCAGTGGTGTTTCGCCGTTTGCCTGAAGCACAAGCAGCGGAGGTGCTTTCTTCTCTAAAGCCCGCAGACAGGCAATGTCTACTCCAGGCGGTTGGTCAGTTGAGTGACCTTTCCAGTGAGCAGCTTGTTGAGTGCCTCAACAGGTTTGCAACAGCATCTTCACAGTTGTCACGCAATGTATCAAAAGTTTCGAGCTCTGAAACCGAACACATGCGACGTCAGGTGGATCAATCGGTTGCGACGGAATGTGTGGATGTGTCGGGGGACGGTGGTTTAGATAAGCCTTTTGAGTTTTTGGCCACAACGACACAAACGCTTCGAGATCACATCCTTGGCGATGAACATCCGAAAAACATTGCGATCGTTCTTTCCTGCCTTCCCCCTGAGATTGCATCGGACGCGATGAATGGGTTGGATCAAAATTTGCGTGTTTCAGTTTTGAAAAGAATTTGTGAGTTGGGTGAGATATCTGATGAGCAGATTACTGAACTCAGATCTTCCTTGAGACAGCGGATGAAAAAGTTGCTTAAGAGTCAGGAAGATGATTCGGCTGGGGTGAGTAAGGCCGCCGATTTACTGAGTTGTGCTGATGCTGGTACACGCGATGCATTGCTGACGTATGTGGGACAAAGTGATCCAGACTTAGCCTCGAAGCTGCAGCAGAAAGTCATTCGGGTTGATCAGATTGAACTGTTGAGTGATTCCGATATTAAAACCCTGTTGAAGCACGTCGATACTTCAATGTGGGCACCAGCGCTCAAAAATGGTTCTCATGTGTTGACCGCCAGAGTTTTAGAAAATATGGCAGAGGCTCCACGAGCTTTGTTAGCGTATGAAATTGATACGATGGGCTGCGTCAGTGAAGATGCGGAAGAGGCTGCTCGCAATAGTATCGTTAAAATCGTGTTGCGTCTAACGAGCGAAGGGGTATTGGACCTTAAGAAAAAGGGGCCGCCCCAACCCAAGGCTGCTTTTCCACGAGTTGATGTCCCCGTGGTTCATGACATCAAGTTGATTT
>JAQWLH010000023.1 GCA_029247405.1 Mariniblastus sp.
AAGGGTGTTGGGGTTAGCCTTTGCCCGCCCAGGGTCAAAAAGTTCAGGTGCAATGATTTTAGTTAAATACATTCCATCTGGAGAAGGCGTAGTTGAAGTTGTTGCAACGCTACGCAACTCAAAAAAAGCCAAGACTCCCAAAACCAACAACAGCCCACCGAGCGCCAAGCTAAATCCACCCAACATTCTCATTACATTTCAATCATCTTGAGAAGAGAAATTTTGCAGCCACCGAGGAACATGCCATCACATCGGACGAGACACACACAATCCTATACATCACGAAAACGTTGATCAACAACGTAAATTCAGTTGAAATATACGGCTTTGCGTCAAATGACTTACAGCACCCACCTTGTTGCCAACGGAAGACTCTCCCTGCGAAACCATTGAGTCGTCAAATTCTTAAAATCACCCATGGCTACGATATCCCGTCACCTAAGTTAAAAAATTTCTAATCAGCCGAATTCCTAGCAGACGAGGCAAGAAGAATCCCGTAAATTGTTGCTTGATAAAATTAGAAACGACATCCCCTTTTTCAGACCGGACAGTCCATTGCCCGAAAGAATATCCGACAAACGATTCGGCATTACCCTAGCTTGCCTACTGCTCGTGACGAAGGTGGTGCTTGCTGCACCGGCGTCCCAATGTGAGGAAACTCGAGCAAGCGACAAACCCCTAAATATTATCTTGATCATGGCGGACGACTCGGCGGCGGACAATTACGGGTGCTACGGAAGTAAATTTTTTAAGACCCCCACTCTTGATAAATTGGCAAGAGAAGGAGCCAAATTCAACCACTGCTATTCGGAACCCGTATGCACATCAAGTCGTGTAAAAATAATGACTGGCCGAGATGGCATTCGAAACTATGTTGCCTTTGGAACCCTAGACAAAAGCGAGACTACTTTCGGAACAATGATGAAGAACCATGGCTACGCAACAGCGGTTGCTGGCAAGTGGCAACTCCATGGTGGGAAAAACGGCTCCCTCGCTCCCGACTGCGGTTTCGATAACTTTTGCCTATGGAATTATCCAGGAACCAAACGTTCCAGATACTGGAACCCAAGCATCATTCGCGACGGAAAAAAGCTCGAAACTCAAGAAGATGATTACGGGCCCGACATTTTTACGAACTATCTAATTGACTTCATCGGTAAAAATAAAAATCGCCCCTTCTTCATTTATTATCCCATGGTTCTTGTGCATTCCCCATTCCCGGTTACGCCTGACAGCGCACCTCCGAACGCCAAAGAGAAGCTGTCAAATCAAGAGGCTACCTTAAGGAATTTCCAGGACATGACGTTATACGCTGACAAATGCGTCAAGCGGATTGTCGAAGCCTTGGAAGAACACGAACTGCGCGACAACACGGTCATTATCTACACAACCGATAACGGGACGGGGCGAAGCCTTACTTATCCTTTTGGAAGCGAGCAGAGAAAAGGAGAGAAAGCATATGCTACTGATGGTGGAACGCACGCACCGCTGATTATTAACTGCCCTACGGTCGTCCCAGAAGGTATTGTCACTGATGATTTAGTTGAGTTTTCGGATGTTTTACCCACGCTCGCGGCAATCACTGGAGCGCGACTTCCAGATGTCGAATTGGATGGTCGCAGCTTCTGGGAGCAGTGTCTCGGAAACAAAGGCAACCCACGCCAATGGATCTTTCAATACTACTATCCAAAATTTGCCGCTGCTGCCGAGGACCATGGACAGGGGATCAATCAGCGGGAAATCATCTGGGCACAAAACCAGAATTATAAACTCTACGCCGACGGCACCTTGTTCGCAGTCAAAGACCGATACGAAAAAAACCCAATCGTCTCGGGCCAAAATACAAACGCCGATGTCGCCCGCGCATTGCTCAAGTCCGCGATTGAATCGATGCCCTCCAAAGCGGCTAAACTCTCGGCGGCCCAACAATCAAAATAACAAAATCAAGCTCTCAGTGAAAACACGCATTGGGAAACGGACGGCAATCGCGTTGGCGATTCCAAAAAAACAATCAACCGTGATAGGAGCCATCGGCAAATGAAACGCACGCTATCAAGACGCAATTTTCTCAAGTCCGCAGGCGCTGCTGGTGCAACGGCTTCGTTTTTCCCAACCCCCACAATCACCCGAGGTCGCCTCGAAAAGCCGACAATTCTTGGCATTGGTGCTGGTGGAAAAGGAAAAGCTGATTTAGCAGGAGCATCAAACGCAGGATTCGACGTCATCGCGCTGGCTGACGTCGTCGACACTAAAAAACTCACTGAAGTAAAGGACAAACGTACGAAATCAATGGTCGCCGTCCGGGAAACTTATCCTCATGCAAAATTTGCGAGCGACTATCGCGAAATCATGTCAGATCTCGGTGATAAAGTAGACGCCGTCATCGTCTCAACTCCAGACCATCATCATTTTCACGCCAGCGTTCAGGCTATGAAATCGGGCAAACACGTCTATTGTCAAAAGCCACTTACGCACGGAATCTGGGAAGCCAGAATGATGACAAACATCGCGGCTGAAACCGGAGTCAAAACCCAAATGGGGAATCAAGCTCACGCCAACGATCACATGCGACGTTGCGTGGAATTGATTCGGGCAGGGGTGATCGGAAAAGTCAAGGCAGTTCACACCTGGACGAACCGTCCAATTTGGCCTCAAGGTTTTGCAGCACCCCCGAAACCCGTTAAGGTCCCTGAGGGCATCGATTGGAAACAGTGGATTGGGCCCGCACCATGGGTGGACTACCACCCAGACATTGCGCCCTTTGCTTGGCGCGGATGGTGGAATTACGGAACGGGAGCTCTTGGTGACATGGCCTGTCACATCATGGATCTAGGTTACTGGGCGATGAACCCAGAGGCCCCCAAGACGGTCATTGCTGAACAAACCGGTGCCACGAAATATTCGCCACCGATCAATTCAAAAATCACTTGGAACTTTGGCCCCAATCAGTACAGTTCCAAGAGTGGTTTTTCCATCCACTGGTATGACGGCTTCATAGATGCAAAATTCAATCCAGAAACCTGGAAACTGGACAAGGCATCCAAGGAGTATAACCATCCCGACCGCTCGATTATGGACGGCATGGACTTCGAAAAATTTGGGAGCGTGATCATTGGAGAACACGGAAAACTTTTCTTTAATCGGTCTAAAAAAACAAGCTGGGTGCTGAAAACAGATTCAGCACTCGATGGATTCCAGTGGCCCCAAAAACAATTGCCACGTGCAACTGATCAAGACAACTATCGTGAATGGTATGACGCGATTCAAGGAACGGTAGAGCGTAGCGAGTCGCATTTTGGGTTGGCCGGCCCGATGACAGAAACCATCCTATTAGGTGTTCTCGCTCAACGGGTTCCCGGTGAAACGCTTAAATGGAATTCAAAAAAATTGATGGTTGAGGGGCGTCCGGAACTTGATCGCCACATTCAACGCGAGTACTCCGTCGGTTGGGATGCCAAGTCACTGCTGGAAGCTTGAGTTGCCCAACAATGAGCACGTGTTGGGGGTTAGCCAAAGCTCAATCACGACATTGCCGAAATGGCACCCTAAGTCTTGGCAAAACACGCCGTAGATAAACCAACCAGGGTGCAATCACAAGCTCTCGACCATTAAAGAACCGGGCCGAGAACCGCGAGAGTATTATTCCAAAGCCGAAACGGCAAGGACCAGCTTTCCACCATTTCTCGTGTGACCTGATGAGAATTCTCGAGATATTGTTCCTGGCGTTGTCGTATGATCCCTGTCATCTTCCGGTCGTACAAAAGGATATTATTTTCATAATTTAGATCAATACTACGTCGGTCCATATTTGCTGAACCTATCAATGTAATTTCTCCATCGAGCGTAAGTGATTTGGTGTGCAACACTCCATCCTCATATTCGAATATCTCAACCCCTGCATCAAGTAACTCCAGATAGTAGCTTCGACTCGCTCCACCCACGATAAACGAGTCGTTTCTTGCGGGAAAAATGATTTTAGTTTTTACTCCCCGCCACGCTGCGGCGCAGAGCGCATTCTGCAGCGACGAATCAGGCACATAGTAAGGTGTGGTCACCATCAACTCCTGCCGAGCTGAAAAGAACAACGACTCGAACATTTCCGACATCGCAGAGTTTCGGGCAGTCGGCCCCGTGCCAATCACCTGAGCCGGAAATCCTAGACTTGGAGCAGACGCAGGTTCTTGCAAATATTGTGAGAGATCCTCCTGAACACCGCTCATCCAATCTTCAACGAATAGTTGTTGATTTTGTTTTACGATTGGACCTTCGAACCGCAATACGGCATCTACCCAGGGAGCGTATTTGGCTTTCACCAAAAATTCAGCATCGGCACAATTCTGACTTCCGCAATAGGTGATACGCCCGTCAATCACAACGATTTTACGGTGATTGCGAAGATCCATTCGACCAATCAAGGGGCGGATCAACAAGTTACCAATGGGGAGTGCTGTTGCAACCTGCACTCCCTTCGCTGCCATTTTTTTCCAGTGTTCCGAACGAACCATGGTCTTCGACCCAAGGTCATCCACCATCGCTCGACACGTCACCCCCCGTTGCGCGGCTCGGATCAATGCCTCTACCATTTTTAAACCGTTATTGTCCGGCAACCAAATATAAAACAAGACATGCACGTGGTCCGTCGCCGCTTCGATATCTGCAATCATCGAATCAATCACCGCGTTGGAATCTCTCAGTAAGCTCGCTGAATTTCCACCAACCACTGGGAAGTTGCTGATCGAAAACCCAGCATTGAACAGATGCTGGTATCGGTCCGGAATATCGACAATAGAATTCGCTTGCTCACTTTGGCCAGCATTGGCGGCGGGCGGAATTTCTTTCAGAATTTTGTTGATCCGTTTGACGCGCCGGCTCCCAATGTTCACCTCTCCCAAAAGGATATAAGCCAACATTCCCAATCCAGGAATCAACGCGATAACCGCCACCCACGCAATTCGCGACGCGGGTTCCCGGTGAGCCCGCGTCATTACCCGAAGGACCAACAACACTTCCGCCAAGATATGCAAGGCGACGCCAACCAAGGTAATCTGAGTCATATTCATCGGTGATTATCGGCCTCTTACTTCGTACTGTTTGCAAAATCATCTTCAGAGTCGCTGGCCATATCCGCGTTTCCCGACGCGTACACGATTCCGCACCACGCAGAACTTTACCCTCCCCGCTGCTCGCCAACGCCATATGGCTTTAGATCCCCTAAAAGCCAAGAAAACTTAGCAAAATTTGAAGAGGTCCACAGGGGTTAATTCTGCTGCAGATCACCCTTCGTGACAACATACAAAATAATGTTAACACCATACGAAAATACATTTGATCACCTATGGCTCGATGGAGACGCTCCCGTTCAACAACGCCTCAAGCTAAGGCAAACACTTCATTGAAAAGGGAGTTTGCCCTTAGTTTTCTGGAAAGGTTGAAACTTCGATACCAAGCATGACCCAATTCAGGTCTTTGATCACATGCCACAAAAATACCGTTGTGCGTATCTTGTAACTAGGTAGATCCTTAGGCGGTCTCTTTTTGACACTTCGTGGAACAAACGAAGTAAATTTCCAAAATAATGGCAGCGATAATTTTGACCGTCATCAATTCAAATTAATTTGACGGGGAAGACGATTGAATTTCAACTTTGGTCAACACGACGATGTTAATCACTCCGTTCCAATCCCCATCAATTGGACGGAAAGGAAACGAAAATGGCTGAAAATCTCCAACACCTTTTATCATCCGAGAAACTTCATTTCGTTTCTCCCTGAACCGAATGAAAAGACCATCCGTTGCCCGTCGGAATCTTCAAACCCCCACGAATATCCGGAATTACGCCTAGCGGCGCAAGTGTTTTTTCCCATGCAGCATGTTTGGCAGCCAACGTTTTGACGACCTCAGGATAGCTCACTGCGAGGTCGTTTTTTTCCTGAGGATCTGCCTTAAGGTCAAACAACTGCCAAGGGTCTTTTTTATATTTCCGGTAAAGCCTCCAGTTTTTCCAACGCACAGCAATCAGATGCCGATGGACGGCGTCCCCCGGTTCATTATTTAGCCAAAATAGATATTCATGTGCATCACCGGTTTGGTTTCCTTTCAGCAAAGGCAATAAATTCACGCCATCGCAATGGCTTGGAATCGCATGGCCTGAGGTCGCGGCAATCGTAGAGTAGAAATCAAAATTCGCAATCAGGCCGTCATAATCCTTTCCTAACGGAATGGTTCCTGGCATTGAAAAAATCGTTGGCATACGCACCTACCCTTCTTTTTGCGTTCCTTGCCCCTTCCCGCCAGCGTAAGGCACAGAGGTTCCGCCAGCATCACCATCAGCTCCATTGTCACTCGTAAAAATCACAAGGGTGTTCTCGCGCAAACCAAATTTGTTTAAAGCACTCAGCAATTTGCCAACCTGATCATCAACAGAAACAATCGCGCCCGCGAGACTGCGCCGTTTGCCTTCAGCTTGCGTGCGTTCCATTAATCTTGGAGGGGCCTCCAAGTTAAAAGAGTGCACAGCCTCAGGCGACCAATAAAGAAAAAAAGGTTCGGCTTGATGGCGCTCGACAAAATTTACGATCGAGTCACCATCGTAATCCGTCAACCATTTCGTCTCTCCGAGTTTATTTTTGCATAAATATTTTGATTTGCCGTTCCGTTTTGCAAGCTGTTTTTGCAGTGCATTGGGCAACTGGGCCAGCTCTTGAGGAGTGTATGTTTTTTTAGGTGGAATCTTGGCGACTTCAGTGAATCCAACTTGTAGCGGCCCCTGACGTTTAGTTCCGATGTCCCATTTACCTATATGACCAGTTGCGTACCCACGGTCACTTAGGAATTTGGCCATCGTCGCTCGATCTTCTGGAATCGGGAGTCCACGCGACATTCCATACTTGCCAAACCGCTGTGCATACTGGCCCATCATCAAACCGCAACGACTGGGACAGCAAGGTGGATTGGTAATATGAGATGCCGTCAATCGAACCCCCTCCTTTGCCAACCGATCAATGTTGGGCGTTGGAATGTCCTGACAGCCAAAGCAGCCAAGATCTCCATATCCCAAGTCATCAATATAAATCAGTACAACATTAGGATTTCGAGAGCGATTGTTATTCACAGAATCACGTGGTATTTCTGTGACCTTCGGACTGGACTCCGGTGAGAAGGTTTCGACTCCTTTAGAAGATTTTTTCCCGCTCGATTCCGTTTCCGAACCAACTGGCTGGCTGATCTTAAAATGACGAAACCAAACCTCTGCACCATGATCGGTGAGCATAATTCGACCTCGCTGATTGCGTCCAAAATCAGGCACGTCGTTAAATTTGCTTTCCTTAATTCGTGCTGTCCAACTTGAGTTGCCAACGGTAGCTGACACGACCAAATTTCCATTAAGCCAATGCTCTATGCGATCACCTCGAACCACAACTCGGCTCTGGTTAAACTGCCCTATCGGTTTGAGTTGACGACTCGGATCGGGCTCAAATAGGTCGTACAAGGCCGCGGTTGACTTTCTTCCCGGCACGTCGCCGGGATTTCCCTGATCGAAAATTTGATACTCACAGCCCAGCATTTTGCGGCCGTATTTTTTGACGCGATATTTTAATCCGCTGTTTCCGTTTCTCGCGATCTTCCACTCAAACGACAGATCAAAGTCCCCAAACTTGTCCTTGGTGACGATGTTACCCACACGCTTCTTATTGGGCTTGCGATGAATTTCGCCATTGACGACCTCCCAGCCAGACGTAACTGCTTTGCCGTTTTGGAACATCCAGTTGTCCAAAGTCTTCCCATCGAAGATGACTGGCGTGGATCCATTTCTTTTTGTCGGAAGATCATCCTGTGCCGATTGACCAACCAACGAGGAGTCGAGATTAAAATTTATCAATAAACAAATGAGAATCGCTAGAATTTTGCTTTGTTGACTCACCACAAAAGTTCTCATATCCACTCGCACCCTTTCGAAAATTGGGATCTGCATCTCAATCAATAATTGGAACTTCCAACTCCGACAGATTGCCGCAAGCGTCCCACGTCCGATCATTCGGCAAACTCACAACGATTCGCCAGCCCCAAAACCCTGCGAAGCAAACAGCGAACGTTACTTCGAAAACCAAAAGAGGGACACAACTGGAAAACTGGTCCAACCGATTACTTTTTCCGTCAGCAAAACTGGCTGATGTGTAACGTTTAATTGGGAGGATTCCTACTTGGAATCCAACTCAGGAATTTCAATCTGTATGCCCATCTTGTTCATCAGTGGCAACCACTCTTCTGATAAATATGCGGACTGGGTTTTCAGAAGCTCGTTGAAATTCGCCGCTTTGAACTCCAACGTTCGGTCACCGCGAATATCGTAAATTACAAAACGGCTATCGGCTGGTACATCCGCGTTGCTTGCGGAATGTTGAACGGTACGAATCAGCGTGTCCGTCTTGTCAGAAATGAGTGTGATTGTGATCGTCTTATTTTCTGACTCACGAAACTCAAGGATTCTCTTCGCTTCCGACAGCTCTCTGAAATAAAGGTAAAAATACTTTTCCGGTGGTGGATCATTTACGTTGCCGCCCCCCAATTGTCGCACATTCCTTTGAACATTGCTGGTTTCCTTGTGGAACTGCATTTGAACTGCGATTTCGCTGGTGCTGAAGAAACGATTTCGGCTAACGAGGGGTCCACCATTGACATAGCCATACGTCAATTGTTTCTGCGTCTTGGTTTTGTCATCCGATTTAAGCCGAGCTGCCATATTCTCAAAGATAACCTGCGGATAGCCAGTCGAGCTGACTGAATATTTCCCCCCAGGAGAAAGCCAATCAAGCGGCAAGTTTTTCTCCTTCAGGATTTCTTTAACGTTTTCAATTGAATCGACGATGGGTTGATCGCCGAAGGGCTTGCCCCAGTGTTTGCGGTCAAGCTTTAGCTCACCCTCAACATTCTCAAACCTGATCAATTGCTGAAGGTAGGGCGCCGCTGTATCGATCGGACCTGATTCTGAAGCAGACTTTTTCACGCGGGGTTTACCAGTGACTTTGGTAGGGCGACTCTGTTTCATCGCTTGCCACGTATTCCACCGTTCCTCATTGAGTCCAAAATCCTGTTCGGTCAATTTAGCCAACTGATTTGATACCGCCTTTTTATCTTGCGGGGCTTCAATTTCACCCAACACCCAAATCAAATAATCTGCGTCGAGATGAAGTTTTGATACCTGAGCAAGTTCCATCACTTGTTTGGCCGCCTTATCAACATTTTCCCCGTAAATCTTCGTAAGCCGCGTGCGGGTTTCGACAGCAAACTCGTCGTCTCTCATGCCGATTTGAATCAAGTCACTCCACTTCTCAAAATTCTTTTCGATTTCCTTGGTGGCGGACTCTCGAACCTGGTAGGAAGACGCACTCATTTTTTCGATCGCTTGGCGAAAAAGAGCCATCCTTTCCTCATCCACCGGACGAAGCATCATCAGGACTTGCTGAATCACGGCAGAGCTGAATCTAGTTGCAAAGGGCTCAACACCGATGAATCCAAATACCTTCATCAAACGCTGCTGAACGTATTCAGGATTTTGTTTTGAAAACTCATCAAACGAGGTTGCGGTTTTAGCGAACACAAATTCGTTACTCATTTCCTGACAGACAATACGGCCACTTTTTTCCTGTCGGAACCGAAAAAAGTACCCAAGCTCACTCGATCTCAACGTAATGCGAAAACCATGGTCCTCATCAACACCCACTGAAAGTTCTCGTTGCGGCGTGTTGAGCTCCTGAAATAGGATCGAAAATTCTGCATCCTGTTGGTTTGCTTTTAAATTGGGAAACCTGGCCAACATATGTGAAGCGATCTGTCCCTGAG
Organism: Mariniblastus sp.; assembly: GCA_029247405.1. Taxonomy (GTDB): domain Bacteria; phylum Planctomycetota; class Planctomycetia; order Pirellulales; family Pirellulaceae; genus Mariniblastus. The sequence continues at coordinate 9,841 of JAQWLH010000023.1, forward strand.
ATACGTGCCCAAAAAATTCACTACCTTGAAAATAGGCCATCCAATTTCCATTCCCCGATGATGATGATCCTCCACCGCCGGTTCGTGTTTCTTGCCTAATTTTTGCAACCGAAGCCTGTGCATCTTGATACGAACCAGCGACCTGCGGTTCTAGCTTCGCCCCAACAGACTTTAACTTAAAGAGATCTTGTGCGTTGCTTATTTTCGCAAGCGGCCCTTCTTGGGCCAGCGGGTCGGATTTCAATTCAAAATTCGAGCGGCTGGTATCCACTTGAGAATAAACAAGCGAGGGGGGATCGCAGAGAAATAACGCAAGCGTCATCAAACATGCTGCGGCGCAATTTCTTAATTCCCGCACTCCCAATCCAGTAACAAAAACTTCCATTTGAATTGCGCCTCATCATTTAAACAGTCACGTTTGAAACACGCCCATTAACCACTAACGGCCAGCCTTGCACAGGCAATCAAAGCTAATGGGACCCGTCCGTTTGGGAATGCGTGATTTTGGTTGTGAAAACTAATTACAGGATATATCCCCACACCATCAGTTCAGCTCGATCTCAAAAGTCATTCAAATCTTCGCGAAAACACGAGAAGAGACAAATCTGCCAAAGCCCCGATACAAGTTAGACAGCAATGGAATCGTGCTGCACATTAGATATTTGTGTCAAGCTCAAGGGAACCCAGCCATCCTCAACAACGCCTCCAATCATGTCACGATTGTACGAAGAATTAGTTGGTTGTCTGTAATAAACTCGCAGACTAAAGAATGATGCTGAGATATTTGACGTTGGGGACACAAGATACCACGCTGGGGACGTGCGATTTACAAATCAATCTTGTCCGCGACGCTTACCAGGATCTACCCAAAAAAATTAGGGGCTGCCCGGCGAGGTTGAAACGAAGCGATTGCCCGACTGCATGTTTTTTCGACGTGTCTCAAGCCTACTCAACCTAAATTAAACAACTGAGGGTTAAAGCAAGCCTTTTGGCGATTCCAGCTTTCGCCGAAAAAACCCCTCGGATATTAATAATCTCGCCACTGATCCGATTGCCGACATGATTCCTGCAGCCTTTGAGTTCGAGGGTCATCCTTTCAACGACATCGGGGTTGAGCGTGGCAATGACCTTGGTTTCCGACGGGTCCGAGATCAGATCAAACAACTCGACCACCTCCTTGCTCGCTTCGGGGGCACCTCCTTGGGTCACTACCAGCTTGAACCTCTCTATGTTCCAGATCGCAACATTCCTCGATTGAAATCCAATCAGTCGACTTCTTGTTTCAATTTTATTTTCGATTAAGGGCATCAAACTGACACCATCAAAAGGTCGGTTTGGCAGGTCGACCCCAGCATATCGAGCACCGTTGGAAAGTAATCACTTGTCACGGCTGGAAAATCTGTTGTTCGATTGTGATTTATCTTCGAAGACCAGACCAAGAATCGAGGGACTTGAACACCACCTTCATAAAGACTTCGTTTTCGACCACGAAATGGGCCGGAACTTCCTGCACCTTTCTTGGCTGTATTCTCTGGCCCGTTGTCAGCGTTCCGAGGTGCCACTTACCAAAGTGACCGGTCATGTAGCCCTGCTCTTTGAGGATTTACTGAAGCCCAATCTCCTCCGGTTTCATCCTCCCCCGGTTGGCGGTGTAGATGCCGTAACGATACGGATGCCTCCCCATCAAGCAACTGCCGCGAGTTGAACTGCAAACG
>JAQWLH010000025.1 GCA_029247405.1 Mariniblastus sp.
ATTGAGGTTAGCAAATCACAGGGATAGTGCTTTTGTTCTTCGGAAGCTGGATAGAAATAGTTGTCGCGACGGTTGCCAAACGCGATTTACTTAAAAAAACATCCAGCCGATGGCTCAAACCTAAATGCTAGAAACATCAACTCTCGATTTGATGAAAACAGCCAAGGACTAGCGTCGATTTCAACGCAGGCCTGATGGACAAAAGCCACGTGAATCAAGACTGGAAAATGCGTTCACTCCAGCAAACTCACCACATCCCCAAATCAAGTCGCCTAGCGAACCATCAAGCTACTGTGCCAGAACCCGAGCTTGGACCGTTAAATGGCTAGGGGCAATCACGTTGTCCCGTGCATTAGAACCTGGCGCAACAATTCCGTAATCGTTCAAAAACAACGCGTCGCCAGCGTATGAGTGACCTTTCACAAATAGGACTCGGCCGTCTTCAAACAAACAGTTTTGACCGCGTCCATTATGATTGGCACTACGATGGCCCGCTAAGTCAACCGAGGGTTGATCCGCAAGTAGGACCACGTTCGAGCGGCCCATATATCTTGGCGTCACGTATTTGTTGCCTTCGCAATAACCAATCGTGTAACCATAATGGCCCCCCATCTTTTTCTGAAAGTTTGCAATTTCTTGCTGGTGCTTGGCCGCTTCAATTTGGTTACGGCTGGGGATATGAACCGGAGAATCAGTTGCAGCGATGCCAGCACAGGAGAAGATCGAGTCTTCTTCGACTAGTCCCGCATCCTTTAAGATCGGAGCATAACAACCACTGGCAGCGAGATTTCCTGAAGGGGGAATCGCCACAAACTCCCCTTCATTGATATCACTGTAATTCATCATTGCCACGCCAACTTTGCGAAGATTATCCTGACATGCAACAATCCGGCTGCTGGTCCTTGTGTAGCTGATGGTCGGAAAAAGAATGCCTGCGCAAACGGCAACCAAAGCCATCCCCACCAACACATCTGGGATCGACCAAGAAGACGGCGTGAGTAGCCGCTCTGTCACACGTAACCGAACCGTTCGCTTGGGTCGTCCACATGGCTCGTCCGAACGAAATTCGCCCGAAACAATATCTTCGATTGATGGGCCGAGCACTGAAAGGTCGGCAGGTGAAAGTGTTCCAGATTCGGACTGACTGTTTTGCCAGTTCGCCACCGCTTCGCAAGTCCGACGAGCCAAACCAACTCGCGGACCAGAAGTCTCAAGTGCGTCGAGCGGCACCAAGCTGGCTTTGATCTGAAGAAGCCGGTCTTCAATCTCGGGATTTTGATCAATTGACGTCTGCAAGTCACGGTGCTCTTGAGCGTCCAATGCTCCTAGCACGTAACCAAGCAATTCTTCTTGCGTGGGGTTTTTCACTTTATCGGGTCTCAGTGGTTTTGCCAGCCGACCTGAATTCCTTTAGTCGACTTGGCTTGCATTCCAAACGTCGGTCAGTTTGTTGATCGCTGAGTTGAGCCGACTCTTGACGGTGCCCACCGGAATCTCCAGCACTTCGGCTGCTTCCCGGTATTTCATGCCTTGGTAATAAACCAAATGAATGACAGCTGTCATTGACTCAGGTAACTTGTCCAGCGTTTCACGAACCAAGCGGCTGCGCTCCGCGCTGACGGCTGAATTAGCCGGATCAGGATCTCCACTTTCCAACAGATTAACTAGGCGACCAACATCTTCGTTGTCCTGCTCACGCGGCGTGTCCAAACTGACCGTCCTATGCCGTTTGTTTCGACGTCGAGCATCGATAGCTGCGTTGGTCGCAATGGTGTAAAGCCACGGACGAAATCGCCGACCTTCCTCAAAAGTGTGGCACTTCAAATGAACTGCCAGGAAGGCCGCCTGAAAAACGTCCTCTGCCATTTCGGCGTTGCCTACATACCGCCTCAAATAACTAAACAACTCTCGCTCATATCTGTAGACCAGTTGAGCATACAATTCTCGATCCCCGGTTTCGCGGTACTCAAGTAATAGTTGCTCGTCAGTCACAAGGGCTGTTTTCGCTTTTAATTGGCGGTTTGTATAATGCAGGTCGTCTAAGGTGGCTTGCATACTGATTTACGCATCTTAATGGGATTTGGTTCGCTAAAAGCCAAAAAACTCGCTTTTAACCGGCCTTTCCTCTCAATGCGCCTCCTATAAGTGTTTCAAGTTGACTTTTGAAGAGTCAATGGTCTCTTCCTATTAGGTCTATCGGGGAGCTACCTGACACCTTCGGTCCCGTTTGACAGGTATTTTTTGACGACATAAACTCGCCTACCGGTCGCATTGGAACCGTTGCGTTTTGGCCGCAACTTTTTCCCTTTCCGTCCTGAAACGCTCAATTGCAAACCCCATGCCGAAAGCCCGAACATGACTCAAAATCGTTACCAATGGGCGCGCGGAGGCGACGTTAATGCCTTCTTTGGCTTGATGTTAGATAATATCGCTGGCTTAGTTCTTTTGGTCAGCTTGCTGCATGCTGTCTTTAAGTTCCCTGTAGATTTTGCATTGGGCTACATGGTTCCAGGAACTGCCATCGGTGTGCTTGTCGGTGACATTTTGTACACGGCTCTCGCATTTTGGCACTCTCGAAAAACTGGCAACTCAAAAGTCACCGCGATGCCACTGGGGCTTGATACACCTAGCACCTTTGGCATGGTCTTTTTGGTTCTTGGGCCTGCTTTTGGAAGCAAGTTCAAAGAGCTAGCAAAGTCAGGGGGTTGGGAAGCTGACAAACTTCGCGAAGCAGTCGAGAACAACGTCGGCGAAGCGACTTTGTTGTTTCAGCAGATTGAACTTGAGGCCGCGACCTACGCCTGGCACATCGGAATCTGTGCGATCTTTCTTTCCGGCCTCGTCAAGTTCGCTCTTTCATTTTGCTCAAACTGGATTCGCAATGTATTCCCCCGAGCTGGATTGCTTGGCTCCCTTGCCGCCATCGCATTGGTGCTAATTACATTTACGCCGCTTGAAAAAGTTGCGGCTAACCCGCTCGTTGGATTTACCGCCTTGATCATTGTTTTGATCACTTTAATCGCCCGCGCCAAACTGCCGGGAAATATTCCCGGGGCTTTGGCGGCAGTGCTGGGCGGGTGCTTAGTTTGGGCGGCTCTCTTGTTCCTCGAGCAACGGGGCGTGTTAACCGGAATCTCATCACCCGACGAAACCCAAATGAAGCTCAAGTTCCTTCCCCGGGAATGGTTAACTGTTTTCAGTTTTGCTTGGCTGAGTTCCATGGGGGATGCTCTCGGCTACTTGCCCTATATCTTTCCATTCGCTGTCGCCACGGTGATTGGTGGAATCGATTGCGCCGAGAGCGCTGCCTCCGCGGGAGACGATTTTGATACGAACACGATCATCGGGATTGAGGCGTTTTCAACCGTAATTGCTTCGTTGTGTGGGGGCGTTATTCAGTCAACCCCGTACATTGGCCATCCAGCTTACAAGGCAATGGGAGGCCGAGCGGCCTACACTTTGGCAACCGCTCTCTTCATTGGTGGAGCCGGAGTCATCGGGTATTTCAGTTTGATTTTCCATTACATTCCGGAAGCAGCTGTGATGCCAATTTTGATCTTCATTGGAATTGAAATCACCGCTCAAAGTTTTCACGTGACTCCCAAACGCCACTATGCCGCAATCGCGGTGGCGTGCTTGCCCGCACTAGTCAAACTGATTGTGCTTCAACTGGGTATTTATGTCGCGTTTGATGTGATGAGCACCAATCCAGGAATTTTAAATCTCAATGCACTCGCTGGTGGATTCATTATCACGAGCCTAATCTGGTCGTCTGCGTTGGCCAAAATCATTGATCGCCAATTCACCTCTGCTGCCATTTATTTTGCAGTTGGCGGAATGTTTGTCCTGTTTGGCGTCATGCATTCACCCGCCGATGACCAAATGTTTCTACCAACTCAATTGAGTTTTTCAGAAATCACCCCAGACGGGCATTTCTCCGCGGACACCAGTAAACTGATCGTTGAATATGCAGTCGCCTATTTGATCATGGCTGTTATCGTGTTTGGTTATGGCCAACTCATGAAAAACAAAATCTCCGTCATCACCACCGACGAAGAATTTGATGCTTTGATTGATTGAAAAACCAACAAAGGCTTTTCGATCGGGGGATCACTTTGGTCACCTGAATCACAAACGCCGCTGCGACTGTCGGTTATTTATCCCCTCACCTTTCGAAAACAGAAAAAATGACACTTGAGAGAGTTCTCGAACCTGAAGTGATGGAATCCGACCAAGAGGCTCAGGAATACAACGACATGGATCACTCAACGGTGAACCGGATATTTGTACAAGAGCTACTTGAGTTTGCCTCCTCTTCGACAGATTACGACATCTCGGATGAAGAATTCGAATTAGGTGACGTCATCGATCTTGGGACAGGCACTGCGCTGATTCCGATTGAGCTTTGCCAGCGACACGAAAACTGTCGCGTGATGGCGATCGACATGGCGGCAAGCATGCTAGATCTTGCCTATTACAATATCGAAGCTCACAGCATGACCGAGCGAATCACTTTAGCTCAAGTCGACGCAAAAAAAATGGGCTACGATGACGGGATGTTCGATGTCACGATCTCCAACAGTATCATTCATCACATTCCCGAGCCTTTGTCCTCACTCAAAGAAATGGTTCGCGTGACCAGTAAAGATGGCATTATTTTCGTCCGCGATTTGATGCGCCCCGATGATGAGAAGACACTTGCAACTATCGTGCAAACCTACGCAGGCGCGGAATCCGAGTACTCTCAGGAGCTCTTTCGAAACTCACTTCATGCAGCGTTGTCATTGGATGAAATCCGTCATTTTGTTGCAGATCTTGGATTTGACCCTCAGACAGTTCAGGCGACATCTGACCGCCATTGGACTTGGGCGACGTTGAACACTGAGTCGTCGAAGGAAAACCAACCCGTCTGAGTTGAGTGGGATCTGCCACCTCTCAATTAGTCATTACATAAGAGATGGTTTTAGAAACACAATTCATCGCGGACCTATTTGCCAGATACATTCTTGACCAACGCGTTCACCCATGAAGCAAATCGTCGCTATCGTTAAACCATTTTTGGCTGAAAAAGTCATCAATGCAATTTCAGACCAGACGGTCGAGGAAATCAGCGTACGGGAAGTCAAGGGTTTCGGTCGCCAAAAAAACTATCTCGATCAGTACGGCGACAACGAATACTCACTGGCATTTGTTCCAAAAGTCGAAATCTCCATCTGGTCGGAGGACCAACACGTCGATTCAATCATCGATTGCGTAGTTGCCGTATCACGGACGGGGCGATTGGGGGACGGCAAAATAATGGTCCTACCAGTATTGGATTCGTTAAATTTCTCGCAAGAATAATGATATTCTGGTCGAAATTTGAACCCTGCATCAGCGTCATCATCCGCAGTACGCCCAGAACTCACAAACTCTCATTCCCCAGTCCTGGAATGACGATGAAAGGTTGCGCAAGTGCAATGTTTCCAACTTTGAGTTATCATGAAGTTGCAAACTGAAGCCATTGCAAACCACTCTAAAACGCTGGATGGAAACGAAAATGATTTTCAAGAATTTATGCATCATCTTTACCTTGATTTTCACTGCCGCAATTGCCGTTGAAGTTAACGCACAAGACGACGTTGATTTCATCAAAGAAATCAAACCGATACTTGAAAAACATTGCATCAGCTGCCACGGCCCCGAAAAGGAAGAGGCTTTTCGAATCGACGAATACGATGCTGCGTCGTCTTACCTCGAACCGGGATCGTCCGAAGACAGCGATTTGTATCTCGTGCTTGTGTCTGATGACGACGAGGAAATCATGCCACCACCGGATGAGGGAGCGCCGCTTAGCCAAGAGCAAATTGCAGTCTTCAAAAAATGGGTAGATGCCGGGGCAGAATGGCCCGAAGACGTTGAGATGGTCGACACTTCGGTTCAAGAAGAGCCAAGTTCTGAAATCGAGTCCAATTCGGATACCCCAGAACAAGAAAAGGCGCCAATAGAAAAGAAGACAGACGAAAAGACACAACAGGTCTACAACGCGATCGGATCACTGCATCCCGCTGCGATTCATCTTCCCATTGGATTGCTGTTGGCCTCCGGATTGTTTGCTCTCCTGAGTTTGCGTGGCAATTTCGTGATGAGTGATTGCGCTTATTACTGTTTATGGCTGGGAACGCTCGGAGCAATTGCAGGCTGTGTCACGGGTTGGTGGTTCAGCCCCATGGAAAACCGTGGTGCTGTCGCAGCATTTACAGATTTGTTTGATCAAAGTCATCCTGTCTTTTGGCATCGAACCGGCGGCTTGATTGTCACCGCAGCTGCGTTCTTACTGGCCCTGTTTGCCGCGGGCGCTCGTCGCCGGGACCCTGATGATGGCATGCTTTGGAAAATCGGGCTGATGCTATTGGCGGGCGGAATCAGCTGGGTCGGACATTCTGGCGGTGAATTACACTACCCCAGCAACCACTACGAAGATCTCAATAAAGTGATTCGAGACATGGTGGGTGGTGAAGCCGAAGCAGCTCCCCAAGCCGAAAATAACTCCCCACCTGAAAACGCTGCGTCCAACGAGAAGTAAAACGAGAATGGCAAGTTCTCAAACAATTGCTGTGACACTCTGAAATCGCTTGAGTCTCGATGCCCTCGTCTCGGCGATACGGTCATTCAGGGTTTCAAGTTTTGCATCAATTCCTTGATACGACAAAACATGAACACTTCGTGATAGACGCGGATCCACGATTATTGGTTTGGTTGACTTGATTGATCATTCATTTTGACAGTGGCCGAAGCTGTCTTCGTGAGAAGTGCTTGGGACCGGCATTACGTTGCGAGTGGGCTCAACCCGAAGCAGTTGCCACTTACTTAAGCGTTGCAGATCTCGGCAACATTACTGCTCTTCACTATGGTTTGAACGAATCCATTGGGGCTCCCTCTCATCGGAAAATCCAAGTCGAGATAGATTGCCCATTGATCCGTACTACCGGTTTGCAGGACACGATGATTGTGCAGAAATTTCCAAGCATCTGCTGAACCGCGAAATTTTTCAGGACCGACATATTTTAAGATCCGATAATGATCGGGCGTTTGCTGCCAGTTTACTGGCTCAAAATCTGGAGAAGGCTCGACGATAAAGGTATGGAATCGAGTTTCAGGTTTTCTTCTTGGCTTTGTCATCTTTCTAATCAACCAGTAAAGTTTTTTTAAACGGGTTCGTCAGTTGCCAATGTTTACCCACCTTACTTCCTCAACAAAGTATTCGTTTGGGGTGTGACACGGATGGTCAAGTACATATTTTGCCGCAACTTTATGAGAGAAACTCGGGGATTTTGCAAGACACACGAAGCGTGACACCACCACCAAGGCCTGTGAGGGCAAACAACTGGCTGGGGGTCAGAACGACTGGTTGATTGGGCAATCCGCACCACCATTAGAAAGCAAACGATTTAATTCGCCCCTGTTTTTTGACTTATCTCGCTTGGATGCAATATAGGTGTTTC
>JAQWLH010000041.1 GCA_029247405.1 Mariniblastus sp.
GACCTCTTGGTTTTGTTATGTGGAAAAGCAGTCTTTTTCACATTGGCCTTTGTCATCCCACTGACAATGTTTCCCTGGTACATCGTTCTGGGCGTTTACCTATTCGCCTCTTACGTGCAGGGCGTTGTCATGAGCGTTGTCTTTCAATTGGCCCACGTTCTCGAAGAGGCAGATTTTCCTATCCCCAAAGATAACGGGAATCGCATGGAGGCAGCATGGGCGGTTCACCAACTTCAAACAACGGTAAATTTTGCGATGAAGAGCAGACTCATCGGTTGGTATACCGGTGGTTTAAACTTCCAAATTGAACACCATCTTTTCCCTCAAGTTTGTCACCTCAATTATCCTGGTCTATCGATTGTGGTTCGCGAGGTCTGTGCTGATTACGGCTTAAACTATGCCTACCATGATTCCCTAAGAGAAGCCATTAAGTCGCACTACCAGTGGCTAAAAAGACTAGGTCAACCCACAAAAATGGTTTAGGTAAAATCCTCTGTTTGCCAATCAACGGTTAATCAACCATGGCCCGCCTTGTGAACTGACAAATCAACTCACTGCAAGGCAAACGGCCCTCATTTTCATGAATGTCCTCTTCAACAATGCCATTCAAAAATACGCCTGATTCACCCACAACGCTACTCACATGTATTCCTGGCAACCCATAAAATGCGGATCACCGCAGGCTCTGAAAACGGCGAACTTTTATAAACCGGCGAAATGCATTAACCAACAATACTTTTTAATTTAGGCTTTTTTCCATCAAGTTATTTGCCAAAATCACATCGTAGAAATATGCCAACTTACAACGATCCCATCGACCGAATTCGCCACCTAAAGGGTTTTTCAGAGCTTTCGTTTTAAAGTTACGTGCGACCAAATGACGCTTCTTTGCGTCAGAAATTTGCGGTCCAATAGTGGCACGCGACTCCGTTCGCGACAACCTTTTGCCGAAACAGTACTCTGAAGTTGCGTCACTAAGAACTGGCGTGCAAGACTAGAAAAAAGGCACGCCCCAAATCACATTTCCCTAAAACCTATTAAGCAGGTCAAAAAACCAAAGGAATCGTTCAACAACTAGCACGATCAAAATTCTGGGTCGCCATTGAAGTAGAAAAACCGTCCCGTTTCTCACGTCAAACATACTTCAGACCGACTCCCCTTCCCCCTTCAGGCTTAACATTCCAATTTTAAATTTTTTAACAGGATCAAATGTGCGGCATCACTCAACAAGTGCTGTCCAAAAACAGTGCATACAAAACTTTTGCGTTTCCGGTAAATGTTGAACACATGCTCGTGCTGGATTGAGAGTACGGATGGACTTGACGAGAACTTAACGCAACTCCCACAAGTGACAATCAATTCTTTTTTGGTTTACGAGCCTGAGATTCTCCCGTTCAGGTTTACCTCATTAACGTTATTCCTGATCAAGACAGACAACTCTTTGAAATATCAAAACCCAAGGGCCGGGCTTACCCCGCCGAGGTGGCTTTCTTGAAAAATTATCTAAGCCAGCTAGAACTAAAGACATATCGACATCCAAAACGGTCGCAAATATGAATAAGAAACTCTTACTGTGCATGATTTCAGTATTAAGCATTGCTGAAATCGGGAACTACCTTACCGCGCAAGACAAACCCACAAACAACGTTTCGTTCAATCGAGACATTAGACCGATTTTGTCTGATCGTTGCTTTGCCTGCCATGGACCAGACGCCGAAGCAAGAGAAGCCGACCTCCGGCTTGACATTGCTAGTGGGATCAATGGCGAGCCACCCGCGACCATCGCGCCTGGTTCAATTGATGAGAGTGAGTTGTGGCATCGGATTACTTCGGACGACGCTTCTGAATTGATGCCCCCACCTGATTCAAACCAACTTCCTTTATCTGAAACAGAAAAGGAACTGATCAAATCATGGATCAACTCCGGCGGCGCCTACGAAACTTTCTGGGCATTTAATCCCGTGACCCAACCTGCGCTCCCGAATGTTGAGGACCCGAACTGGAGTCAACAGCCCATCGATTTATATGTTCTCAACAAGCTCGAATCTGTTGGGATGCCACCCACAAGAGAAGCCACCGACCGCACTCTCATTCGCCGCCTGACATTTGATCTCACGGGACTTCCCCCTACTCGAAAAGAGATTCGCGATTATCTCGACGAAAAAAGCAAGATTGGCGACGCAGCTTGGGAAAATCTGGTCGACCGCTTACTGTCTCAAAGACAGCACGGTGAACACATGGCGAGGTATTGGCTAGACGTGGTGCGTTTCGCTGATACCAATGGCATGCACAAGGATTTTTACCGCAATAATTTTGCCTATCGAGACTGGGTTATACGGGCATTCAATGAAAACCTCGGATACGACGACTTTATTCGCTATCAACTGGCTGGCGATCTTTACGAAACCCCAACGACAGACCAACTCGTGGCCTCCGGTTTTCACCGCCTTCACTTGATTATCGATCGTGGAACGGCACTTCCGGAGGAAAGCTTTGCCAAGAACGTACTTGACCGTGTTACTGCCGTTGGCACCGGGTTCATGGGGATGACACTTCACTGTGCGCAATGCCACGATCACAAATACGATCCGATTTCGCAAAAGGATTATTTCTCACTGTATGCTTTTTTCAACAACATCGATGCGTCACCGGAAACCCAATTTAGACCACCCAATGGCTTGCAGCGCCCGTTCATTTCGTTTGCCTCCTCATCCGATAAAGAAAAACTGGCTCAGTTTGATTCTGAAATCGCGCGATTCAATAACGAAATAAACGAACTCAACACCATAATATTGAATCCACCCAACCCGGATGAAATCCAATCGCTCAAGCAAAATCAGCAGGACCTGAAAGCCAAACTCAAGAGCCGACAAAAAGAGAGAAATCTTTTCGAGCAATCCATTCCAGGTGCGATGGTGATGAAGGAACGCCCTGAAGTTCGAGAGACATTCGTGCTTGATCGCGGGCAATATGACTCGCCCGGTGAAAAAGTAACGCGAAACACCCCTGAATTTCTCCCCGCCCTCAACAAGCAGGGCGAGATCGCCTCACGGATGGATTTGGCTGAATGGTTCGTCGCCCCCCAAAACCCACTCACCGCACGGGTCGCCGTGAATAGGTTCTGGCAACAGTTCTTTGGTGTCGGATTATTCAAAACTTCCGAAGACATCGGCGCCCAGGGGGACCTCCCCAGCCACCCCGAATTGTTGGACCACCTGAGCTTCTCATTGGTCGAATCAAACTGGGATGTGCGGGCTCTGATCAAACAAATTGTCATGTCTAAAACCTACCGCCAATCATCGCAGGCCACCCCAGAACAATTCAAAAAAGACCCGGAAAATCGTTTGCTGGCACGTGGATCTCGCTACCGGATGGATGCGGAAATGATCCGCGATCAAATCCTAGCGACCAGTGGACTACTCTCGAAACAAATGTACGGAGCCAGCGTTAAACCTCCCCAACCCGATGGGCTTTGGAAGGCGGTGACCATGACCGGACAAAAATTTACCGCAGACAGCGGTGAATCAATTTATCGCCGAAGTGTTTACACTTTTTGGAAACGGGCGATGCCTCCCCCGCAAATGACCATCCTCAATGCACCGATCCGCGACGCTTGCATTACCAGACGCGAGCGCACCAACACACCGTCACAAGCATTATTATTGCTGAATGAAACCGAATACTTAAAAGCTGCTCGGCACTTGGCAACGGATATCCTGAAACAGGATTCCGACCTTAGAATTGAGTATGCGTGGGAAGTGGTCACCTCTCAGATACCTGACGAGAAAGAGCGATCTGAAATTAGCAAGTTGGTCAAACAACTGACTCAGCAGTATCTCGATAATCCCGAACTTGCCGCTCAAATCTGCAGCGAATCCAATCCCGGTAGCGAGGTAGCAACGCCAGAGCTGGCCGCTTGGACCGTCGTCGGGAACCTGCTCTACAACCTCGACATCACCAAGACCAAGGAGTAGATCGTGAACCCTTTACATCAGCACAACGTTCTCCGTTCCCGACGCGCCTTTCTAACCAATGCCGGGATGGGCTTGGGCGCCGCCGCGATGGCGTCTCTTATCCCTCGAACCGGAATGGCCAACCCCATTACTCCACATTTCGCGCCTCGCGCAAAACGAGTAATCTTTTTGTTTATGGCAGGCGCGCCATCCCAACTGGATTTATTCGACTACAAACCGGATTTGATTAAGCAATTCAAACAAAAACTGCCCGATTCAATCAGTCGTGGGCAACGCGTTACGGCGATGACCCGAGGCAAGCAGCAACTAGTCGCACCATCGAAATTCAAGTTTTCCCAGAAGGGTGAGAGCGGAGTTTGGATGAGTGAATTATTGCCACACCTCTCTAAACACGCCGACAAGCTTTGTTTCGTTCATTCGATGAATACGGACGCAATTAATCACGACCCAGGAAAAACTTCTTTTTGTACTGGCTCGGAAATCCCTGGAAAACCAAGTATGGGATCGTGGTTGAGCTACGGATTAGGTTCGATGAATCAAGATTTGCCAGACTATGTTGTGATGCCATCAGCATTCTGGAGCGGCAAAGTAAACGTCCAGGCGCTTTATTCGAGACTTTGGGGAAGCGGGTTTCTTCCGTCAAAACATCAAGGCACCAGCTTCCAAACGTCTGGCGATCCGGTGCTTTTTCTGTCTAATCCAAATGGCGTCGATGCGACAGTGCGGCGGCGCATGCTGGACTCTTTGGCCAACTTGAACCGGAAACATCTTTCTGAAATCGGCGACCCCGAAATTCAAACAACCATCGCTCAACAAGAAATGGCGTTCCGAATGCAATCGTCCGTTCCAGAATTGGCGGACCTTTCAACAGAGACCGAGGCGACCCTCAAGATGTACGGTCCGGACGTCAACAAACCAGGCTCCTACGCGAGAAACTGCCTGCTGGCACGTCGCATGGCGGAGAGGAACGTCCGATTCATCCAATTGTTTCATCGCGGCTGGGATCACCACACCCGTTTGCCCGACAACATGAAAGGTCAATGTAACGACGTCGATCAACCCACCGCTGCGCTCTTAAAAGATCTGGAACAACGGAACCTGCTCGACGATACGTTAATTGTTTTTAGCGGTGAATTCGGCCGTACCGTCTACGGCCAAGGCAATTTGACGCTGGAAAATTATGGTCGGGATCACCATCCAAGATGTTTCACTGCTTGGCTTGCCGGAGGCGGCATCAAGGGGGGACTCCACTACGGCAAGACCGATGACTTCAGCTACAACGTCGTTGAAAACCCAGTCCATGTTCGTGATTTACACGCCACAATGCTCCACCTACTGGGAATCAATCACTCCAAATTGTCGTTTCAATTCCAAGGTCTCGATCAAAAACTTACCGGCGTGGAACACTGCCGGGTCGTGAAAGAGATCATAAGTTGAAACCACTTGCTCCAAGGGGGAGTTCGAAAGAAGATTGTTCCAAGGCGATCGAAGCGATCTAGCAGTTCACCAAAAACTGGGGAACCACTGAGATTTGGGCTAAACAAAGGTACCTTGTCAAACCGATTCAACGACACCAACTGAAGGGCCATGCCATACGAGACGCTGCCCCCCTAGTTGGACATTCTCAAACGGTCGCTGCAAACGCTTCCATATCCGCAGCGTATCCGTCTATCCGCTTCGACATGTCTGCCTTTGTCGAATTCATATCAGTCAAACTCTCAGGTGACGCATAAGTGAAGGTGTAAAACTTGACTTTCGGTTCCGTTCCCGAGGGTCTTGCAGCAACATAATTCCCCTCGATTTCAGTTTCAAAAATCAACAGATTCCCCGTTGGTCCAGAAATTTCTTCCGAGCGACCGTCAGCGTAGGTCCTCCTGCCAGAGGAAAAATCTTTAACAGACACCACGTTCAAGCCCCCCAATGTTTTTGGCGGATCTGTGCGAAACTTGGCCATCAAATTCTTCATTCGCTTCATTCCGTCGGATCCTTCCATGCGAATATTTATCAACCGTTCCTGATGATAGCCATACTTGAGGAACAAATCATCAAGATAGTCAAACAGAGACTTTCCTTGTTCTTTCACCCAAGCCGCTAATTGCGTCATCAACATACAAGCGATGGCCCCATCTTTGTCTCGGCAATATTGCCCCACAAGAAACCCGTGAGATTCTTCAGTTCCATAGACGAACCCATCAGGGCCCTCAACGTCCATGACATTACAAATCCACTTGAAACCAACCAGGTTCTCATCGAGGCAATTGACTCCGTATGATTTGCAAATCCGCCTCAACATATGCGTGGTGACCAAGGTTGAAACGACATAACTTTCTTCAGAAAGGGTCCCCGCGGCATGTCGGCGGTTCAGGATGAAATCACAAAGCAAAGCCGAAAGCTGGTTACCATTAAACGTTCTCCACTCGCCCGTCGGATCGGTTGTCACGGGTGCAGCAGCGCCCATTCGGTCACAGTCAGGATCCGATGCCAAAATCAACTCCGCGCCAGTCTCTTTCGCGTGTTCAATAATGGCCTCAAAAACGATCGCATTTTCCGGATTCGAAACATGTCCAGGAACGTTGGGAAAATCACCACTCGGTTCGCGGTGCGGTTCGTAGATTTCTAATTCGTTAAAACCAACTTCGTTTAGCAATGACTTAACATTGAATTCCCCGACTCCATGAAGCGGAGAAAAGATCACTTTTAAATCACTAGGTCCACCGAAACTATGTTGAAGGTGCTCCGCCATCAGTGCTTGATCAACCTCTTCGCGGATGATGTGGATTTTCCCATCAGCTACAGCCTGATCAAATTCGACTGTTGGAATCTCATTTACATCCCCGACCCGCTTGATAACCGCAACATCATGAGGCGGGATCAACTGAGCCCCATTTGACCAATAAACTTTGACAGCATTATCGCTGGGCGGATTATGGCTGGCCGTTACCATGATTCCGCAGTCGCATTGCTTATAACGAATCAAGTATGAAAGCTCTGGAGTGCTTCGATAGTCATCAATAAAATATACTTCGAATCCATTTGCCACCATGATGCTGGAACAAAGCTCGGCAAACTCACGACTGCGATGACGGGTGTCATAAGCGATGGCAAAACGCCAAGGCCCCTCAGGTTTGAGTTCCTTAACATATTCGGCCAAACCTTGAGCACTTTCACCGATGGTCCTTGCGTTGATGGCGTTTGATCCGAATGGATACATTTTGCCGCGACGACCTCCAGTACCAAACGGAATGATGGTCCAAAAGACATCGTCCAGTTCTTGCCATTTGCCATTTTCAATATGCTCAGCCACACCCGGCGCATAATCTGAATACCGATCTTCTTTGAGCCAAATCGTGATGTTTTCAACGGCGGCCTTGGAAAGCTTGCCATCAGTGGCTGCCTGTTTGATCCTCTCAAGGCAATTGTTCAAATCAAACGAGTTCGTCATGTCGGTCATTCGGTCGCTTTGGGGTTATAAATTTTGCTTGTCTACCATTTAACTTTGTCGATCTGAATTTTAGTTGCCACTCAGGTTCATCTTCAAGCCCGTAATAAACTAAGATTCGGCCATCTAGAATTCAGATTAATCTCGGGCCCAAACGATTCGGCCTCCGCAGCTGACGGAGGCTAGAACAAGCCCCTAAAAAGGCCGTTCAATGTCAAACGCTTGAGCTCAAGCAGTCACTGCTCACATGAATGAGCAGATACTCGCAGCACACACCAGAGAAAAATACGCCTCCCCTTTGACAATATGCAGATGCGACTAATACTGGTACGGACCGTTGGCAGAATTCGGGCCAAGGCAACCTGATTGCGTCGCAACATCTCAATCACTTCTGCATTCGGCTCGGCGCTGCGGTAAAACGAACCCCTCAATGAACATGATTGGCCCCTGGTCGATCATATTTCCCAACTTGAACTATACTCCGGACTACCATGCAAGAACCCATCATCAGCGTATCTGGACTTCGCGGGATCATCGGTGAGAGTCTCGATCCAATCTTGGCGATTAAATACAGCACTGCCTATGTCGGCTTACTAGACGATGAAGGCCCCATCGTTGTCTCAAGAGACGGCCGCGCCACCGGAACCATGTTGGCCCAAGCGATTTGCAGTGGACTCTCAGCGATCGGGCGAGACGTTATTTACGCCGATGTCGCTGCGACTCCCACCACCGGAATTTTGGTGCGTGAGCACAAGGCAGCTGGTGGTTTGCAGATTTCTGCAAGTCATAATCCCGCCCCCTACAACGGAATCAAACTTTTCGAATCCAGCGGTCGTGTCATCCCCGCTGATGCCGGCGAAAAAGTGATTCAGGCTTATCGAAACTACCATTTCCCAGCAGTGCCACACGACAAGATTGGGAAAACATTGAATCTTGAGGACACCACCAGTGCGCACCTCGCGGCGGTCCTAAAAACGGTAGACGTCGAAGCGATTCGGAGAAAAAAATTCAAAGTTGTTTTGGATAGCCACCACGGAGCAGGCTCAATCCTTGGACGCCGTTTATTAAAGGAACTCGGCTGCGAACTACAATGCCTTGGCGATACGCCCGACGGGCTGTTTACACGCTCGCCAGAACCCACTGAGATCAATTTGCAGGAAACGACCACGATGGCAAAGGGATTTGGTGCGGACGCTGTGTTCTGCCAAGATCCTGACGCTGATCGCCTAGCTCTCATCGACGAATCTGGAATCTATGTTGGCGAAGAATACACCCTTGCGATCACCTTAAATCATGCACTCAAAACTCGCAAAGGACCGGTCGTTATCAATTGCTCATCCAGCCGCATGTCTGCTGACATATGTCAAGCACATGGTTGCGAATTGCATATGAGCGCCGTCGGCGAAGCGAACGTTACAAACCAGATGAAAAACTTGAACGCCGTCTACGGCGGGGAAGGAAACGGAGGACCAATCGACCCTCAGGTTGGGTATGTTCGCGACAGCTTTGTTGCGATGGCCCAGGTTCTCAACGCCATGGCGGTTACCCAAAAAACGATCAGCCAATTGGCCGCCGAAATCCCCAGCTACCAAATTTATAAAACCAAGATAGAAATTGAGCGGGCCTCGATTCCCGCGCTCTACGAAAAACTAAAAGAACGATTCAATGATGCAACGGTAACCACCATGGACGGGTTGCGGCTCGACTGGGATGACAAATGGATTCTGGTCAGACCGAGCAACACCGAACCAATTGTCAGAGCGATTGCGGAAGCCGGTACCATGGCTGATGCCCAAGCACTATGTGATGCGGCTGCTGCAGCAACCAACGATCTCGTATAAACCAGCTATTGGGAGTGTAGCCTGAGATTCTCAGATGAATTCTGCATCACGAATCACTGATAAATACCTGGATCGAGATTCGCAATTACCCAGCGAGAATTTCCTTTATGACTTTCGACGGATTAAGTATTTAACAAAATCCCACAACCCAGCAAAGCGATACTCACGGTCAACGTAGTGTTCGATGACATAGAATGCAAAGTAATAAAGACGGCAAAAGCACCAGATAGCGACTGCTAATAAAATCACTAATTTAAAGGTCGGCTTTTCGAGAATTATCAAAGTGACCGAAGTGATTCCAGAAAGAAGAAACAAGCAACCCTTCAAGTAAATTAAATGCTTGTTTTTAAGATCGCTCATTTCCAAATGTTACTTTTTTGCCTGTCGGGTATCTAGCACCAATTCCGAAAGATTATATTCCCATCGGAAACCCCAGACGCCCGTCGCTCTTAAGTTCACTCATTCGCGTGGCCACGCCAAAACTCCGGTTCTGGCAGCAGAATTTCTCCTACTTGGTTTTATCCCCACTCACTCGCAACGACCCTCACAACCCGCCCATCGGGTTCAAATCAAATCGTTTCAAAAGGTTCAATCTGGGGTTTTTGGACATTTTCCTAAAAACGTGACCTAGCTTTAAGATCGGAGGGTGGTCCTTATGTCCCTCAAAGACTGCCCAGCAACGGCGCTTAAAAGTAATCAATCAATGATGATCTTAACGCCACAAAAAACGGAGGAGATCCGATGCAGAGAGACCTACCAAAACCTCATAGTGCCGCATTCCCGATAATTCATAACATCGGTGGGCTGTCCAACGCGAACAATAACATTTTTCGAGACCAACAACTTGAGTTCATTTCGGCCGCCCAGAAACTCAAAAACATGTTTAACGGTAACGGCGAATTCGACAGTGATCGCTGCACACGTAAACATAAACGTCGAATGCAGAGTATCTCAGTTTCCGTCCAACCTCTTGATCGCGATTTCAAGAAAAGTGGGGAAATGTTTTGGGTCGTATCGCGAGACATAAGCATCAAAGGAATTTGCTTGATTTGCAACGACCCCATTAAACACGCTCACATTCGTATCGGATTGATGAATGAAACCGTGACCGCAATCGGCAGAATCAAGCACAGCACCTCGGTTGAAAGTCGATTCCCACTCTACCTAGTAGGCGTAGAATTTCTCAACGAGCTTGTGTAACAAGTCAACACACGAAAAATGACTCAAGCGCATACAAAAACGCCGGTCGTAATCTACGGCCGGCGTCTTCTATTTTGACTGTGGCTCCCTCTAAAGGATCCCGCCGTGCGTTCTCAACGGTGTCATATGATCAGGCTGATCAAGGAACCAGAACCGTTGCCATTCTTCCCGAAGCGCCCTGAGGTCTTCCGCGGTGTAAATCAATTGGCGGGCACGAACGGCTGGATCCGCGTCATAAATTGGTAGGAAGCATCCGACGCTACTAGAGAGAGCGAATGCCAACAAACACGCTGTCATAAGACGACGCATGATATTACCTTTTTGTTTCTTTGTGTTTGACACGCAAATGATCCTTGCAAACAACTCGTTTCTTGAGCCCAAAGCTCTTTGGCTTGCAAGTAGAATCGGCACAATGTCGCGCAAGAGTTTAACCCTTACACCTCAAATATCCGACAAACTTTAACAATTACGCTAGCATCGCAGGCTGATTCATAAGCTGGTTAATTTGCGGGCCTTATGCT
>JAQWLH010000052.1 GCA_029247405.1 Mariniblastus sp.
AGTTGCTGGAGAACATCTGGCCGCCTTGTTTCATGAGCAGACGGGAGTGCCGACAGTTTCTCTTCGTCTGAACACGACTTACGGACCGGGTCGCGATCAAGGCACGACTTCGGCTCCGACCAAGGTGATGAAGGCACTCGCCCTTGGCGCAGACAGCGGAGAGAAGATACCGCTTTTGATGCCTTACAAGGGGCGCGAGAATTATCACTATGTTGAAGATGTTGGAGCTCATTTTGCGGGCGTGTGTATGCTGCCATTTGAGGGCTGCCAGTCATTCAACATTAAAGGTCGCACGATCGATGTCACCGAATTTCTTGGTTGCATTGAACAGGTCGCAAATGAAATCGGCATCCATGAGTTTTTAGAGACGGGAGTCAGCTCTGCAGCAACACCCAATCTCTTCATTTGTGACCTAGAAGATTCGGCCATCGAACAACAATTTCCGGGGTTGCCTCGAACTGACATCGTCGATGGAATTCGCAAGACGATTGCTCAGTTTCAAAAAATGGCCCCTCAAGGAAAAGTCTCAATTTAGTCGGCTCAGTTTGTACCAAAAAACAGAGGATGAAATATGAAAGCGATCGAAATCACAGAGCCGGGTAAAGTTTGTTTATCTGAACGGGAGATGCCAATTCCTCAAGCTGGCGAGGTGCTCTTAAAAATTAATCGTATTGGGTACTGCGGGAGCGACTTGGCGGCGTTCAAGGGGCTTAATCCACTGGTGACGTATCCGCGAGTGCCAGGGCATGAAATTGGCGCTACCATTACGGAACTCGGAGAGGGCGTTTCAAATTGGTCTGTCGGTCAGGAAGTATCGGTGATTCCGTACATCAGCTGCGGTCAATGTTCGGCCTGCGAAAAAGAACGTTTCAATTGTTGCATGAACAACGAAACGTGGGGTGTCCAGCGAGATGGAGCTCTTTGCGAATATGCCACAGCGCCGGTCGAAAAATTGATTGCCTCTGAAAATCTCTCGTTGCAAGAACTCGCTTTGGTCGAACCATTAACCGTTGGTTTTCATGCTGTCGCACGTGGTCAAGTCACCCCTTCAGACACGGTCGCTGTGATTGGGTGTGGAGCGATCGGACTGGGCGTGATTGCGGGGGCGAATTACCGAAATGCTCGCGTTATCGCGATTGATATCGAAGATAGTAAAGCTGCCGTTGCCAAGGCATGTGGTGCGACTGAATTTGTGAATTCTCGAACTGAAAATGTCAGTGAGCGTTTAAAAGAATTAACCGCTGGACATGGCCCCGACGTGATTATCGAAGCTGTCGGGCATCCACTGACCTATCAAATGGCTGTTGAGGAGGTCTGCTTTGCGGGGCGTGTAGTTTACATCGGGTGGGCGAAGGCGGCGATTCAATATGAAACCAAGTTGTTCGTTTTAAAAGAGCTTGATATCCGCGGTTCGCGGAATGCTTTGCCGGTTGATTTCGAGGCTGTGATTGCGATGTTGGAGGCCGGAGACTTTCCGCTTGAAACCGTCATCACGAAGACGGTTGCTTTGTGTGATGCTCCAGCAGCGATGGATGCGTGGGCAGCTGATCCGGCGAGTATTACCAAAATCCAGATCAATCTCGATGCCTAGCTCCGCGATTTTATGTAAAGCGATTGTGGCTTATGTTTCTCAGTGGCGTTTTGACTGGTAGCGGGGTTGCTCATGTCAGGATGCACGTCAACGGACAAGAGTGACTTGGGCTGTTGTGGCATCAATGGCCCCTAGTAACTCGTGATACCACTTGGCGGTTTGTTCCGTTCTACCGGGCAAATCTTGGGTGCCCCAAATGATCGAGAGTGTGTTGGTTGTGTCGCCCGAAGTCTTAGTTCGCTGAGAATCTTTGACGGCATTGGCGCAAGGCCCTTCAGCATCAAAAAGGCAAAGTAAACCGTCGATTTTGATCGTTTGTCCGGTTGCATTAAATACGTACTGGGAATCGTTCGGAGCCAGTCCGGTACGCATTGGCTCCGACAATTGATCAAGATCTACAACGCTGATTGGCAGTCCACTGTGGAGCGAAACGACGTTGCAAATGTCGACGGGTACATTAATTGGCAACAGCCGGTTTTTTTCGACAGCCTGCCGCAGATATTCTGATGCGGGTTTGCCACGACCGGTCGGTTTGTATCCGCCTTGTCGAAGTAGATCGCGGACCTTGGGTTTGACGTCTGCGGTGTAATCAAATGGTGATTGAACGTCGAGATTGAGTAAATTCAGGATCGAATCAGGTGTCTGTATTTCTTTTATTGGCTGGCCAAATGTTGTGACAAAGGCAGTCAGATTCAGCAACGGGTGGGCATCGACAATGAGATTCATGATTTGTTTTAGAAGAAGATATAGATAAAGGGCCCAATGGCGGTGTTGGTAAGAATGATAAATACGCTGAATAACATGAGGATTAAAATGATCGGTGTGAGCCACCATTTCTTGTTATGAATCAGGAAGTCAAAAAACTCAGAAACGATGCCTGGTGGGCGGGATTGCGATTGGAATTCAAATCCATCTTGGGGTGTTTTTTTGGATTGATTCTTCATCTAGTGCAGCGTCCTTTCGTCTCGTGACGATCAAGCGTTTTAAAATATGTTAGAGGTCGCTAGGGTTAATATTGTTTGAAATAACTCGGTTTGCTTTCATTCTTTTGGCGAAAAATCCAGTACGATCTTGCTGACTTTTGGATTGGTTGAAACGAGCTTCGGTTAAATACTCGCCAGATCAAGCCGATAGGAAAGATGCAAAACAAGAAAATGAGTGTCATCAGTAGGTTCGCCACCAAATATCGTATTGGAAACGTGATTGTCATCCAGACGTCCAGAAATCGCTGCCTCAATAGAATTGGTGGTTCATCAGTTTGAAGGTCGTTAAAAGGTGGCTGTTCTGACTTGATTAACCAGCAATTTTCGATCGCCAAGGCATCCATTTGAGACTTCATGAAACAACGATAAGCATCGGAAATGCTACAAACAATGGGCTCGCCGCGAACATTAAAACTTGTGTTTAGCAAGACGGGGCACCCGGTCTTTCTTTCAAACGCTTTTAACAGGTGGTGCAGTCGATCGTTGTCTTCTGCGGAAACGGTTTGAACCCGTGCTGATCCGTCGACGTGTGTCACCGCAGGGATTTTCGCCAAGTCCACATTTGGGACGCGTGTCTTTGCGGCGAACAACATCAAGGATGAGTTTTGATTTAGTTCAAAATAGTCGTTCGCTTGGGCGGATAAGATTGCCGGGGCAAATGGCCGAAAGGGTTCCCGGAATTTGACCTTGCGGTTAAGTATTTCTTGCATGTCGGGACTGCGAGGGTCAGCGAGAATGCTTCGGCAACCCAAGGCGCGTGGGCCAAATTCCATAGGCCCTTGCATCCAGCCAACAACTTGCCCTGAGCTGAGCTGCTGGGCGGCTCGATCGCAAAGGTTTTGGTGGTCAGGGGTGGTTTGAAAAACGGCGCCGAGCCGGTTTAATTCCGTTTGAGTTTGGGTTGGATTAAACTTTGGCCCTAGGTTTGTTGTTGAGTGTCGAAGCGGATTTCGAGGTTTGTTGAGTAGCTGATGCCAAGCGAAGAGTGCCGCTCCGATTGCACCTCCTGAATCTCCTGCAGCAGGTTGAACCCAGATGTTTTCAAACGGGCTTTCACGCAGCAAAACTCCATTGGCAACACAGTTTAAGCCAACCCCTCCAGCGATGCACAGGTTTTTCATGCCTGTTTGGTGATGTAGATACCTGGTGATTTGCAAGAGAATGGTTTCGGTAACGGATTGTATTGAGGCCGCAAGATTTTTCTCGCGGCTGGTAATCTCTGATTCGGGAACTCGGGGGGCGCCATCAAAGAGAAGGGCAAATTTGCGCGACGTCATGGTGTCGCCTGCAGCGTAATTAAAGAATGATTGGTCCAACCGAAAAGACCCATCTGGTTTTAGATCGATAAGTTCTTGCAGAATTACGTCCGCATAGACAGGTTGCCCATAGGGAGCTAATCCCATCAACTTGCCTTCGCCTCCATTGACTCGAAATCCACAAAAGTAGGTGAAGGCTGAGTAGAGAAGTCCGAGTGAATCTGGAAAACAGATTTGCTGAGTCAATTCGATTCGGTTGGATGAGCCAATGCCGAGGGTTGTCGTCGCCCACTCCCCTACTCCATCGACGGTGAGAATTGCGGACTCTTCAAAAGGCGATGGGAAGAATGCACTGGCCGCATGTGATTCGTGATGTTCTGGAAAGATAAGTCGTTTTTTGTAGCGACCTTCAAGCTCTTTTTGGATAACGCGGGAAGTGTATATTTTTGAGCCAAGCCAGATGGGCATCGAAGTTCGAAATGAGCCCAGCCCTCTTGGTGCATATTGGAGATACGTTTCGAGGAGGCGTTCAAACTTGAGAAACGGTTTTTCGTAGAACACGACATGATCTAAATCTTCGATTTTCAAATCGGATTGTTCGAGGCACCAAGAAATGGATTGTTTGGGAAAGGCGGGGTCATGTTTCCTGCGTGTGAATCTTTCTTCTTGGGCGGCAGCAACGATTTCTCCGTCCACCAGAAGCGCGGCGGCTGAATCGTGGTAAAACGCGGAGATCCCAAGAATGGCGGTCACGGAAAATGTGTTCCTATAAAATGAAAAAGTGGATTATACTTCTGGCTGGCAATCAAGGGATGTCAAATCGGTAAGCATTTATTGAAGACCCGCATCCAAGATTGAATTCAAACAAGTGGGTTGGGAATAGTCCGACTGAAATGGTGAATATTGTTGGGGCAGGACGTGAGCAAGGGGGGAGAGAATTTAACTCAGAACGACTCCGAAGAGTCGAGCCGGGGCGCCAATCCGCTGCCAACCCCGAGGTATTCAAAAAGGTACTTTGGATTCCGTCTTGCTGCCCTTTTGCTTGGCTTGTTGCCATTTTTGTTGCTTGAGATCTCGCTTTACTGCGTCGGTTGGACGCAAGCCGATGGTTTGAAGGATCCTTATGTTGGGTTTGTTGAATCCAGCCCGCTCTTTAATTTCAACCCGTCAACAGACCATTTCGAAGTTGCCGATTCTCGTAAGCCTCTTTTTTGTGCGGATTCATTTTCTGCAAAAAAATCCCCTAACGAGTTTAGGGTTTTTTGTGTCGGTGGTTCGACAGTTCAAGGTCGGCCTTTCGCAATAGAGACCGCATTCTCGACTTGGTTGGAGCTGAATCTCACCGCCGCCGATGATTCAAAAAATTGGAACGTGATTAATTGTGGTGGCGTTTCCTATGCAAGTTATCGTCTGGCTCCAATTGTTGAGGAGATTGTAGGGTATGACCCTGATTTGATTGTCCTCTACACCGGACACAACGAGTTTCTCGAGGATCGAACCTACGAATCGGTTAAATCAACCTCGCCATGGGTTGCAGGTGCCCATCAACGTTTAAGTCATTTGAAATCGTATTCATTTTTGCGCGATCTTGCCGTTTCAAAAGGGGAGTCGAATCAAAATCGAGTGCCCCAGCTATCCAAAGAAGTCGAAGCGCGACTCGACTTTCGCAATGGGCTGGAGAAATACAGGCGAGATGACATGTGGCGACAGTCTGTGGTTCGGCACTTTGAACACAATCTCAGGCGAATGTTGACGGCAGCCAAAAGTGCAAACGTCCCTCTTGTGTTGTGTAATCCGGTCAGCAACTTGCGTGATGCTTCGCCGTTTAAAAGTGAAAACCGGGAGGATATGTCTGCCGAAGAGTTGGAGCGGTTTCAAGAGATTTGGAAGTCAGTCCGAGAAGATGAGAATCAAGGATTATCTGAGCGGCGTGCTGAACTGGAAAAGTTAGCCCTGTTGGATCCACTTCATGCCGAGGTTCATTATCGGTTGGGGCAGATTTACCAAATGCAGGGCGAGTTTGATAAGGCCAAAATTCACTTGGTCGAAGCGAAGGAACAAGATGTTTGTCCGCTTAGAATTGTTGAGCCAATGTATGAGGTGATCAACCAAGTAAAAGAGGACTTTGATGTTTCTTGGGTTGATGTAAAGGCCTGTTTTGAAAAGAAAGCTGTCGACGGAATTCCAGGCCGCCGTTTCCTCGTTGATCATGTTCACCCCTCAATACGTGGGCATCAGTTGATTGCTGATCTTTTGGTCGAAGAAATGATCAAGGAAGAAATGGTCCGAAAAAAAGAGAATTATGAAGAGCGAAGAATCGCGAGCTACCAAAACCATTTGGAGTCGCTGTCGCATTTGTATTTTCAGCTTGGGAAGGATCGTTTGGCAGGGCTGAAACGCTGGGCGAAAGGAGAAGTGACAAAGCGCAGAGACGACCGCGTGGACGAACCTGCTCGAGCACAAAGTCCCAATGAATGACGGTTTCCCGGGAGGCTGGGGTCAGTCCAGAATACTAACGTTCTGACCGTCGTTGATAGAAACCAGTCTTTCCCAGGAGCCAAAATTGACGGCGTTGGCCGGTGGTTGGGTAACCCCCGGGTTGCGGCTGTAAAAACTGTCGATCGCTTCGGAAATAAAGTGTGACGATCCATCGCAAGCGGCGACGACGATTCCACCGTGATGAGCGCTGGACACGCCATGATCTGCAATATCGTTATCAGCCGAGTCATCAAAGTAGTTAATTCGACCGGCACACCCAAAGTGCGTATCGTTCGCTCGTCCAATGCCGCGTGTTCCAAATTGCAAAGCACCACCGGAAAGTTCCAAATTGGTGTTAACGCGAATTGCGTTAGAGATTCGTTCGGCAAATAGGATTGTATTCGAAGTTCCGTCGGTAAACGCCGAGAGGGTTTTTCCCTCGATACCATCGAACCCGCCGTTAGGGGCGCGGTTGGTTCCTGGCTCTCTTTTGGGGCGTGCAAGACCCGTGTCATTTGCGGCGACGTAGTTCGATTTTGCGATTAATCCAATTGCAGCATTATTCGCAGGACGATGACGATTCAGGGTGTCGCGGGATGGGTCGGACGGACATTGGAAAATGGGGAGCGACGTCTGCAGGACTTCAATGACCGCCGATCCATCGGTTGGGTCGGTTGCCCGCGAAAGGATCGTTGCATTGGGTCTTGGGGCGAGAAGCTCATAGGCATTGTTCTGCTCCATGAACGGAAGTAAGTGGGTGTTCCAGCCAAACAGCTCGTCATCGGTAGTGCCCGAAACTGAGGGAGGGATGTTCATTCCAAGCGGAAGATGCTGGTGAGCCGATTCATAATTAAGTGTTGCCAACGCGATTTGACGAATCTGATTCATGCAGGTCGCGCGACGAGCGGCTTCACGAACTTGCTGAACAGCCGGGAGAAGCAATCCAATCAGGATTCCTATGATGGCGATAACAACAAGTAGTTCAACCAGCGTGAAGGCGCTTCGCGAACGCAGCATCTGGAAAGCTCCGGAAAGGTTTTATAAGCGGGTTTTATAAGCGATTAGGTGAGGTATTCTATTTTAGAAGTCCGATGCAGCGTTTCAATTTAATTACTCACCAAATCAACAAATTCAATTCGATTCTTTCGGATTATAGGTACGGTTGAGTGCCTTTGCTTGGTGTGTTTGAAAGCGACACTTCATTGGAAACATATATTCTGTGATGCGGATTAAATCAGAGTTCGGCAAATTGGAACGAATAAGCCGAAGGCAGGCCACTGGATGTTTCTCATCGGTATCCTCGAATTAATATCAATTCATGGCGAAGCTGAAATACTCCGTAAAAAAACGGGCATTGGGGCTCGATCGTCTAATAGATCGCTTCTGCGATCCCCGACGAATCGACACGGTGAGGCAGCCAGCAAATCCCGAATTCTTCCAGTGTAATGTCGCTTTTTCGGGGGGTTATTTTGCGCTCGGTATATTCCAGATTGGCGACTTTCATTTTGTCTTCAGCCAGTTCGACCGCTTCGTTGAAATCTCGCTGCAGAGTTTCGAAGTCGTTCTGAAGTTCCTCGAGATTATCTTTCGCGCGACCGATGTCATCTTTTTCTTTGGAAGATTTGCCGAATGAACGAACCGATGTTCCGAAATTTCGAGTGGAGCGACGACCGAGCAGCGCACCAATAATGGTTGTCGCCACGGAGGAAAAAGAGGATAGCCGGCTTTGTTCGTATTGAGCCTGTTCAACTTCAATTTTGTCTTCGGCTCGACGAATTCGAGATCGAATGGTCTGGAATTTTTTTGCAAATTTCTTGCGAAGTTTCTCAGTTGCCTCGTCACGTTCCTCTGAGGCCAACTGTTCAAGACGAACTTTGAAATCCCCCAAGGGCTCATCAGGCTTCGAGTATGTTTTTAATTCCTCGCACTTCCAGACCGTCAATTCCTGTCCGCGGTAGAGGAACTCTTTCAATTCTTTCTTCCAAATCGTAAAGTTTTTAGATTTTTGAAGATCGCTTACCAGTTTTTCAAATTTTGCCCCTTCGACTGGTGTCCTGTCAAAATCAAGTTCTTGTTCAAGCGGTGTCAGTGCGTCCCAGATTTCATTTGGCATCTCACCACCGGTAACAGACGACAGAAAGGTCAGCTCGGACCACTGGTCAACTTTGTAGGTTGATTTAACGAAGTGAAGTCGCCCCGTCCCTAATAATGCGGGGCGATAAACTAAGCGGTCATTGCCTCGGACGTGTTCGTTGGGTTCGACGAAGTACTGTTCAACCGAGTCGGGAACTAATTGCCGTTGGTCAATTGATGAATCAAGTTGCTCGTCTGGTTCGGGGGGAGGTGGGGCGGGTCTGGAAGCGGGTTGGGTTGCGATCTGCTGGGGGTCGTAGTTGGGGTCAGTGTGAACAAGTTTTTGAATTTGGTTTTTTGTTAGGGGGCCTCGTAAATATGACATTGCCCATCGTGTTTCAAATACGACCGGTTGATCATCATGGACGTTGTTCATCAGAAACACACGGCTTCCCAAACCGGCGAGAGTTTTTTCCATTTTGTCACGGTCAAAGGATGAACCGGCTTGGTTCGAAGCACCTTCGAGACCTTCGAGGACCCTTGCTTTGTCGCGTTCTGTTTGCAAGCGTCCAAGGAACCACGTGCCCGCATTCGATAAACCTTTGTAGTCAAGATCAACCGGGTTTTGCGTGGCCAAGATGACTCCAAGTCCGTAAGCTCGTGCTTGTTTCAGCAAGGTTAGCATGGGTTGTTTTGAAGGCGGGT
>JAQWLH010000053.1 GCA_029247405.1 Mariniblastus sp.
TTTGGCCAAAAAACGTAACAATAGAGTAAGCCTGATATTGGAGCATCCGGCAATCACAGCGTTCACCGCTTAAAAAGCACGCCATGACAGGCACCGATTCTACACGCGCGAAGCCTTCTAAGCCATATCCAGAATTCCCGCCATACGGCGGCCCCGCATCGGCGTTGGTCGTTTTATCCTTGCGCCCGCCACTGGCGTGACGGACGCTGGTTGAACCGTTGAATCAAATTCAGTAACGTTGCAAAGAAAAATATTCTCCGAAACGCTGTCCTCAAGCCCAGATACACACCGCATCAAAAGCTCTCAAACCCTACAAAGAAAATCGAAAAACATCCATCCAACGTTTGCATTTGGCAACTATCAAGCTTATATCCGGTGCGCCTAATCAACTTCACTTTCG
Organism: Mariniblastus sp.; assembly: GCA_029247405.1. Lineage (GTDB taxonomy): Bacteria > Planctomycetota > Planctomycetia > Pirellulales > Pirellulaceae > Mariniblastus. The sequence continues at coordinate 401 of JAQWLH010000053.1, forward strand.
GCGTCGACGCGTCATCCCCACCAAACCGACACCAATCAAGACAAAAGATAATGCAGCAGGCTCAGGAACAGCGGAGGCGGAACCGATCAAGAAACCGGAATCAACCCCACTCGCCGGTTTTAATGTAGCTACAAAATTATTTCCAAATGGGTCGAAGTAGGCGAAGTGATGTCCCAGTGCTCCATCGGTCCCTTGAAACTCCAAAATGTAATTGGGAATTCCACCAACATCCCCGTTAAACACATAACGCCCTGCTTGACCGCCAGCGGTTCTATTAAATAAAAATTGCGAAGGAGTAGAAGTCAAAGAGGCCCCCTCGCCTGACAACGGAGCCCCTGAAATGTAGGCCGAAGCAACATCAGCCGTCCAATTGTTTTCAAATGTCAGGTTAACCCCATTCAAAAAAAAGTCTTCACTGTCCAACGTCGACTCTCGAGTTACAGTCCCGAACACGGTAATGACCTTTGCTGCATCACCGTCAACCGCCGCGGAGAGATTAACATCGTACGTCAATAGATCTCCAAAAGCATTCGCTTGGCCCGCCCATAGACAAGTCATAAAAACAATCCAACGCATTATTCGCCTCACAGAATTCTTGTAAGTTATCGAGCAATCACCCTTTTGCTCAACAAACGTACCGGAGGCACCTTGCAACTTTGAACTAGTTATAAAACCAGATCCTAAATTGTGTCGATGAGGCTCAGTTGAGAAAAGAGTTTGCTTACTTCAACTGCGTTAGTCCGACAAACTATGTTAAAGCACTAGTTAACTTATCCAAACCAAAAATTGGCTGCAAGAGATGCACAAGAAGTTTGACTCACTTATTTTTGAGTCAACGTGGAGATAAAAAAATGTGAAACTTACCGACAAGAACAGACTCACTGCTTGATTGACGTTGCCCTACGAGTCGTGCCGCCTCAAGATGCTGAAAGACTGGTGCTCTGGATCAAACGAACCGACAATCTTTCCGTGTCTCATTAAATCAGCTCTATTTGTCAGATCAATCTTGAGACAAAGCGACCCAAGTTTCTCAGGGGGGCGAGGAATAAGTTATTTTAAAACTATCGAATTAATAAAAGATTTTCGGCATCCTCACCCGCCATCTAGGGGCCGACAATACACAAGAAGAATAAGCACGAGGAGTAGGCGCCTCAAGTCAATTGTGTTCCGCTCTCGTAAACCATTTCTTAAACAGATTATGCTTTGGTTTTCTTGCGCCGCGTTGTCCGTTATTTGAATCCAAATCGAGCAATGTTTTCTTAAAGTCGCTCTCTCTTACCCATGAAGCAACCGTAGCAAGATCTTTCTTTCGCTCTCCCAGGATCCCAGAGCCTATTCCAAGAAGCACGCCAATCCGATGCTTACATTGAAGTCCATCCCGAGCGGCGGAGCATGTGCAACGAGCAGAAACGCGTTTCTTTTCGTGCCGACTGATTACAACCTCATAGTGTTCTACTGCAGCACCTTTGAATTCAAAGCGGAGTTGGGTCATTTGAGAAGCCGAAGAAGAGCGTGTGCTGGAAATAAATTACGTCGAACATTTGAGATTTCGCCGCTTCATAACAAATAAGCAAACCCAATGCCAACCAAACAAACTCGAAAAAGACTGAGAAAAACCCTTCAAGACGACGCCTGAACCGTGCGATTCCGCCCGCAACCGTGCGATTCCGCCCGCAACCTTGCGCAACTTGAACGCTCAACCCATCCCGAATCGGAAGGCAGAGAACGATCTTTTACTCAATTGAGTTTTAAAAGTTAAACCATTTCTCAAGGCAATCACCGAAGCAAAACTGCAGCCTGCCCAATTTCAACAATAAATTGTTTGGATGGCGGTAGAACATCAAACTTAGGTAAGACCGTATTGTTATGACTTCCAGCTTGACTCTACAAAAATAATCTCGTTTCATTTCATATTTTGCGCTGCAGTAACAAGAGTCTCACTAAAGCATCAAATGCGCATTACTGCACTACTAAACTCGTACATTAACTTGACGATAATATTGGCATCAGCAAAACGGAAACCGCACGACCAATGCGTCACGAAAACTGACATTCCTGCCTCCACCGTTTTGACCTACCGGCAACCATATCGGCTTACAGGCTCAGAATTAAAACATGTTCTAGACAAGGCCATGTTCCTATTTCTGATAACCGGTCGCAGTTCTGCCGACCATGAAAACACTTGGAAGTCTCCAAAGGGGGATAAAAAACCATTCCCCAACTGCTACAATTCGCATCGGGAAAAACCATTCCCAATTCCAATCAATGAAAGTGTGACCGATGAAAACCATGCCCTGCTTTTTGTTTTTATTTTCCGTTTTGGCCTTGATGGGGTGCCAACAAGAAACCCCAATCGTCACTGCTCCTTCTAGTACCTCTAAAACCATGAATTCCGAGAAAGATAATTCCACAGAAACGCCGGTTGCTGAATTTGTCATCGATGTCAGAACCCAAAAAGAATGGGACGCCGGTCACCTCGAAGAAGCCATACGGATTGAGCACACAGAAATTGCCGATCGAATTGAAGAGATTACAAAGGACAAATCAGCCAAAATTTTGCTCTACTGTAAGATGGGTGGTCGGGCAGGTCTTGCGAAAGAAGCTTTGGAAAAAATGGGATACTCCAACGTTGAAAATGGTGGAGGATTTGAGGATCTCAAAAACCAGCACAACCAATAGTACTGGTCGTTACCAAGCTTGTGGTTCAAAAATAAAAATGCAAGGCACGATGCCGATGATATTACCATTGAAAAGCTAGAAGATCGCCACGTGCTCTGCAGCGCACCGACGTCTCCGTGCCACTCTTGATTTTAGCAATACCCGGCAATGCTGAGATTTGACTGCTGATCAAATCCGGAGGAATGACAATCGGGTTGAGAACGACAAACTCTGAATGGCCTGTTTTCGATCAAACCAACCCGTTGCAATATCTCAAGTCGACGGAATTATTCGGCCGCCAACTTGCCTATCAAAAAACTACTCAATCTGAAACTGAGATAAAGGGGAACCACGCTGTACAACAACGAGGCGACTACAACCCCCAATTGGACCTGTCCATTGAACGCTGGCGTTCCAAATTCCGGGAGCACCCAACTTCTCAGTGCCCAATACCAACCGAAATAACAAACGGGAAACACAAACAAGACGACAAAAATTGCCGTGAAAATATTAATCGACACGCAGGTAGTACAGGAACTCGAAACTGGATTTTCGGTCGGCGATGAGGAGTAGTACTTGTTCTGCACAATAATTTGAAGATAGGTAGCATAAGACGGGATTAAAAAGGCAAAGTAAAAACTTGATTGCTTCTCAATTGCCAAGGCGTTTTTCGCCTCGTAATGCTAATACAAAACAGCAAATTTTATAAGAGAGATCCTAAAAAGCAGGCCCGAACATTGTTTTTGCTTCCCCGCTCCTTCCCCAACCCAATGAAGCCGCGCTTTTAGAGACAAATGAAAAGAAGCCTTGCCAGCCTAATCTCAAAGTCTAAGACAGCGGGTTCGTCAAAAGTCTCTTAAAACTCGGCGACCTAAAGGCGTCTGAGGCTTAAAGGAACCGCAAACGCGCACCCAGGGTCGTAAGCTCCAGCATCCCTCCAATTTCCCTCCATGCTTCCGGTTTTGCAAAAGCGTTTGCAGCTTCGGGGCTCGTCTTATGAATTTTCGCGAACACTGATTTTGTTGGGCTTGCCACCATTTCTGGCTTACAAATGCATTGGCACACAACGTCAATCACGCTCACTTGGAGAATCACCGAGCGGACCAATTCCAATCAAATGATCTCTCATGACAACTGCAGATCATATGGAGAAGATGGCCTCCTCAAAGCCGGACCTTACAAAGCCCTGCTGATTCTTCTGATTCAAGCTTGGTCGAAAAGTTTAACTGGTTTGACAGTTGGCCAAACGAAATCTATTAACGATCAAAAACCCAGACAAGTTCGTTCATTTAAATCCGAGTCCGATGAATTGTGCTGATCAGACGGGTTCGAATTGGACAAAAATACCAATCTTCGGTGTCAGTCATCGCGGTAGGCCTTGAATCGCGTTCAACCTTCAATTGATTTTGCGGAAACTATCTCAAGTCAATCTTGGCTGTTCGATTTTCCAGATTCACCAACACCGATGCATGTTTAAATTCCCGCTTGAAGGTCCAGCCTTGTTGCACAGCGTCGCCCTGCGGCGGCCCGAGCGGTTTGTCGAAAAAAGCATAGGAGTCCAGCGACCCATCATGGGCCGTCCATCCCCAGCTGTAACAAAAATAGCAATTTTGCTCAGCCCCGATCAAAAAGCATGCTAGTGAAAACGTGACGTCCTTTTGGGCCCGACTCAAAACTTCCTCATGAGATATGTTTTTCATCTTGCCGGCCCTCCAATCCGAGAGAAAACGGGGCCAACCTTTAAAGACAATGACTTTCCCACTTTTCCCCGCCTCTCGCATCGTCTTGATTGTATTAGCCATGTACTCCTTACTCTGAGCTCGAAGTCGATCAAAGTCATCCACCATGGCACCATCAGTCAGCGGAAGATACTCCTGGCCTAATTGCGGGCGTTTTCCATCATGGCCATGGAGCGGGTTGAAGATAATAAGTTTGTCAGGCCCCATTTTTTTCTTGGCCTCCTTGAGCATCGCAAACAAAGCCTCGTCCATATCAGCTGCCTTGATTTCACCAACCACGCGACTTAGAGAACCGCCCGGAGTCCCTGCCGTCGCACCATCGACAAAAATGCCGTCACACGCATATTTGTGGACAGCATCGCCCGCCGCGTCAGACCACCAGTCTTGCACCTCTTTTCGACTAAGGTCGAACCATTTAATCACACGATCCTTCTTCCCATTTCTTTTTTGGGTCTGGATGATGTACTCCCCCGGATAGGCTTGGTTCGAAATTTTTGATTGATGCTTAGGCTTATCGCTGGCCCAATAGAACAACACCTTAGCTTGCGGGTTCCGCTTTTTGATGGCCCGTGCGGCTCGCGCCGTGTACAGCTCTGCACTCCCCTTGCTGGTTTTGGGAAGCGGGCCAGCCGTAAGCGTGATAAAATTAAAATGATCTGCAATGAAATCATATTCTTCTGACGTAAGCCCTTCGCCAATTCCAAAGTGGACTGAAACCGGAACTCGATCCCAGCTAAAAAGTGGCAGTCCCCCCTGGCCTTCCTCCTGCCCGATCGCAGAAGAGGCGGTCATGATTAGCAACAACAATCCCAACTTAAACTTCATGACTTTATTCCTTTAACGCTCAAAGTCGCCAACCCCAAAAGGATATCGACGGATGAGATTACCTATACTTGGTGCCAATAACGAATTCCCAAGCGTTCCACTGGCTTCTCTTCCGCCAAATATGAGTTCTAATTCTGGCACTCCGAAGAAGCTTCGCGTTCCAGCTTAAACCACTTCCAGATTAGCGGAAGATATAATCCGGCGGCAAGTAAATGCGATAAAATAGCAACGGGAACTGAAACGACATAGAAATCAACGTTAGCTTGGTATATCGCCAAAACCCAAATCGCCCAAACAATGGCTCCCACCATCGCAAACGGGGTGGATCGCAAGATGGTCTGATATAAAGTTTTTCTCCACTCCTCCAGAGTCGAATTCCTCGCGAATAGGCGGTGGCAAATCCTCGTAACGAACTCAAAAACATTAAGCCCCATGTACCATACGATCAGTATCAACAGGGTAAAACCGATGAGATTCACGCTGCGGTAAATGATGTTTACTAACGCCGAGGCATCTGCCCCAATTCGAAAATTAAAACTGAGTACGTTATACACCGCAGGCAAGGTCAAGATCCCAAGGGCCAATCGAGTCTTGCGTCGAGCTAGATTTCGATCCGACTTATTGAGTGCATCACCTGCAGGTAACACCGGACGAGGTGCGCGATATGGATTACCGATCATTTTCATTCCCTACTGACGGAACCTGTTCTCAAGCCAATACCGTACGGCGTTCACTAAGAATGCGGCCCCACCTGATTCAACTGCCGCCAAAGCTTTTTCCCACTCGTTGCTTGCCCAGTCAAAAAAACTCCCACTGATCAACCCAAGGCCAAAACAAGTTTAGCAAGAAACGTCCATCCGGAAGTGCATTATTATACTCAGGTACGCTGCCCCCCTACCCTGCAGTTCAAGAGAGCCGTCTGTTATCAAGTCTTTGATTCCGAGGCACGTTGGGCAAACCCATTGAACAGAATTTTTAACCGCGGACAAGATCTAGCAGGTGGAAACAAATTGATCGATGTGATGGTTGGCTATCCAAGGTTGTCTCCATACAATGCACCAGTTCATACCCCCTAACTGACGCCGAAGCCTTGCCACGAAAATCGTTAATGAATTTCTTTACAACAACCGTCATCCTGTTTGCGTTGCTATCAACCGTGTTGGTAGGTGGATGTAGCTCAGATAAAAATTCAGCCTCAACAAGAGCCAACTCAAACTCAATGAAGCACGTCAAGTTCAAAGACGACGTTGCAACGAATACCAACTTACCGACAAACATTGACCAGCTAGAATTTGTCGACACTGCTGGAAATTTAATCACTTTGAATGATTTCAAAGGCAAGAAAAATATCGTTTTGGTATTCACTCGTGGGTTCTCTGGCAAACTCTGCCCATTCTGCAAAACACAAACATCTCGGCTCATTGCGAATTACGAAGAGATTTCCAAACGGGATGCGGAAGTGCTTCTGGTTTATCCCGGCAAACGCGAAAAACTTGACCAGTTCATTGAGGCCGCAAAGGTTTCGGAAAAATCACAAGTCGATCGCGTTCCGTTTCCAATTTTATTGGATGAGGATTTGGAGGCAGTTCAGTTTTTTGATATCTCGGACTCACTCGCGCTACCTTCGACCTATGTCATTGATAAGGATGGCAAATTACGATTTGCCTACGTCGGTAACAACCCCTCCGATCGGCCCTCCTTGAAGGCGATACTTGAGCAATTAGACAACCTCTCCTTGTAAGGACTTTGTCGGCTGATGAAATCTGAAAACCGGACTGAAATGGCCAACAACTTTGTTGATCTGGCCGTCGCAAGATCAATGCTCTCAAAGATGCAAGCGGAAGATCTGTTACAAAATTCTCTTGACCGTGAAACCGCACCAAAAATTCTGGCGATGGAATCGGGACTACTTTCCCCAGTCCAAATTGACATCCTGGAGGTCATGTTAGATCCCACAAACGTTGCCCCGGGATTTGAGGTTTTAGATGTTGTTGGCCACGGCGGCCTCGGAGTTGTTTATCGTGCAAAACAGACGCAGTTGAATCGCATTGTCGCTCTCAAAACAATCCCTATCAGTAAAATGAGCGGCACCGGAGTGGTCGCGAGATTCCAACAAGAAGCTTTTGCCGTCGGCCAACTGCACCATCCTAACATCGTATCCGCGCACGATTTTGGAACTCATGGCGAAAGAATATATTTGGCGATGGAATTGGTCGAAGGCGAAGACTTGGAAAGTCGCATCTTCAACAGTGGACCAGTTAATGAATCCGTGAGCTGGGCCATTACGCGTCAAGTCGCCGCAGGTTTGGCACATGCCCAAGAGCTTGGCATCGTTCATCGAGATATCAAGCCTGCAAATTTATTGTTAACCAAACCGCCTGCTGGATATGCCCGGTCTGCCAATGTCCCCCTGGTCAAAATCACGGATTTTGGTTTAGCCAAACTGGCGGTGGAGCAAGATGTCAAAACAAGACTTACGGTTGTTGGAACCGCACTAGGGACGCCTTACTACATGGCGCCTGAGCAAGTATCCGATAATCACGTCGATCATCGAGCTGACATTTATGCATTAGGAGCAAGCGTGTTTCACATGCTTACCGGCAGACCGCCTTACGAGGGGATGACGATAGGTCAAATTGTTGTTTCGAAAATAAAAGGTGATTCGACGTGGCTAGACGAACTTGGCCCCCCCTGTTCGCCAGAATCAAAAAAACTATTGCAACTGATGATTGCGCCAGCTCCAGAGGATCGGATACAAGATTACCATACTCTCATTGCCGCAATCGATCGACTCCCGATCCGAACCAATGAACCACAGACTTCAATCCGGCATAGCGCAACCCCAACGCCCTCTGAAACCCAAGCGGTCACCGTAGATCAAATTGAAATCGCAGTGCCGGACCGAAAGCCTCGCGTCTCACGCGGCACCTGGAGCCTCACTTTTGCTTTGATCTTAATCATTGGCTGTTTATACTGGTTCGTCACCCAATCGAACAGAACGCGATCTTTAGAACCTGTTCCTACACTTGTCACATCCGGCTGGCAAAGTCCGTTTTTCAATGGTGAAAATCTTGAAGGATTAAAAAGAAAACGCAAAGAGTGGAAACGCGCATCCGACTCAGAAGGGGCAAGCATTCTGCAAGGCAGTGGTTCGGCCATCATGCCATTTCCAAAGCCAGACACACCCGAAAAAACACAAATAACCAATTACCGCATTCTGCTAGGCGTCGATTTGTTGACCGCTGACAGTGTTGAAGTACATTTCGATCGCGCTGATGAAAGCGACAATTGCCAAAGAACGGTTTTAAGAGTCATGCATGATAGAGTTGATTTGGGCCACAAAAACAGGCTTGAAGGAGAGCTGGAATCCATCGCCTCGACAAGCTTTTCAAACAACATCCCAATTGAATCGAGCGATCAGGAAACTCACTATCAAAGCTTGGCAATTGAACGTCATCGAGAACGTTGGTTTGCATTTTTCAACGATGAACTCGTCGGCTCAACTCCGATCAAAAACCCAAACTCACCTAGGGACATACAGCTTTTGGTGAACGGAGGCTTCGCAAACTTTGCCGATCTAAGTCTCTTCGAACTTGTCCCCCCCGAGTCATTATGATCCGGACTTGATGCAGATCTAAATCGTCTCCAACAAGGCAATTACGCGACCGCCGCACAGACCTCCTTTGCTATTCTTGGTAGGAAGCACGCAAGGCCGCGCCACACGCTCCATTCCTTCGTCTACCAACCGGTGCAAAGAAAACCATTAAGAAGATTCAAAGGCGGGCGAAACAAATCAATCCCACCCCAACCATCCGCGCGACTAGGCATTAAAAGCGATCCTCCATCGGCCGGTTCTATTCTCTGTCCGACATCCGAGACAGTTCTTCTTCCGGTGACTTCAAGAAAATTGCACCGACCAAAACCATCAACACACTCGTCACGATGGAGTGCCTGATCGTTGTTCAAGAATACCGGACTGGTCTATCTTCCTTCATTTGTTGCACGGTACAGACCGATCAGATAGCTCAATTCAAATGTTGCATCGCATTTTGAATTTTTTCGATAACGTCCTGCACAGAAGGCCAAGGTCTTCTTGTCAGCAACGCGATCAAACCTCCCTTTCTTGTAACGATCAACTTATTATTCAAAAACACATCAAACTGACCACGTGACCCCAACTCGATGACCGGTTCCTCGCCGAATGCCTCACAAATTCCAGCAGCGTAACTCGCCACTTTTGAGAGATACGCTTTTCACGTCGGGCAGTGAATAATTTTGATTTCCATCTAATTTCTATTCCTATAAGTATCAAGTTGTAGCCCTAATCGATCGCAAACGCTCGCGACCCCGAGAACAATTGATGCGTGGTAATTTCCTACGCGTTGCGTCGCAGCTTGATTCATTCAAACCGATCCCAGAAGATCTCGCAAGGATATAAGACCAACTTATCCGCTAAATTTGACTCTACCTTAATTCCAAGTTATTGTCCTGAAATGGCGATCACTTTTAAAATGATCCCGACAACTGCGGCCAGACTTCTATTTAAATCTTTTCGTGGCGATTGAAGTTTGATGGTCCCTCATCAAAGCACCTTGTTGCAGAAGGAATGGGAATCTCCCCCCTCCAATACTAGGACTATCATTTGCGAATCAATCCGCAAGCATTCAACCTGGAATACATGAGAGTGCATTGCCGCAGGACCACTAGTGCTGTCAACTACGGTCCAAAATCGTTGAAAGTTTTGCCTAACCTACACTGCCAACAGCCGGTCAGGCAAACGGCTTGCGATGAAGTCTCTTGAATTATGGCCAGTTGGCCGCGCCAGCAATTCAGTTCCATATTTAGAGAGCTTTGCAATTTTGATCTGGGGCACACTTAATCCAAACCTGGAGATTGCGCCTAAGCAAGAGTAGGTGTTTCACTTGTCCCTGCCACTGGACTCATGCCCAAAATTTACGTACGAATTTAGCCGACAATGGTATGGTTCGTTAAGGTCCAAACACCGAGAAGCACCAAGACGGTGTTGACGATCAAAAGGCTAATTGTTTCGATTGTGGGTCCCCTAAAAAAACAGGCGAAACCCAAAATTGAGGCGAGGGTCGCAACGCCGGCCGCGGCAAGTACACAATCATGCATCACAGTATCGGCAAACCCACCCGAATCACCACCAGAGCCTCGGATTGAGATGGCGGGAAGGACCATCACACTGAAGGCGGCAATCCAAACGCCTGTCAGCGTGAGGACCCAAGTTAGAGATAATAAACAACTTCTTCGATTGCGTTCGGGCATGCTTGGCTTAAAGTTCTTTACGCGGGTGGGATAATTTAGGGCGGACCTAGTCGTCGTCTTACTGACTGCGGCACACGGTGCCATTTCGTTCACGAAACGGGGGAAGGTGTTTCAAGCCTCGGGGTATCTTGCTTTCAGAGAAGCTCTTGTAAGGGTTCCCCTTCAATAGGGGCGCAAACCGAGGGTAACCTGCATTCAAAATTCACCTTTTGTCATCGTGTGCCTTCTTATGATTTTCGATGCAAGCCAGGCTTAGACAACTTAATTTGAAAACGCTTCCTTAAATCCGTCCAATATTCACAATCGTTCTTTCGACAAAAACGTTTTCATAATATTGTCATTAGTGGAAACTTGGAACTTAAACATCAAACCAGAATGAATACGACGTTTTGATTACCGGATGTGCGCAAACCATCACTACTTTTGCGCACCAAAAACTGCATCGACCGAAACAGTAACCTGCAGTGGCATTCGAACACTTGTTAAAACCCAACCGTTTTTCTACCCGCCTCTAACGGCTCACACCACTTGAATTTACAAAAATCTTGAGACTGCTTTCCGAGTCGACAAGTTTTATCCGGAATTGGTTTCCCTACCGAGGTGCCTCATCTGAACCAGCAAGCCGTCAGATCCAAGCACCATCCTGTGTGATGTCATACCGAAAGGTAAAACCAGCAATTAACTTCTTGAGGCGAACAATTTCCATTTAACCAGTCGGCTGTGATGCATGTGTCAGAGAGGATGCTTCCTTTCATCAAGCAAATTCTTGAATTCAAACCACAAACTCAAAATCCGGTTGACGTCATCGTAAAATTCGATTGCCGTGATTCGCAATATTCAAAGTCTTGCCAATTATTCAGAGATTCGTTTGGTGGTAACTTTCAACTGGTTAATGAAACGTGCAAACTAACTAATTTGAACGACAGATGACGTAGTTGTTTTTATTCAGCCGGGCACGCTTCAGGCTTCGGTTCGAAATTCTGTCCTATCAAACCGTTCCAGTCTTGTGCGGAACGTATTGGAGTGGGTCCAAAGGATTATGATACTTGGCCAAAAATTTCCGCTTCACTTGCAAAAAAGTTATTAAGACATGTCAGCAGAAGCCCACCCCCGCACACGTCGTTTACATTTTCGTTTAATATGAGTCCCACAAGCAGTGGTAAAACGATTCACTCTCGCCGCCACCCTAACACGAACTTTCCAAACGCCTAAAAAGCGTTGTTAAAAGGAAAGTGAGTATTTATTTTTGCGACAAACGATAGGCTATAGATGTTCAAGCGTTCCATTAATCATCGGTACGATGATCCCGTCGATCTAATTTGGCTCAACGCGGCTGCGGACTTGGGGCTGAAGATCGAGCGTTCGTCCGAGGCTTTCGCCTCTTACGACGGAAAAGGCACTCTCACGATTGCTAACGCCGACGATTTCGATGCCGACGATTCTCTCGCACAGATGATTTTTCATGAAATTTGCCACTGGCTCGTTGCGGGTCGTCGGGGCAAACATCTAGCAGACTGGGGCCTTAGTAACATCGACGATCGGGATCTAATTTTTGAGTACGCGTGCCATCGTCTCCAAGCAGCACTCTCAGCTCCCTACGGTTTACGCGAATTTATGGCGGTTACAACTGACTGGCGGCCATACTGGGATGCGATACCAGAGGAACCACTGAGGGCAGGCGACGATCCGGCGATTGCGATTGCACAAGAGGCGATGCACCGAGCGCGATTACAGCCCTTTGAAGCCGTTTTAACCCGAAGTCTCACCCGAACTGCAACAATTGCAGATTTAGTGCGCGAAACTGCCCCAAAAAAATCACTATGGAATCTGACCCGCCCACGACACCGGCTTGGCTCATTGGCATCAACTTCTGAAGATTTGTTCTGCCATTCCTGTGCCTGGGCAATAAGTGAAGAATCGTGCTTGCGCTGTCGTCAGCACAAAGCACCCGGTGAACCCGCTCCAAAAGTCAACGCCAACGAGCAAGCCTGCGAACGATGGGAAAAAAAATTCGGGATTGATGATTGCGGTTCATGTGGCGCATGTTGTCGAGAGGGATTTGATTTGGTGGCCGTTGCCACACATGACCCGTTTATAAAACTTCATCCGGACTTGGTGGAATTGCGTGACGATGAGTACCGCGTTCCTCGCCCTGAAGGAATTTGTGTCGCTTTAAAAGGTGATGGAACTGCGACCCCCTACCGCTGTCGTCATTATGGCAGCCGGCCCGAGAATTGCGCCGACTTCGAAGTTTCCGGAGACGCTTGCCTACTCGCGCGGCGGCGGGTTGGACTTAGCCGGTAACGAAACCTACCAGTAACAAGGCTGCTGCGACGTAGCTAAACAAAACGAGGGCGACTTCACAAATTGTGGTGGGCTGAGCAGTCGATCAAACTCTGATGCACCAAAATCATCTCGGTTTTAGATCAAGTCTTTTCAGGGCTGCTTTCGACTCGGCACATCAGAAGAGGACAGAAAGTTTCCAATCTGAATTTCTAAATTCTCGCCAATCGAAATCGTGTTTGCAGTATTCCTTAATGGATCAGGTGTTTGCACCGAACGAATGGAACCAAGCCAAGATTGGCAAATCGCCACCGCTGCAGTTAATACTAAAGAGCGATTCAAGACTTTTTTTTGACTCCAGACCAAAAAACACGGAGCCAAAATTTCTCACGGTCGGACTCGACTGTTCGATCCTGCCTGATGGGCGAGGCAACTTAGGTTATCTCAATTGAATTCGAATTGGGGGACATTTGCATAACCGTCCTAGAACCAACACATCTGCCGAATACTTACAGCTTCAACCAAAGATGATTCCCCTTGTAAAACGCCATCAGCAGGCCAGTTTATTCGTAGCACGACCGGACTGACGATCCACGCATCTCGACCGACGAACCTACACTACCTACAGACGGGCAGCCGAAAATCGTTAGAATCGAAGTACGGAAACATCACTCAAAACGTCATTGCATAGAGGATTAGATGAATAACGTTAGTCGAATTACTTTGGCCATGTTTACGGTGGCGGCTTGGGTCGCAATTCCGACCTTCGGTTTGGCCCAAAATGGAAAGAAAGAAATGAATCAGGAGTCGGTGTTACTGAAGGAATGGATCGGGCCATACGGTGGCGTACCCCCGTGGCGTCAAGTCAACCCTGACGAATTTATTGGTGCTTTTGATGAAGCGATCAAACTTGCAAAAGTCGAAATTGAAAAAATCGCCAACAACCCAATTCCTCCGACGTTTGAAAACACAGTGGTCGCGTTAGAACGAGTGGGAGAATCACTTGACCGCGTCCAAACAATTTTTGGTGTTCACGCATCCAATTTGAATGTCGGCTCAATCCCGGATATTGAAACCGCCGTGGGACCCAAGCTATCCAAATTCTCTGACTCAACGACTCAGAATGAAAAATTGTTCAAACGCATCGAGGCAGTTTTTAATGATCAACCCTTGAACAATTACAGTGTTGCAGAAAAACGGCTGATTAAAGACCGTTACGAATCATTTGTACGTCAGGGTGCGAAACTGGATGCGAAACAAAAAGCACGGTTATCCGAAATCAATGCACAACTAGCCGGCCTTTTTGCGAAATTTAGCCAAGCAGTTTTGAATGACGAAGGGAGCTATGTCACTTTTATCAATGACAAAGCAAAACTCACGGGTCTTCCGCAAAGCACCATTGATGCAATGGCCTCGGCAGCACAAGAAGCCGATGGTGATAACAAAGGCAAATGGGCAATTACCAACACCCGAAGCTCGATGGAGCCCTTTTTAACTTACGCTGAAGATCGAGCTCTACGCGAACAAGTTTGGCGTCGCTATTACGCTCGTGGGGACAACGGCGGTGAGTTCGATACCAATGAAACCATTACCGCAATACTGAAGCTTCGTGCCGAGCGCGCCATTTTGCTTGGTTACAAGACTCACGCCCATTGGCGACTTGAGCCGCAGATGGCAAAAACACCTGAGCAGGCAATGGACTTGATGATGAAAGTCTGGCCAAAGGCCGTCGCGAGGGTCAAAGAAGAAGTCGCCGATATGCAAAAGGTTGCAGACGATGCCGGTGCCGGGATCACCATTGAGCCCTGGGATTATCGTTTTTACGCTGAAAAAGTACGAAAAGCCAAATACGATTTGGACTTCA
>JAQWLH010000085.1 GCA_029247405.1 Mariniblastus sp.
CGTTTACTTCGAGCAACAAGGGGCGTTTACGGGTGAAACCAGCCCAAATATGCTGACCGATATTGGTTGCAGCTTTGTCATTTTGGGACATAGCGAGAGACGACATGTCATTGGCGAAACCGACGAATTAATTAACAAAAAAGTCTATGCTGCCTTGGAAGCCGGACTGACTCCGGTACTTTGCGTTGGTGAGTCACTCGACGATCGGGAGGCGGGCAACACTCAGGATGTGGTCAAATCGCAATTTAGCGGATCACTAGCTGGTATGAGCGAAGATCAAATACGCAAGACCGTGATCGCTTATGAGCAAGTTTGGGCCATCGGGACCGGAAAAACAGCCTCACCCGCTCAGGCACAGGAAGTCCACGCTGACCTTCGCAAATTGATTGCTGAACGCTACAATTCTGAGACTTCAGAGGCGATTCGAATTCTTTATGGCGGAAGCGTCAAACCTGATAATGCAGCTGAATTGATGTCCCAAACCGACATTGATGGCGCGTTGGTCGGTGGGGCTTCACTTAAAGCTCCAAGTTTCACTGCCATTATTAATGCTGCCAACGTAAGTGCGGCTTAGATCGCTTTGGCAGCAAAGCTCACTGACCCATTATTAATCAACCCAAAAACACAAACGCGTAATTCGAGAACGAACATGGCTTTGGCTCAACTCACCTCAAATATGAACCTTGGATTGATTGCTGAGATCGAACTGGGGCTCTTACTGCTTCAGGGACTTCTGTTACTTTCATCAATCTTTTTGATGCTCTTGGTGCTCGTTCAGCGCGGCAAAGGTGGTGGACTGACGGGAGCTCTTGGCGGCATGGGCGGCCAAAGTGCTTTCGGCTCAAAAGCAGGCGATGCATTTACCAAAATTACAGTGATCACCGCAGCGATATGGATCTTTCTCTGTATGCTGACAATCGCAACTTACAATCCTCCACCGCAGCCCCAAACAGCTGCCGACAAAGCGGCCTTATCTGGCATGGGTGCCCTGGAGCAAGAAAACGCAGACAACGACACTGAGTCAACCAATGATGCTGAAAATAGTACTTCGGGTGAGACGGGAACGACTGGAGATTCAACCCCAAATTCCTCAACGGACCAAGAATTGGATCCTTCGGCATCAGTTTCTGTCGACAGTGACGGAGTGGTAACGGTTGAACCCAACCTGAGCGGACCGGAAGACTCAGAGGCGGGTGACTCTGGAGCATCAACTGGCTCCGATGGAAATGAAGCCAACGAGAACTCGGGTGATAAAAAGTAGGCGGCTAAAACGAACCTCGGGCTCCTAGAACAGCTCTGGTTTAACAGAGTGCCAGCTTAGACGTATCCTATTTTTTCCCAAGTCAGTCGACAAATATTCTGACTGGATTATCCCTTCAAAACTGGTCATGGCCTAATTGAAGGAGCTTGACTCAAGCAAATGCTTAATTTGATGGGAGGCTCTGGGCGCTCAACCCTTGGCCCGAACGCAGGCCTCCCTGTAGATTCTTGATGGGACGCGTACCCCTATCCATTCACACCTCGCCGATTCCAAACACCGCCTTCGACAGGGAGATCGTCTTTTGTTACTCAGCATGACAGGTCACGGACAGGCTTCGACACAAAATGATCAGGTCCGAGTTGTGGCAGAGGTAAGAACCGTCAACAACCGATTCTTGAAAACCAGCATCAATTGCGACCTCGATGCCGCCCATCAATCGAAACTTGAATCCTTAATCAAGAAGCATGTCAGACGGGGAAGCGTCAACCTTCGCGTCAAAACTCAAATACTCGAATCTGGTAGTGAGCACAAACTCAATGAAGCTGCTCTCCGGTCCTACTGGTTACAACTTTCCGAAGTCGCAGGTAACAGCCAGTCGATTAATATCGAATCACTGCTTTTGTTGCCGGGCGTCGTCGAAACCAACATCGACGAAACACTGACTGAAACCGTTTGGCCACTGGCGAAACAAGCAGCCATTGAGGCTCTTGAAAGCCTCAACCAGATGCGAAAAATCGAGGGGGAGGTCATGCAAAAAGACATGCTCGCCAACTCGGATCTGATCCTCCAACATCTCGATTCAGTCAAGCAATATGCTCCACAGGTTATCGAGAGTTACTCTCGACGGATGACGGACCGAATCAATAGCTTGCTCGAGTCCCACGACGTAACCATTGATCCAACTGCCATCATCAAAGAAGTCGGCGTGTTCGCCGAAAAAGTGGATATTTCCGAAGAGACGGTTCGACTGGGAAGCCATGTTGAGCAGTTTCAAAAGATCGTTAACGCTGAAAATAGCGATGGGAAAAAACTGGACTTCCTGGTTCAGGAAATGCTTCGAGAAACCAACACAATCGGTTCCAAAGCAAACAATGTCGAAATTGCCAAACAGGTCGTGGAGATCAAGTCGGCCATCGAACGCATTCGTGAAATGGTGCAAAACGTAGAATAGGTTTGCCCGACGACCCTCCAATCGAATCAAGACGATCAAATCCGGACTCTCAAGCAGAAACATGGACACACCCCCACACAACCCATCAAGCCAAACGAAACCCGGACGCGTGGTCATCGTTTCAGGTCCATCTGGGGTGGGGAAAACAACAGTTTTGAAAAAGCTGTTTGCCGAGTGCGACATGCCATTGGTTGAAAGCATTTCGGCCACAACGCGGCCCAAACGCCCCGGAGAGGTCGACGGGGTGAGTTATCGCTACCTCACCGATGAGGAATTCCAGAAACACCTTGCCAACGACAATTTCCTCGAGAGTTGTGAGGTTTTTGGGCGTGGTTATTGGTACGGAACCCTGCGGGGCCCGGTTACCACTAGCCTTTTAGAGGGAAAATGGATACTCTTAGAGATTGACGTGGAAGGGGCTGCCAAAGTCTTGAAACATTACCCGGACGCAGTCACAATCTTTATTCACCCGGGAAGCCTCGAAGAGCTCGAGCGACGTTTACGCGGTCGAGATACCGAAACTGAAGAATCACTGATCCGCCGCCTCGAAGTGGCCAAACGCGAACTCGACGCAGCGGACACCTATCGCCAGATTGTCACTAACGTATCGGTTGAACAAACTGCCAGTGACATTTGTCGTTTATTACAAGCGGAGAAAAACTGAATGTACGACGAGTTGAAAGAAGAAGAAATCGTTCGCAAAGTCGGCGGGCGTTTCAAATTATCAACCCTGATTCAAAAGCGCATGGTTCAACTTAACCAAGGTGCGCGACCGTTGGTTGATACCAATATCGAAGACAAAATGGCCATCGTTTTGCAGGAGATCCTTCAGGACAAAATCTACCTCGATACTTCCGCCAATGTTGGCGTTACCGGCTCGCCAGATTTTGATGACACTCCTGAGTTGAATCTCGACGATCTGTAAACCAGAACTCTGTTGATTTGAAACCAGTGAAAGAAATTATCATTGCTGTTACCGGAGGCGTGGCTGCTTTCAAAGCCGCCGCGCTTGCCAGTCAACTTGTGCAAGACGGATTCTCTGTCCGCGCAGTGATGACTCCCAGTGCGCAAAACTTCGTAGGTTCAGCAACTTTTGCCGCACTTACTGGACAAAGCGTGGTAACCGAAACGTTTGACTCACAATTTCCTCTGGGTGCCCACATCGAATTGGCTCGCTCAGCAGACCTCTTGTGTGTGGCTCCCGCCACCGCCAACTTTCTCGCCAAAGCAGCACACGGTATCGCGGATGACCTGATCAGTACTTTGTATCTGTGCTTCACGGGAACGGTGATCGTCGCTCCGGCCATGAACTGCGAAATGTGGGACAAAGCAGCCGTCCAACGAAATGTAAAACAACTCCAAACGGACGGCATTCACGTGATTGAGCCGCAGGAAGGCTGGTTGAGCTGTCGCACCAAAGGCATGGGTCGTATGGCTGCCCCCGAAGACATCGCCAGTGTGATTGTTGACAAAACCCAGTAGAGTCCTCGGTCGAAAAGATTTCGCTTTATCCCGCGTCATTAACCGACAACGACTGATTTCTTTCCGCCGCGAATTGCCGCCACCCACGAATTCAGATCTTAAAACGCACCGGAAACTCAAGGCTCAAAAACTCGAGGCATACTCCATGGCAAAGATTTTGATTACGTCGGGGCCCACGCGGCAATACCTCGACCCGGTACGATATATCAGTAATGCTTCCAGTGGACAAATGGGGAGATGCCTTGCTCAAGCCGCCCTCGATTTAGGGCACAAAGTCACAATTGTCTCCGGTCCAGTCGTTGTTGATTATCCAGTTGGTGCGACGATCATCCCCGTGGTCTCCACCGAGGAAATGCTCGAACAGGCCTCTTTGGCATTTGAAAGCTGTGATGGACTAATTGGAGCCGCCGCACCATGTGATTATCGACCGGTGGATGTGGCTGACCATAAGATCAAAAAAACAGGCGACACGCTTACTATTCATCTGCTTGAAACCAGTGATGTTGTTGCGACCTTGGGCGCGCGAAAAAAGGCGGATCAATGGTCTGTCGGGTTTGCGTTAGAAACAGAAGACGCAAGGTTCCGCGCCATCACGAAACTTCAAAAAAAGAATTGTGACTTGGTAGTCCTTAATGGAATCTCCGCTATGAATTCCAACAGTAACCAAGTCGAAATCATCGCCCCCAGCGGAGAAGTGGTCGAATCTGTCTCCGGCAGCAAAGAAGTCGTCGGTGCCAAAATCTTGGCAGTCATTCAAGAACGCTTAATCCAGTCGCACTAGCGTTTCAACTCATCACTGGATCGTCCCGCACCAAACATTCACTTCGCTATCATCGGCTTGCAGCCAATTTACACCGATCCGGGAACCGACTGCTTCAACGCCGAAGACAACTCATTCAGACTCAAGTCGATCTGCTCGGTTAACTCCCGGTCGAGCTGCTGCTGGCCAAATCTGACTTCGTTAAAAATTTCAGTTACCTCGTGTACGGTAGAGCGAATCAACTTGGCCGATGGATGGGATTCAAATTTGGTGGATACCTCGCTGGCAAACTCACGATGAGTCTGACTTGGAGCACGTTCCAGTTCATAACACAACAAAATATTCTGCAACTTAAGGTAAAAACCTGTCGGATTGCCGCGCGTGGACCGATCCATCACCCACTGCCCGAGCCCGGGGCTAATGAACGAAATTGCTCCTGCAAAAACTCTTCGAAGCACCCCCACTCGTTTTGTTCCTCGATTAGGACTGGCTTTGAATTGAGCACGAACCCAAAACGCCAAAAACAAAAGCATGACCAATCCTGCGGCCAGATATTTAAATACCTGGCTTCGCGTCGCTCCTGCAGCCGACCTCAACCGGCTGTCCCACTTCTCGATATCCAAATCATTGAGAAAAGCGAACATCGGTAATGACAATACCTCGCTGTTTTCCGTTGACCGAGATTCCATTCCCAGCACGTAGTCATCCCAAACCTTTCTCGCTAAATCGATCGCTTCATCTCCAACACTTCCTTCAACGGACAGCTCTGACAGCGGCGTGGGATCCAATATCAGCCAAGCTCCACCAGGGCCTGCCTGGCCCGTTGAAAACATTTCTTCAGTGCAGTCTTCAGGACGGAGATAGGCTTCGACCCAAGCATGTGCGTGCTTGGCACGCACCAGATAGTTCCCAGACAAGTTGTTGAACTCAGCGCCGTAAAATCCGACCACCAACCTTGTGGGAATATCTTGATGGCGAAGCATCAACGTCAACGCAGACGCATACAATTCGCAATGCCCACTGCGGTGATTTCGAAAAAAATCTTCGATTGGATCCAATGCTTCGTCGCGAACGACCTTTCGAAAGTCCAACGTATAACTAAATTCAGTTGGGTTAAGAAAGAAACTCTCCATCTCGCGAAGCATTTCCAATCGCGTACGCTTCGCAGCTCGGCACGATTCACCAATTTTTTCTGCGGCAGTCGCCAGGGTAGGGTACCGCTGGGAATCCATTTGGGTTAACCACTGCCGCTGCGGCGGATCATGTGATATCGGTCGTTGCGTAAACGTCTTGGTATTGGAAATGTAAGGCCAGGCGCGAGAAAATTGCCCACGACGATCGATCAGAGTCTCAGCCGTGTATTTGTAGGGCGCCATCCCAATCGTCTCTTGGGGTTTACCGCGTGTGAGCGCTGAAATTTCGTGGCAGAAAGAAATTTCCTTGGGCGTTTTCGCGGCACGATAAAACGGCATCAATCCATAGATTAAAGGATCAGCTGTTTCACTCATCGTGATTGTCTGATTAACCAATGTGCCATTGGTTTGAGGCGAATAAGGAAGCTCCTGAAAGACTTCCTGAAAGACGCGATCGTGCGGAGCACGCCAATTTGTTTTTCCATCCTCGATCACGAGGCTGGAGAGTGCCAAACCGCGAAAATAAGGGGCCTGCCCAGCCAAGGGTAACGCCTCGCCAGTTGAAGCATCCTCAAAACTGACTCGGAAAACCAGACTATTCGACTGTGCAATGACCCCTCGTTCATCAAGGTCTACCGCCTTGTTCCCGCCGGTGGTACGAACCTGAACGTTGGCCGGGCCAAACCACGGTTTAGCATGGCGGGGCACCATGTAGAACAAAATGGAGGTGAAAATAGTTGAAACGCCAATCCAAAGTAGCAAATGGAGAACCATCGGCCGAATCGTTGATTGCGACCGCTGATGCGAATCAAAAAACGTCAACGGACGAGTGAGCGGTCGGTTGATTAACGTATCCCTCTCATCGGGCGACTCAGTCAGACTGTGATTTTTTAATTGGAATGCCGAAACCCGATTACGTCGCTTGATATCAACAGCGTCGGTGTAGATCGACTGCAAGATCATCGCCACGCCAACCACCACAAAATAGAGGAGGAACAACAATCCCGCTTCGAGATTCAATGAAAAAATCGCGCTGACAACCACTTGGAGTAAACTCAGAACCAGCACTTGCCAATTGAGCCGCGGCGTTTTTTCCTGAAACATCAAAACCGTTTGCAAATAAACCAGCAGATTAGCAACCGAAACCAGTTTGCCTGCATTGTCTACCGAGAAAAAATCTTTCATCGCCAAAAACAAGATAACGATCGAAGCCACGTTGGCGAGGAATCCTTCGATGCGAAAAAGCTTGAAACAATCGGTAATCAAAAACCCAAGCGTCGCACCAACCACGCCGATGGTGACCATGCGCGTACTCTCCATACTCATCCCCAGCAACAAACTGCTAATCAGGACGAGCACGTAAAGTGTGATCTGGATAAGACGTTTAACTTCGAGCATCAGTTGCCCATTTGGATGAAAGTTCTTTCAGGGTGGCGATTTGGATTGGATCCTGCTCCATCTGGAAAATCGATCTAAAATCTTTAGATTCGACATCTAGCCAACGAATCTGCGGCATGACCTGCCTCAACAAGCGAGCCGTTTTACCGCCTGCCTGAACCGAATCATTTGACTCAGGAACTTGTGAGGCTGAACCGCGACCCGCAGTTCTTGAAGAGAAAACTGCCGGGCAGGGGCGAGAGCTTACCACGTACAACGGAGTACCAGTCGAAACACGTTGAGCGACGTCTCCCATGGCCGTCAGTAATTCTGGATCGGCGGACGTTTGGGCAACCGAAAGACGCGGCAGCACTGCTGCGATCAACGACTGTTGAGATCGACTATGACAAAGTTCGAATTGCCGACCACAAATACCGACGGCGATCTTCCCTTGCACCGCAGTCCCCAATTGCAGAATCGTTGTCGCGGCGAAACTTAAAACCCGTTCACAGGCTTCATTCCCATCTAATTCTTGTGGGTCAAACAGGTCAAGGATCAACGCAAAGTCACGGTTATTAGGCTGATCATGCTGCTTAATAATTGGCTGCCCCAATTTCGCCGACGTCCGCCAATGGATATTTTTTTTACTGTCCCCCGAACGCCAAGGTCGCAACGCATAGAACTCATCTTCTTCGAGAGCTCGTCTCCGTTTGATGGTTTCTGAGCCCGTTGCGATCGCTTGAACTCGTTGCTCCCAGGTTGGCTTAAGCTGACCAGTTTCCGGAGCAACATATTCCTCTTTCTGCATCGGCAAGAACACCCTGCAAACAATCAATCCAAAGGGAAACGTGGTTGAAAGTGCCGCAGGTCCAAAAACGTACTTTCCCCGATTACCAAAATAAATTTGATAGGCGTCCACTTCAGATTCACAAGCTTTGACACAGGCGAATCCCAGCTTAGCTTCTGAGCGATTTGGATTCATTTTTCGACGACGAAACCTTGAAAATATCTCGCCGAACATCCGAGAACTCCAGCTTTCCGGGTTTTCATTCAACGATCCTGCGTTTTCCTGGATGGTTTGCTCAGACTCGACCACGCGTTCAATACGGTCGTTGATGACAACGTTCCAAGCTGCGATGCCGTGGAGTTTGTTTCGGCAGGTCCAATGAATGCTCGCCGTTTCATTGGCGTGGAGCTGCCTGGAGATTCGCCGACTCGCCGTCAGAGATCGTATTCGACGCAGACCCAGTCGCCAATTAAGCAATAAAGGAGCGTACATCATGCCGGCCATGAAAATCAGCAGGTTCACGTTTCGCAGGACAGCCCCCACCGTGATAAAAACTAGCACGACAAGGTAAACCCAACCTTCAGGCGTCAACCTAAGCTCAGCAAGTTCTTTTCTTCGACGAGGCAATCGCGACCCTTTCATCAACTAATCACAGGCTTCAACGGGGAAATTTTCGACAACACTTTGACCGCCCCCAAGATTGAACCTCACTGAATGAACCTGAGTTGGCAGTCTGACCCAAGATTAAGTAGGCAGGGGGATGGAATCGGTAATGTCTTGAATGATTGATTCGACATCATCTCGTTGCCCACCTTGAAGCCCGCCCCTCATCTGAACCCGGTGTCCCAATACCGAAATCGCAATGCTCTTTGCATCGTCGGGAATCACGAAACTTCTACCGTCGACAAAAGCCGATGACTGAACTGCCCGATACCAAGCAAGTGCCCCACGGGTACTGACTCCGACACTCAGTTCAGGTGATGTTCGTGTTTGGGAAACTATATCAAGCATGTATTTTGTGATGGAGTCCTCAACGGTCACCGAGCGAACGGCTTTCTGCATCTCCAACACCCGGTGCCAATCACAAACAGGAGTCAACTGATCTACCGGTTCCCCTGAACGATGGCTTTTGAAAATCGCTTCCTCATATTCGCGATCAGGGTATCCCATCGACATTCGTATCAAGAACCGATCCAGTTGGCTTTCCGGGAGCACATAAGTCCCCTCAAACTCAAATGGGTTTTGCGTGGCAATCACCATAAATGGTTTTGCTAATTCGTGTGTTATTCCATCGACACTGACTTGTGATTCACTCATCGCTTCCAGCAGTGCGCTCTGAGTTCGTGGTGGTGCTCGATTGATCTCATCAGCCAAAACAAAATTACTGAAGATTGGCCCCTCGTTAAAAACGAAGCTCGATGTCTGGGAATTGAAGATTGAACTTCCGATAATATCGCTGGGCAGCAAATCAGGTGTAAACTGAATTCGGGAGAAGGAACCATCCACACTCGACGACAAAGCCTTACCCATCAGCGTTTTGCCGACACCAGGAACATCTTCGAGCAAGACATGCTCGTCAGCAAGCAACGCGATCAGGCACAACCTCGCCACATCACGTTTTCCCAGTACGACGCGAGCGATGTTATCCAGCAGGAGGCCCGCACTCTTTTGCAGTTCTTCAGTCGAAACGCCTGTCGCCAAGTCGTCAAAACGGCTGCTATCTTTTTTGTCCAACGATCATCCCTCTAAATCATCACATGCTGTGGGGTCTCATACCTCAAATCCAACATCTGAGTCGAATTATTCTAACGGCAATCGGTTTGGCTGTCTGCCAAAGCAGATGTCTCGTGAGATTACATACTGACGACAAGTGAATCCGTTTTTTGACTTTTTGAATCCTCGCCGGGACCCAGCCAGCGCATAAAAAAAGCCCGAATCATCGGGCTTAGACTCTAATCGTTTGATCTGTCGTTTAGTTCTTTAAGAACTCAGTAGTACGCCATGGGAAGCTGCCTGGAAACTTGCCAAACTCGTTAAGCTCGAGAAACAGGAATAGTGTCGCAAGAGAGATACAAATCAAAGCCGTGAGAAGCATACTATCAAACAATGAAAACCCGCTCAGCAGAGACTTTTTTTCCTTGCTGGAATCGTCTGCTGAACCACTATCATCGGGATTCACCAAGGACTCTTCCGAAGTTTGGCCAATCTCTTCAACAACCTCTTCGCCGACGGATCCCGCAAGGTCGGCGGAATCATCGAACATGTCGCTGGCGTCTAGAATGTTATCTGACATAAGAAACTCTGCTAAATCTCAATTCAAACTGGCTTGTTTCGCTTAGTACTTGCCAGCTTCAATAAAAAACATGATTGCGGCAAACATCAAAAACACAAAGGAAAGGATCAGCAAGATCGAATAGATGCTGAAGTCCTGTTTTCGGTACTGAGGCGGAGGTGGCGCCATCCCGACGGGCTCTTCAGAAATCATGCCATCTTCTGGTCCCGCTTCGACCGTTGCGTTCGCAAACGGGTCGTCTAAATCAGAACTTGCTTGTGACATGATCTCCCTCTCGTACTGAATCCTTCATGAAGTCCGCCTGAACGCGGAGCACACTGAGGTTATCTTTGGCAGTAACGACTGTACCCTTACCAACAAACCGATCGTTGCGATAAATATCCATCACGTGATCGACACGAAGACCATCGTCAGATCCAAGCCCAACAGCAAATAAGCCATTGCTTCCGACGGTTGTAACCACACCATCGAGTTTCGGAACGATATGAGCAGTCAACTGGTTTGGCGTCAGGCCGTTCGCCTTGAGCACACGTTGAGACTTTGCGAGGTCGGCACGAATGTCGCCTTCTTTTTCTTCAAGAAGATCAATCTTGTTTTGCTGCTCGTAAGTTGTATTGGTCAAGTTTCGAACCAATGAAAACTGAGTTGCAATATCGTCGACCAACTTTGTGTTGTTGGATTTGAGGGCCAAGATCTCCTGATCTTGCTGCTTGATTCGATTCGTTACCTGCTCAAGTTCAGCCAATCGAGCTTGACTGATTTCGGTTGATTTGAGGTACTGCTCCTCTTTCAAGTCGAGATCATCATTAGCTCGATTGAGTTGTGACTCTAATTGAGACAATTGAAGAGCACGACTGACTCGCTCAGACTGTAGCAACTTTTCTTTTTCATCGTTTGAATTCTTGGCATCCGTCAACCGGGTGGCGGCTGCCTTGGCATCATTTTGCATGTCAGTCGCAATCTGTTTCCAGTTGCGATGCGACGCACCCACCATCACTGAGATTACAAGAAAGCAAATGCTCATGAAGAAAATCAAAAGCGTGAAAATTTTTCCCATCAAGCTCATCAGGCACCTCTTTGAAAGCCAATCACTTGGCCAAGCTGAAACTAATACTTCTACATTACGTTTAGGAAAGGGTTGGGAAATCAGCCAACGCGAACTCGCGTCAGTGACTCAGTCAATCTTGGTGAGGCCCAACACCTACACCCATCAAGTATACTTACCACGATTTTTGCATGCCAACGAATTGCCAGAATATGAATGATTCTGGTTTTTTTGCTCCGTGACTCTAAATTCAATTGGGCGAAGCCAATCAAATCGAATTGTGAGGCAAAAGTATATCCACTGGTCTTTTTTACATCGTCCAACTACCGTCGCCTGACCGAAGATTCCGTGGTATTGGCCAGAAAATGAAGTATTGAGGCCTACTTGAGCCGTTTGCTGAGTACGAATCCGCCAACCCTTGCAATCGGTAAAACCTGCGATTCGGTCACCAACGTTTCAAACTATCAGCAAATGCCATAATTCGAGCCCCTACCGCCTGAGAGGCATCTCACTGGAGAAGGCGGAGATATCAACAATCGGCAACACAAGTTCAGATCTGCCGCCTCATCATTTGTTCAAAATGCTTAAACAGACAGGTGCTTGAGGTCGCTCACCTCCTCATTGGACCATTTTTGAGCCGCTGCTTTAGATTGGACCGGCATAAGTCGCTGGGGCCGAGCTCAGTGAATCACAGAGTTGCAATAGCTCCCTCGTCTCTAACAGCGGTCAAAATCAAGCAAATTGGGCAATCGATAAAAACCATCCATCTACTAAACCGCAATTCTGATTTGGAAACAGCGAGCCAATTGACAGCTTCCAACAGGATTTCACCGGTCGCTCTGACAGCAAGCACGCCAGGGTAAGCAGAACCCCCCAATAAACCCCCAACGGATCCTCGTTGGCTTTGCTTCAATCCTCCGCAGCAGAGCATTTCCTGCCTTCGAATCGGTAAACTCAGGCGGGCATCACCTCAGAGTAAGCCAGATGCAGGGAATCGGCGGCGTCGAACAGATGAACCAACAATGCGGCCCGAGCCCACATTCCATTCCGGGCCTGCCGAAAATACATTGCCCGTGGGTCTGAATCAATCTCGGTCGGGATTTCCCCAATCACACTGTCACGAGGAAAGGGGTGTAGGATCGGAGTGTAACTTTTTAACTGAGCCACTCGATCCGACGTTAGTCGGTACGGTTCCAAATCAATCGCTGCAATTTCCTTTTCCGCTTGCTCAGAATTGTGCTCTCGCTGAATTCGAGTCATGTATAAACAATCGATCTGGCTTAGCAGGCTTTGACCTTGGTAATCCGTCTCCAGACTGTTGAATTCCTCCACAACCACGCCGCTTTTCTTCAAACTCTGACGTAGGCTATCGTCCAACTGCAGAACTTCATGATCAGGAGATATAAAAAACATCTTCACACCGTCGTATTGTGCGAGCACCGTCGCCAATGATCGCACCGTCCGCCCACGTCCAATGTCGCCGACGAAAGCATAAGTCTTATGAGCTGGCCCCGATGCTAAATTGGGATATGAGCGGCGAAGATCGGCCAATCGAGAGGGACGGGATTCAGACGATTCATCAAAGTCAAATGTCCGAATGATCGTGTACATATCCAATAAAGCCTGTGTCGGATGCTCATCGGATCCCACACCGGCATTGATGATCGGAACCGAGCGGCGTTCCTGTTTCTCCAAGTCATTCATTAAATAGGCACAGCACTCGGCAAAATCAGCAATTTGAGATCGCATGATAATCACGTCAAAGTAACTGCTGAACATCCGAATCGAGTCCATTCGCGACTCACGTTTGACCTCAGACGAAGTCTTGGGATCGCGGACTTCATTACACGTCAAACCTAAAATCTGACAAGCAGCCATGAATGACAAAAATGTTCGCGTAGACGGTTGGGTAAAATAAAGCATGGCTCTTTTGTGGGCCAATAGCTTGCGAAGCCGTTCGTTACCTTTCGGCTCACGACTCATTTTACGAATCACATTAGCCGAATGACAAAGCTTTTCTAATAAAGGAATCGAAAGTTGCGAGGCCGATATCATGTGCTTTAATCGACCCTGTCGCTGAAACTCCCGATTCTTTTCTTCGACCGGACGCTGAAGCAAAGTACTGAACTCTTCGAATTCCTGCATTGATTTTCATTCGGTAAAGAGACTTGAATATCCCGAGACTTGAATATCCCACAAATGGTAAGAAGTTTTTTAAAAAGTTGAAGACGGCCAAACTCCAGAAAGAAGCCTCACTCAAACTACAGCTTCCCCATGATCGAGGACCCTACACCTCGAACAAACACTGGGCCTCAAGAGCACTCGCCGTTTGCGACATCCCGGGAGCTCTCACAAGCGTTTGACTTGCTGGAACGACCCACCACTGGTGTCTGTAGAGAAGTGTTTCGATCTTCGCGACGCGGAGCAGCTCCAGATCCGACACTCAGCGTTCTTAAGCAGGACCTCCCTGCGCAAGTGAGCGAAGAACTGGTGCGGGCCAACTGCCCGGGCAATCCCCACCCAAGACCCATGCAACCACACCTGCGTTGTCACGAAACGAACTAAATCACGGCCCCCATGGCAACGGGCTCGTGAGCGAAATGAGGTCGCGCACAAAAAAAGGCATGCCGAAGCATGCCTTTGGAATTTCCATTTGAGTTCGCAACTCGAGCTAGAAAGATTACCGATCAGCAAACTGACGCTTTTGCAACTCGCTTCGTAGGGAACTGGTCGTGCTGGCCGATTTTCGTGCCTGCATCGTCCGAAGTGCCGTCTGGATTCCCACTTGCAAACCGGGGTCGCCATTCTCGCCAGTTGGCTCGACACTCGTCTTCGCCGTTTCGTGGACAATCACATCTGCCTTCACACCAACTTGATTAATTGGTTTTCCTGTTGGCGAGTAAAACTTGGCGGTGGTCAGACGCACACCACCACCAGAGACGTTCAGTGGAAAAATCCCCTGCACACTTCCTTTTCCGTAGCTTTGGTGGCCAACAATTTTACCACGCTGGTGATCTCGAATTGCAGCAGCAAAAATCTCGCTCGCACTAGCTGAATTACCATCAACTAAAACGACCAGAGGCACTCGCCACGTGCTCGCAAGATTCGCCTGATGTGTAAAATCCTCCATTGGGTTGCGTCCACGAGTGGAAACAATGATTCCATCACTTACAAACCGGTCGGCAACTTCGACGGAAGCCGAAAGTAAGCCGCCCGGATTCCCACGCACATCGACAATCAGTGAACGCATGCCATCCCGATGTAGTTTCCACAGAGCAGCATCGAAATCTCGAGCCGTTGTTTTTTGAAAGTTGGTTAAACGAATGTAAGCAACACCGTTTTTAACATCGACGATTCCGACTTGATCTACACTCGGGATTTCGACCCGTCGACGCTCCAACTGGACAGTTTGAGGCCGTTCATCGCGATCCACGGTGATGCCGACAAAGCTTCCCTCGACGCCACGCATTAAATCTGCAGCACGCTCACTACCGATCTGAGCGACGGATTTCCCATCAACAGCCGAAACACGGTCACCTTTGACAATCCCGCCCACCGCCGCCGAGCCACCCGGTATCACGTTGACGATCTCAAGGTGGTCTTTGTGAGTACGCAGCTCAACGCCAAGCCCAACGAAATTACCTTCGATTTGCGACATCGTTTCACTGTATTGATTGCTCGACATGAATGCCGAGTAGGGATCAAGTGCGGAGATCGCTCCACAAACAAATTCATACACCGTCGCTTGTTGGCTGAGGCCAATCTTCTCACTCAAAAATTTAGCGGTATCATCGGCTACCAAATAAGCGTCATGCCGATTATTGACTGACGCGGATTCAAGCCGCTTTCGCGTCGCTACAATTGTGGCTCGCACATCGAGATCACTGATTCCAGGAAGATTAATTTTCTGAAACTCAGGAGACATCAATGCAACTTCAAGTGCGGTTAGCCCATAACTGGCGATGTCAGCCCAATTCGGCTCGTCGACATAGTATGACTGGACCTTCAACAGCACTTCGGCATACACATTTTTTGCCTTTTTGCCATCGGTTGATTCAATCGTCTTTAAGAAACTCGAATCGGAATATCGCCGGCCAAGATCAAAATGAATCCGAGCAACCGAACGACGTGTTTGGATTGATTTGTTTTTGGGAAAGTCTTTCAATGTCTTCTGGTAAAGGCTGAGAGCTTCGCCCCAGCGACCTTCTCGTTCAAGCTCAGCACCCTGAACCAACACGGAATCAGAAACCGCAGCAACTGGCTGCGGTTGGGCCGTGGGGTTTTCCGCAAGCACCTGAGATTGGCCCATGGCCGAGTGGGCCAAAGTGCCGAAAGAAGCTACCACTAAAAGGAGGCAAAACAGCCTGCCGGGAAGCGAACAGAGCATGCGTCGCAACTTGAATCTTATGTCCATAACTTAACTGCCATCCTACGAAGGTGACCCGTGAACAACCTGCTGGCTACATTAATTTGGGAGCGAAGCAAACAGGGAGCATTGGTCAGATCAGGAACCGGCCCATTGACGCACCTCTCAATGGTGCGTTGATCAACTACTAAAGCCGGTTAAAAATAGATCACGTTTTTACTGCGGTCAAAAAAATTCAAACATCTTTCGGCCGCGAAATCCGTACAACCCAAGAAGGCGATGAGAAGCGGTACGATGACAACGATCTGTCAAAGTTGAACGCTTGCGATACTGTACGGTTCGTCCCTGGTCATTCTTTTACGTTGCCAACAAAATTTTGGTTCGCAAGAAAATACAACTCGCATGACCGTTAAGGATTAACACCTCCCCTCTTGGTGCCCCTTTGAAACTTAAATTTCCGGATCCATAAACATTCAAGCAAAATGGCTATTCCTGGAGGTCGCTTTTGAAAGCCAACGCGGGGTTGTTCCAACCCCACTGTCAGACGGTTAGCTGAAATCCCCCTGTGCGGGTCTTGCCAGCAAGCTGGCGGTTAAGACTGAGTGTCGCGTGCAATCGCTCTCAACGTGTAGACCCTATGGCTTCATTTATTCAAAACCAAATTCAGGTCAGCGCAAAAAAAAACGCCCCGTGGTTGGGGCGTATACCGGGTAGGTCTGCGGTTTGCACAGGTCCGGTTGTGTTTCGTAATTCGGTGTATTGTTAGAACGCCGCGGGTGCTCCTACGATCGGGCTATTAACGGCCAGATTCGGAACAGGAACGGTTCCAGGATCTGCCTTCCGACGCCTTCTACGACGTTTGGTTTTTGCTTGAGTCCATTCTTTGGTCAGTGCTTCAAAAACATCTGGCGATTCGTATCGAACAACCGTCTTTGATTCAGGCAGTGGGCCAACCAAACCTCGAAAAAGAGGCATGCCCCGTAGAGCTAGGTCAGTGCTGCAGTCGTCTATCCCGATCTGACTGTGAAGTCCGCTAATCTCGTCAAAGTTCTCGAAGTCTTTAATTCGCAACGAGCCGTCTGATGCTCTGGTTACGACACGAATTGTCATTTCTGAAGTCATTGGATCTCCCCCACTTGGTACGCATGTTGCTGACCAGCGCCCCGCTATTCCAACTGGGGGATTCGAATCCTTCGACTCACTGTGCTGTTAGTATCGGGATCTGACCGCTTGAGCGAGAGAAGATTTGTGTGTCGCCGCATTTCAAAGAAAATCGAAATAACCGGAAAACTTGACCAAGAAAGCCGATCCCCAAAAGGGCAGGACTGGATTCGCAATGTGCCGGTCGGTCGGATTTTAAGGGGGTTTCCCCAGTTACAGGCGTGTACTTGGCCGGCGAGTCTCTGGAATTCACTTTCAACCGCCCTGGGAAAAATTGACAAGAAGCGTTCAAAAACCGCTTCTTGTCATCCCGTTTTCCTGCCCAGTCTCTGCTGCCTCAATGGCCAGCAGGAACGCAGTATCTAATCCACCCCAATGGTTGCCACTGACTCTTTTCTACCCACCGTTTTGAGTTCAATCGTCCGTCGATCGACTCGTTGTTGGTCGGTGCCAAAGCCACGATAAATCGTCAAGTGGACTTTGTTCCGCAATTCAGTTCGGTTTTGACCATTAGCAAAGTACTTCACCTTGACGTCGTACTTACCTTGAGGTGCCTCGACATTAAAGTACATCTCTGGGCCGAAGCCGGTTGTGATGTCAGAGGTGATCTGGCCGTTTGAACGTGTCCGCTTGTTTTCGTAACTGCACTCTTCTCCCGACGGCTCAACAACATGAAGATCAACGTCAGTCTGGTCAGTGTTCCACATCATGGTGATCACGACATCAGCCGCTGTAAACTTCATGGTTTTCCGCATCGTCTCCAAGCGTGCTTTCGCAAAATCTTTAGCTGATGAATCCATCTCGCCGCTGACAATTTTCCGCAACAGATACATATACTCAGCTGAAACGATGTCCTTGAATTCTGTTCCCTGACGCTGAAAATCCGCCCCCAGAGCAACCTCATAATAAACAATCGCCATGTCAGCCTGACCCAACTGTGTCAAACACTGCCCCAACGCTGGATAGACACTGCCCTGAAATGGGCGCGCTTTAGCAATCCCCTGAAGTAAGTGATATGCCTGAGCGGGCCGATCCAATTCCATCGCAGTAAACGCAACATCGCGAGCAATGACCAGATCACCGGGGTTTCGTTCAACGAGTGAACTAAAAACTTTGATTGCCTCATCAATCGATGTCGCACCACGGCGAGTGGCTTCGTTGGCAATCTTGGCATAGTCAAGTCGTTCTGAAGTCAACACCTTAAGATAGTCTTCAGAAATCTGTTCTTTTTCAGTCAATCTACAATGGAGCGGCTTCGAAATCGCAACAACGTCTAGACTATCCATCGCCAGCTTTAAAGCGGTCGGCATCTTAAAACTCATTCCTGGCATCGTTTCAAGGCGATCAAGCCACGCTACCAATTGAGCTTTGGGATCGGACAATTCGTTAGCCGACTTTTCCAAAACCTCCAAGACAAGATCTTTGGCGACCTTGGACTTGATCACAAACAGATCTTCTTCAGGCTTAATCCCAAAACGGTCGTAGTCCTGTGCTGTTTCCAACATCAAAAGCGAGCAGGTATTGCCGGTGACGCGAAAGTGCCGAGCATATGAGGCCGCAACGTCGAACACTTTCGCGCCCAGACTCTCAAGCTGTCCGACCGCAACTTGGCCGTACAACCGCGAGGCAAGTTCAGACTCGACCCGCTTGATTGACTCCTGCGAAACTGAGATCACTTTCTCGTTTTCAGCTTGATTGAATTTCAGTTTGATCCCGCTATCAACGGTGCCTCGCCCCACTACCGTGATTGACTGACCGGGATAAACCCATTGCACTCGGCCAGCGGTCATGGTGTCCGTTGCCCCGGTGGCCGTCATGGTGTCAAGTCTCCAAGGCCGCTGGCGATGGGCCATTGACGCCGATCTAATTTCACTTTCGGTGGTGACACTGAAAACGGCACCGCCGGAATGTCCCGTTAGAAAACGCAAGCCAGCAATTGACGTTCCTGTTAGTCCAGTTTGATAGGCAAACATGCTGCCGAGTTGATGGTCTTCGAGCAGGCGCCCCATCAGGCGAAGATTGGTTTCGCCCCAAGTTGCGACTCCATCACTGAGCAAAAACAAATCGGGTTTTTGGTTGGCCACCTTTGATTTCACATCCTGGGGAGATTCATAAACCCAAGTCGTTTGAGTGATTGTTTCAATCGCCCCGTAGAGATCGGTAGCTCCTTCGAGCGTTAAACCCCCGCAAACCTGCATCAGTTTTTCAACATTCTCTTCCGAATTGGGAACATAGCCATCCTGCCAAAAGTGCCCATCGACATTAAAGAACAGGACATTGAAATGCTTCAGCGAATCACGATTATTGGTCAAAGTGGATCGCAACAAATCAAGCCAAACATTGAACTTGTCCGGCTGACTACTTAACGAAGTATCGACCATGAAAATCGCAACAGGACTTCCCACAACTTTTTCGGTTGGCAATTCAGGTTTGAGCTGAAGTGCCCAGAAATCGCCTTCCTTCTCGTCGGAGGAGTGCAAGAGAACTTCTGGGACCTTCTTGCCCTGAGGTTGGGCAATGAGCTGGATCCCGTCTTCCTGTTTGCCGTGAAAACGAAAGCGTTTCTGAATTGTGCCTTTGGCCCGGTTTTCAACGGGATCAGCATTAGGCTGGATTCGGTACTCAAAACCATCGACGGGCTGAACATTCAAATCAATCTGACATTGTCCAGTTTGCTCCGGCAAATCAAGCTCGTAAGCCCAGCCTTGATCAATTCTGGTCAAGTTCACATCATACCCGATCACAATTCGATGCAGCTTGTGGGGTGCCAACGGAAAAACTCGGGCGTTAAAAACTCCCGCCCCCGACCATTCGACAAGAGCGGGGTCAATTTTTCGTCGAACCGTTTCCCGATATGCGTGTGCCGCTTTTTCGCGCGGGACCATTTTTGCTTCTTTGACGTTGACCCATGACTCGTCCCGAGCCTTGCGAACCGCATCTGCCCCGAGGGAGACAAATTGAGTTCCCTCTTCAAGAAATTCAGCTTTGGCCAATCTCCCCTTCGGCTCGAGGTTGTACGCACTTTCGCCAAACGCAAAATAATATAACGACGCATCGTCCGGTAGACGAAGCTTAAAGTTACCTTCAAGCTGTTCGTCGCGATTGTTGTAGTAAAAGTAATCCAACAAGACACGCGCTCGGAATCCGTCGACCTGAACATTGACTTGCATTCCGGTTAAATCGAGTTCATCTTTATCACCCACCATCAACCGAGTTGTGTTTGGAATCGCTTTTACCCGCTTCCATGTCTGTACGCGACGTGACTTTTTGACTCCATCTTGCTTTCTTTTGCTTAAGGCGAGGCTATCATTTTCACCCTGTTTTTTCATCGGCTCGGCAGCTTGTAAAGGCATCCCTTCCTCGTTTGCATTTTCTTCAAGCCTCTCCCCCTCGGCTAATTCAAAGGTCTTTTCTTCCCCTCCCTCTTCACCACCCAAGTCCTGCAGATCTTGGCCTGTCGCAATGGGAGATGGTAGTTTTGACATTTCCTTGTTTTCTAGGGAACGGGATGCCTGCTGAGGGTCATTCATGATTTGCAATTGATCGACAACCGCTGCGCCCGGTGCAATTTCAAACGCATCATCTCGTTGAGGTTTGGCGGATTGCATCGCACCACCTAACCCACCACCACCGCCTCCCCCAATCGCCCTACTTCTTGACTGTTGACTAGCCTCTATAGGTGAATTGCCAATATCGTTCTGCTCTATCTTATCGAGCGAACTCTCAGCGCCAAATCTGCTGTCTTCTAATTGCAATTCCGATTTACCAGCAGCCGCGTACCAGCCACCAACATTCGCCGGGGCAGGCATATCACCGTCTAAAGCATTGGGATAACGTGCGCTCGGTAAGCCTGTTTCTTCTCCCGCCGCCGCACCAGGAGCATGAATCGGTGGCGGAACAGGCAGGTCACGACGTTGATTGGCAAAACCATCAACCTGAACTCCACCAACAGCCAACTCCGTTTCTGCTTTTATCCGACGAAGCTCAGCCGAACTCATCGTTTCTGCTCGGTCTACCTTGGCGACCAGACCATCTTCGAGGACGATATCTTTCAAATACCAACCGCCCCCCACAAGCAAACCAAGCAGGCTTGCCGCCAGCACGATCCGCAACCAAGGTCGGCTTGATCGAGTTGCCGACTGGTCTGAGCCCAAGACGACAGACTCTCGGGGTCTTAAATCTACGTTCGAATCAATCTCAGCTCGCGCCAACTCGGTCTTTTGCTCATCCAGAAGCGCCCAAGGTGACTCTGAGGCATAAGCCACTCCCAACAACCCAATCATCTGACGAATCTCGCTGACTGCGATTTCTAAATCTGGGGAGTTGGTAATCGCTTCTTGAATCTGGGCGCTCTCAAGTTCGCCAAGTTCACCGAGCAGAAACGCGGTTAGTCGAGGATCGTCGTTTTCAATTATGGGTTTCATAGTCAAACCTTGGAGTGGTTTTGATCATTCAACGAGGAGGCTTTCGCAAAAACATCGTGATTCGTCTGAATCAGCCTCATTGCTCTTATAAAATTTTTGGTGTGACAAATTGTTCTACTGCTGAACCAAACGTTGACGGAGTTTCGAAATCGCGGTGTGTAAAATGAAGCCCACATTGGTACTGGAAAGTCCAGTGACCTCTGCAATCTCCTTGTAGCTAAGCCCGACATTGAATTTCAAGCGCAACACTTCTTGCTGCCGATCAGGCAAACGCCCGACCTGCTGTAATAAACCTGCAGCAGTTTCTGAACTTTCCAACCGGGCCGCCGGATTGACCGACTCGTCAGATTGAGCGTCCAAGTGATCGGTTAGTTGATTTTCGGGTGCCAGCTTCATTCGGCGCTCCTTGCGGCAAACATCAATTGCTCGATTTCGACAAACCGTAAACAACCACTGAGCCAACCGTGGACGAAGCTCTTCATTCGGATGGCGACAGAGTTGCAAGAAAGTGTCTTGAACTATATCTCGAGCTGTTTCCAAATCATGAACGAAGTGATTGGCATAGCGCAGCAACGAAGCTTCATGCTCGTCGATAGCATTCTTAATCCAATCCTGTGTCCATTGGTGGGAGGCCCCATCATCGCCCTCAGAACCCTCTGGCACTGCTGGCCTGATTTCTTCGTTCATAGTTGTTCCGTGGATGATTCCCGATGAATCAGGGGTTACGCGGTTCAAAAGAGGAGACGAACCGCCCGAAACTTCATTAGAACGTTTTTTCGGGAATTGTTAAAATATCGAATAAACCAACGGTTCGATGACAAATCTCAAATCTCCGATCATCCCCACAAGGCTTCGCCACCAGATCGTGCCTCTTCCCGCGCCGGGATCTGACTAGCTCAAGTGCTGGGAGCCTCACCGACCGGCAGCCTACGATTCAATTCAAAATGAAATCAATGGGTTTTACGGACTTGGTGTGTTCACTTATTTGGTCAGCTAAAATTCCAGAAACCGAACCAACGACCACATGTTGGTCGTTGGTAGGTCGTGCAATCCTCCCTTCGGCGACCCAAATCTTGATTGCTGCCGAGAAGTTGCTTGTCAGGATCAATTCAATCTCTGAGCAAAGTATTTGCTGGGAAAGTGATTCTTTCGACGTTAAAAACATGATATCGAAATTGTTTCTTTTTGAACATCTTCATCACACTTCCACACGTACCTTGAAGAGGCCGATCATGTCCACGCCAGAAGAACAAATTGAGTTCCTGAATGAGAAGCTCAATGAACTCGAAAATGAAAGCCGACGAATACTCCAGGCACTCAACTGGTCGAGCAAAGTTCGATTAATTTTATCGGTCGCTTTGCTTTTTTTCGTCCTCATTACGGGCTTTCTGTTTTACAGCCTTTACGTCGACATCAAGACCAACCGAATTGCCGAAGTTCAACGGATCATCAATGAGAACCCGGAAGAGTTTTCAGAGCCATTGACTCGGCAAGTCATGGCTCTTGCCGAAGAGCAAGGACCCTTTGTAGTTGAAGCATTCCGAAAACAAGCTCAGGAAGATTCGGAGCTTTACCTCAGTGCGTTCGATCAGGAACGCAACACATTGATCTCAAGCATGCAAAACAAACTTGAAACCAAACTCGCTGATTCCTATGCCGCGATGCTACTTGAGCAGGAGCAAATGCTGCGAGAAGAGTTCCCAGTTCTCAAGGATCCTGAAAAGCTCGCAAAGATTCGGGCGAATATGGAAAAGGTATATGACAAGATCGGCAAGCGATATTTTGTCGATTCATTACGTGACGAAATGGAAAACATTGCTGACAAACTTGACACCTTTCCGGTATCCACTCCCAAAGTCGACAATATCCCCATCGTCGAGCAAATTGCTTCGGAGATGCTGGAGTTAGTCCGATTGATGACGATCAACTCCGACAACTACGTCGAACCCCCGAACGAGACAACCACTTCAAAACAAGTTGAATCCAGCGATGGACCTGCCAATGTTGACTTGGATTTGAAAAAAGAAAAAGGTAATTCCATTAAGCCAATTAACTCGGTCGAAACAAACGATCTCGAAAATCCCGAGAAATCTGACAAGCCAGAGGCGACCGATGAAAAAGATGATTCCAGTGGATCCGCGGAGGACAAGAAGTAAACCACCGAACCCTACTTAAGTTAAATCCACCAGAACAAATCATCAAATAAAAGAGATAGCCATGAGTGCAACACCATCATCAACCCATACTCAAGAACGAATCGCTTTACTCACCAAGGAACTTGCTTCCAAGCGCCGATCTACCAATTGGGGCAGTAACTTAACGCTGATCGTTGGAATGATCGCAATCCTGCTTTTATGTGGGTACTTTGGGTACGGATACTATATGTTCAACGACATCACCAACCCCAAGACCATCGTGGCTTCGGCCAAGTCCTATGTCGAAGACCTTTCCATCGAAGCCAGAAAGACTGCAGGTGAAGAAGTCAGAAAATCCGCTCCGATCTGGGCAAAACAGGCCAGTCTTGAGCTTGTGGCCAATATGCCCGAGATCCGAAAAAAGGCCGAGACGACCCTTCAGCAGTATTTTGACGAACAACTAAGTCGGACCAAAGATTTGACGCGCAGTGAGTTCGCCAAAATCGTCCAAGCCAATCGAGAAGACTTTGAGGAGGCAATTAACATCATCGTTGAGGAAAACAAATCTGATGAATTCGTTGCCAAAGTCATGCCGATTATCGAGCAACAATACGCCACCGATATGAAAGGGCAAATCAATGATGTGCTTGGTGGCCTGCAATTCATTAATGGCCAACTTGACACATTAGCCGCTGGGAAGGATCTAAATCCAATCCAACAGAAACAAAGATATATCCTTGGACTAACACGCTTGGTTCGCCAGTGATCTCTGGCGAACAATCGCAAGCTTTAAAAGACTGATATCGGGCACAGCTAAGCTCAAGCTTGGCTGTGCTTTTTTCTGCCCAGTGGAAACTACGTGGCTCGATACTTCTTCGGCAAAAAGGAGGTCACCCCAAACACGATGAGGGCAGCGATACTGCACAACACTACGGCCAATCCGAGGATTGCAAACAAAGGACCCATCGTTCGCAGCATGACATTCGCCATCCCCTGCGAGTCGACTCCTGCAATCGCCAGAATCAAGACGCCTGAGAGAAGCAGCCCACCAAAAATAAACGCACCATTCGATGCACCTTCATAGTCGCTTGGACTCGGTGCCATATGAGTTCCGACGCAAAGCACCAAGTAAATGAACACCCAAAAGCGAGGGGTGACCAAGTTTCGAAAATTAATCACTTCACCAAAGACAGCCGTCACGATTCCAAACGATTTTTGCAACAGGCTACCCTCGGCATCTTGTCCGGTAAGCTCAATCGCTCCTCGCGCGGCGTCCGGATAAAACATCCAGAGCAAAACAGCCAAAACAATTGAACCGCCGATCAACGGCGCGATGCCGATAAATAAGTTACCGACTCGCTGAAAACGGTTGCGTGGATCAAATGTGTGAAGCACATATCCAAGGCGTCCCGATTTCTGATCCGGCTCAAACAGAGCAATCTCTTTGATTTCGTGCCGAAAGACCCAACACATCAGCGCGTGGCTCAGTTCGTGAATCGGCGTACCTAACCACCCAGTCCACAGCACACTCTTCCATCCAAACCGCCTTGCCAGCCGACCTTCGGTAATTTTTTCAAGCCAATGAATGATGAAGGCAAACGCCACGAAAGGTGCCAGCGCGACAAACAGAAGCTTGATTGCTTCAAGCAGGATCGAGCCGACGCCTGCAATCAGAACGGAATTCTCTGACAAGACGCCCATTTCGAGCACATCATCCATCATGTTTATCGCATCAATATTCAGCAAAGTCTTCTCACTGGAATTCAAAAACCGCGATAGTCCACCGAAATACACGCCGCACAGTCTATCAAGTATTCGCCGACTCATTGACAGGCTAGCGAGGCAACCTAACGTCAAATTCACCCGCTTGGACTCTGTTGTAGCAACCCAACGTTTGTTAGTTTTAGTCGTTCCAACCGGCGCCGACGAGACCCATCCACCCAACCCATCATGAATCAACCACGCCAACTACAACGAAGTGAACTAAAACCGGGCGAAGTCCTCTGTGATTATTGCACCGCCAAGTGCTGTCGTTACTTTTCTCTGGCAATCGACCGGCCAGAATCGGCCGCCGATTTTGATTATATGCGATGGTACTTGCTGCATGAGTTTGCCAGCGTTTTCACCGAAGGTAACGACTGGTTTATCCTGGTGCACACCCAATGCAAGCACCTTCTCGAAGATAACCGATGTGGAATTTATGAAACACGCCCCAAAATTTGTCGGGACTACACCACTCAAAACTGCGAATATGAAGACACCTACACTTTCGATCGTTACTTTGAAACGGGCGAACAAATTCAAGAATATTCCAACGCACATTTTAATACGCCAGAAACATTCCGGACCGCCAAGCCCGGACTGCCAATCGTGAATTAGTTTTGACTCAGCCTCAAACCGCCAGACTCACACAAACTCGAATCAACGCCACGTTAAACCCAAACATGCCATGTCTGATCAATTGATCCAACCCAGAACTCTCAGCGGCTTCCGTGACTTCCTCCCCGAGGCCATGATCCCCCGTGAACAGCTGATGGAGACTGCTCGTCGCGTCTATCGTTCTTTTGGATTCGTTCCAATTGACACCCCCACACTTGAATATGCCGAGATCCTCTGCGGCAAGGGCAGTGAAGAAACTGATCGGCAAATGTACCGCTTCATGCACGGCAAACGTGATGTTGCGATGCGATTCGATTTGACCGTCCCTCTAGCCCGATTTGTAGCCCAGCACCAGAACGAACTAGGGATGCCTTTCAAACGTTACCACATTGGTACGGTGTGGCGAGGCGAACGACCGCAGGCCGGTCGGTACCGGGAATTTGCCCAATGCGATTTCGACACCATTGGGACCACCTCAATTGCCAGTGACATCGAAACAGTGTTAGTCATCAACGACTTGATGCGCGGCATTGGATTCGAGAAATTTACAATTCGCCTCAACAATCGCAAAGTCCTCAATGGCATTTTGCAAAAAGCGGACCTCGCTGAGCAAAGCGTATTGGTACTTCGTGCCTTGGATAAACTTGGCAAAATCGGTGCCGACAAAGTCAAAGAAGAAATCCTGAAAACCACCCACGCCACGAGCCAACAAGCCGATTGCATACTTCAGTTGGCTGATATCAGCGGCACAACCGCCGAGGTGATTGAGCAACTAGGAACACTTTGTGATGGAAACGAGTTAGCTGAACAAGGTCGAAACGAAATCTCGGAGGTGGTCAACGCCGCTGCTACCGTCGGATTAAATGACGACAACCTAGCCATTGATGTTTCGATCGCGCGAGGTTTGGATTACTACACCGGAACAATTGTTGAAACGTTTCTCGATGATCTACCGTCATTCGGGAGTGTTTGTTCGGGTGGACGCTATGACAATCTAGCTCAGCTCTACACGAAACAGAAACTCCCCGGGATTGGAGCTTCGCTGGGACTCGACCGACTGCTCGCCGCCATGCAACAACTTGAGATGATTCCACCGACCCGAACGACCGCCGATGTATTAATCATCCAATTTGAGCCGGGTGATATTGAAAAGTATTTGGCAATTGCTGCGGATTTACGTACGGCTGGCATCTGCACTGAAGTCTTTCCAGAGTCAGTCATTCGCGATGGAAAATTCAAATCAAAAAAACTCAACCAACAACTCAAATATGCGAATCGCCGCGGTTTTCCAGCGGTGATCATTGCCGGGAGTGACGAACTTGAGGCGAATATCGTCAAGATCAAATGGATGGAAGACGCCAAGGAAACCGAAGTCCCCCTCAAGTCCGGTTCTGCGGAAATTGTGGAATGGCTGGCGCAGAGGCTCAATTGAGGCAGATTCGGCAACCGAAACCACCTTTCAATTTGTAAGTTTTCTAATCGTCAAATAGACTGGAAACCTGACGACGACCAACGACGCAGGCTCATTACCATCTCGGCTTTTTATGTACGAACAAACAGAATATCTTTACGCCTACCTCCTCGTGTTTGCTTGCCTGCTCTTGGGAATGTTGATGGTCTGCATTCCTCGACCTCGTAAAAACGTGTTCGTCGACAAAGAACAGGCAGCTAAAGACAAGGCCTTAAAGTCACGCCAAAAAATCGCCGGCAAGAAAAAGAAGAAAGCTGAAAAGGCCAAAGCCAAAAAGAAGAAAGCTGCCACTAAGAAGATGAAAAAAAAATAACCCGATCGAATCGGGTTGTCAGAGAGAATTACCCCGAGGGTCGTCCGGGAATAGCCTCCCAACCAGCCTCGGGCTGACCCTCTCCACCGACGCCACTCCGATGTTTGCAGACTGGCAGGTAAAACGCCCGAAGGTGTGTTTGCGACATCCCTAGATGAAGACAACTGAGGGGTAAGATCTAAAACGGAGTCAACTCTTTTTCGAGCGACGCAGTGCGGCCGCCCCAACACCAAGAACACCCAAGAACACCGACATGGTGGCAGCGACAATGAGTGATCTGCGAAAATCAATTGAGGCTTGGGTTCAAAAAATGCCCGCCGCAATGATCAGGCCCCAGAAAACCAGAACCACAAATCAACTTTTTACACCTCGAGAAATAAGAGCTGTAGTTTTTTGGGTTCCAGGATTTCATTCATCCATTGAGTATAAATGAAAACACACCCCAACTTGATGGACTAGCCGACTGTGTTTTTGTGTTACCATTTCAGAACGATATTTTGATATCTTCATTGCAACAGAAACCTTGAATCCTCATGGCAAAATCGAAACGAACCTCCGGCCAACTAGGCTGTGGATTCATATTGCTAAGCGGAATTCGACTGATCGTTCTGCTGGTTGCCAACGTGCTGTTTGTTCGCGCATTCTTCAGTGCCAATCTCTCTGGATTAGATGACCGCGTTTTCCAAGCCGCTCAATTTGTCCTACCGATCATCATGATCTTTATCGAATTCTGGCTTTATGACCTCGTGTTCACGCGTGGAAAAATACCTCACGAGAAGAACCGAAAAAACTGACTTGGCAAAAAACACGGTCTACTTAATTTTTGTATCGCCGTGTTTGGCACTTCGGTTGGATGCTTTTTTAATGTCAATTGAGCTAGAGCCAAGGCAAAAACCTTGCTCTGAAATCAACATCGCCCGCACCACACAACGGCCACTCATTCCCTTGGGAATTTGCATCTCAGCTTCCAACTCACCGGCGTTGGGTACGGCGAGCGTTTTCGTCGCATGAACCAGATTTTGTACCTGTTCATAGGTTTGTTGATACTGTTCAAACGACTGATGGCTTGAATCGTACTCCTTTCGACGAGGCGGACGATAGCGAAGTCGATCACGTTGATAAGCCAACTCAATAGTGAGCTTTCCCGAATGCGGAGCCATTCCCTTAATTTGGATCTTGTCCCCCGCCATCGCGACTGCAGGCGCTCGAATGAAAAGCGGTTGGGGGCGTTTTAAACGCAGCAGCGGGTCACCCATCAAGTGGATCAACTGAACATGCTCCAAACGCTCCGCCTCAAGCAGTTTGGGCGCAGGACTAAACGTTTGTCCCATCCCCTCAATTAATTCACGATATTCCCGGTTGTTGTCACTGCCCTCGACCATCCGTTGCTTCGCTACCATCGTCAGTTCACCCAATGTTTCCACCTCTCCGTTGAAGAACTCGTGAACCATCTCTAGAGACAATAAGCTCATCGCGTAGGGCATGGTGACCCGGGTACCACAAATGGTGGCAATCGGACCATTGTTTTGCCGTAACATTTTTTCAGCCAGGCAATCATTAGGATGGTCGGTGGCTCCGGTGTAACAAGCAAGAAAAATGGCAATCGGGTTTCCTGACTGGCAATTGAGTTGGGAAACATTTTGACCATCCAGAATTCGGTGCCGTTGGTCGGGCAGGTAAACCTGATCCAACTGATGTCTCGCTCCATGCCCAATGTAAACCCAAAACAGACAACCTTCATTAAAACGCTTAATCGCGACATCTGAAAATTTACGTGGGTCCGGACAATAGGGACTCGACCAACTGCCGTAAGTCATTTTGGTTGCGTAACCCGAGGGAACCAAATCAGTCAGTATTTGTTTCGTCGTTTGTTCAATCAAACCATCAATGAGTTGCCCAAACCCACCCACACCGGCAACGATATTGACCCGTCGTCGCCAAGCCTCATTATTTGAACCGGCTTCGTATTTGATGATCCGGTCAGTGAACTGATCGACCTCCAAGGCAGAGTCAACTGGCAACCGACCAATGGAGAGATCCTGAATTCCATCATCATTCAAATCAGCATAAGTGTGATCTGTCGCGATTTCTGG
This sequence comes from Mariniblastus sp., assembly GCA_029247405.1. Classification (GTDB taxonomy): domain Bacteria; phylum Planctomycetota; class Planctomycetia; order Pirellulales; family Pirellulaceae; genus Mariniblastus. The sequence continues at coordinate 29,652 of JAQWLH010000085.1, forward strand.
TTCCGATCCAAACCGAACATTAACTTTGGCCGCGACATAATCGGTAGGCACCAAATCAACATGCCGAGCGTTTCTGTCTCCGGCATCGCCAACCAAAAAGACGTGCTTCAACGCCCCGGTGGTCGCGGCGTCGGCAATTTGCTTTTTGATTCCTCGAGCCGATGGAGCAGGGGAGATCAGTGCAACGTTATGCCCCTGTTTCGTTCGATAGTCGACCCATTTTTACATCGCTGGTTGAAAACGATTGGGACATATCACAAGGACGTTCGGTGCGCCAATTCGCTGATGAGCAGATTCGTGGCCAACGGAATGCTTACCCGCTGAGACAGAAAAAAATGCAAACAGCAAACCAAAAAGAAGCAAGACAATGGATCGAAGCATTGATGTTCCATGTGTTGAGATGGATACCACAGGCTAACATCCGTGTTACCCATTATGGTTTTGCAAATGCAGTCTGAAGGAAAACGATTTCTGATTCAATAGAAATCATTTAGGAGAACCGCTTGCACGTTACCCATTTCACACGTTTGCCAGTTCAAGATGAAAGCTGGCGCCGGTTTCTTACGTTTTTATTCGCCCCAGCTCTAATTAAGGTTTCTCAGCTTTTTTCTTTTCACCCGGCAAAAGCTCTCCGCCTGCGTCAGCTTTGCCGTCTTCGCCCGGTTGATTCAGTTCATTCTCGGCTGGCTTATCCGCATCCGGATTAGCGGGATCAGCCACAGCATCTGGATCCACCGGATTTTCAATCGCCGTGACAGGCCTTCCGTCGGGAATATCAAAGAGCATATGAGCTGCCCAGAAAAACGGATGTTCCGCATTCAACACTGGATCGGTACTTTTAGACCGAATTCGAGGCTCGTTCTCATAGTCAAGCTTGGTTTTTCGAAGTGCTTGACGACTATCTAAAATCGCTTTGGCGGCGCCACTTTTCGGCATCTCCGTCACGTATTGTTTCGTTAAATCAATGGCCGATTTACCCCCGGTTGCCCAGCGACTGAGGAGCGAGGTCCGAGTCCCTGATGCCATCATCGCCATCGAAGTCAAAAACAGATCTTGACCGTAGAGCTTTCCACGCATTCCCGAACCACCGTCACTATGCAAACCGGGAATGACGACACTCTTGGCACCTGCCCATGGCAAAGACATCCAGGTATCCAAAGTCGAACCTGCTTTTTTGAGATCAATCTGCATTGGATTGACGGCAAGTGGCCCACTCTTGTTGGACTTGATCTCACTCCAAATTAACAATTGATCGAAAATCGAGACGAGATAATTGGTGGGTATCTGAACAGGCCGCTCATATTGGACAGCATCTGGATTCTCGTTGACTAAATCGGTGAACTCGATTTTTGAAAGTTCGCCTTCACCACGCGAATGCATTCGCGCCGTTACAACGGCCAACTGTTTGAGTTCCTGCTGCGGTCGCTGAGTGCCAAACCCGAGAAACAAGGAGGGCGAATAACGAATGTTAATCCAATCGCTCAAATATGCTTCTTCTTGACCGTCAGTGACCGGAAGTGCTTCAAACGGAACGTACCAAAGCACTCCGTCTGGAATAATCACAAGCTCGTCAAACTTTTTCCAGTCAACATCGGGAATCGTACCAAACAGCCCCTGCTTTAATTCTTCAGCCGATTCTCGCCACTCAGAGTCCTGCAGTGTTTTTACATCGAGCGCGGCATCTGCCAAACCCATTTTCTTCAGTAATCCACCGACCGCTCGCAACATCACTCTCCCGTTGACCGGGGCGAGATACTGAACGGCGTTGGACTTGACCAGAAACAAGTGATAGCCCGTTGCGGTCGCCATCGTGACCAATGCGACCTGATTCTGAGCGATCGATTTCTGAAAATCAGCAATGGGGCGCTGAGGTGGAAAGGCCATTTCCATTGGCTCACGACGAAGTGAGAAACTTGCCAATATCGCTTCTTGTGTTTCCGAAATGGCTGCCAACTCTTTCATTAACTTGAGCTGTTCACGATCTTCATTCGATTTTGGAACCGGCTTTAACGGCAACAATTTAAGTGCCGTTTCAATTTGCTTGGTTTGCGTGATCAGTTGTTGATAGGCTGGATTACGTGCGAGAAAACTCTGTTTCTGTGCAATCGCCTCCGGGGTCAACGATTCTTCCGGAGCGTGCATCACCCATCGCAAAGCCATCAACCGACCGCCCATCGGCAAACTGGCAAAGAAACGATGGCGACGAACCAGATCGGCAATCTCCAACGCACGCCTGTTATCCTTACGATTGATAACGATGTTGAACCAAGTCTCCATCGCGCCCACATGAGGCGAAGCTAAAAATGCAATGGACTCCATTGGGTCGGTCTTCCAATCCAACTCACCCGGATCCCGTAGTAAAACACTATACAGCTGATCCGCCTCGCGCTCTGTCACCGCGCCATTGGACACCATTACTTGTGTTGCACCCAACCGAAAAAGCCACAATGATCCCGTATTGAAATGCGTGAGCGCATTGTTCAACTCAACTCGACCCGCGGCAAAGTTACCGTTCAAAAATTGATTCAATGCGCTGATGTACTTGATCCGGGCACTCACAACGCAATTGGCCAGATCGTTTCGAGTGGTAATCACGCTACGGGTTTGGCGAAGCACCAGCCCGGACGGACCGGATTGACCGCCCTCAGCAAGGCATTCGGCTAATTTTTGAATCAACGAAGCCTGCATCAAACGGGCTTTGTCTTTCTTCGCCCAAAGAATCGCATTCTCGAGAGGGGGATACGGCGTCCTGGCTGACATTAAATGCAAAGTCGTACCGATCCCTAATGCTTCTTCGACCAAATCGTACTGCTGATAGACTGCTGCAGCGTAACTTGCTTCCAATGCAAATTGCCCCGCGACTGCGTACTGTTTCGCAGCGGCATTGATCAGAGCTAATTCAACCAATGCCACAGGAGTCGACGAGTGGTCCATGCGGTTCATCTGTAAGGAATTCTTGAGCGTCGTTGCAGCCCGCCCGTAATCCCCGACCGACGCTTGAGCGATACCAAGCAGAACACCGTTATAAGCGCCCATCACACTACCATTGCCTGCACCATTGACACTCAGGCCAGCCACAAGATCTTTACTAAAAGGATCAAATTTGCAGGTAGCTCCACGAATTGATCGGCGGCGGTGTAAACAGAGTGCCGTGCAACGCATAATCTCGGGCACGTTAACTTTGAACACTTCCGCTTGGTCGTACGCGCCGCCTTCTTGAAACGCTCGAGCCGCATCAAGCCGACCGAACAACATTGCAAACGTCGTCGGAATCCCGGCGGTGGAAGCGCGGCGTCCCCCGGAACCCCAGCTTATTTGCGCATTTTTGTAAGCCGCCATATTTCCGGTGACTTGAGGTGGTACCTGAACCCGTTGTTGCCAATTCTCGGCTTGGTAAGTCAGATAAAGCCTCAAGGCGTCTTCATACAACTGGATCGCTTGAGCGTAACGCCCCATGTGATAGTTGCATTCGCCCATCATGGTGAGAAAGCAAATTGAATCGAGATGTCGACGCGTCCCCGTGCGATAAGCACTATTGAACCCACGCTCAAATGACTTTCCCGCTTTGTCGTAGTCCGCCTGATAATACTGATCGAATACGAAATCGTTGTAATACTGGACCTTGGGAAGTTGGCCCGATCGTTGTGCGATGACGGGTTGAGTCGCGACATGCTGGAAACCAAAAAACGAAAATGCAGTCAGACAAACCAAAATCAAGCCGGTCTTAAATTTCATCAAATCGCTCCCAATTTTTCTTTTACCCAGTCGTAATTCTAGCGCACTTCGAATCCAAATTGCATTTTAAGAAGCGATTTGTACCTGATTTACAGCCCAAATCCTTCAAACGCGATTCCAATGCACCGGTAAACCAAGCTTTATCAGCCAATCTGCAAATCCATGGGCTCAAAAATAGACAGCTCTGAGCTTACTCGGCTCCAAGAATGAGCTGGCAATTTTCTAGATCAACGTTTTGCTATCACTTTTTTCGGCCCCGCCGCGGCCCTAACGCATGAAAAAGAGAACGGAATTTGGCTTTTCTATTCTACCGATACCCCCAGTTTTCCGCCTAATTTGAAACGGGGCAATGTAGGAACCCTCATGATGTTAAGAGAAATCGGTTGTGTCGAATTTTCCGCAAAACTACCAAAGTCTTCCACCACCACGGACGATAAACCTTGTAACGGTTATCCCGCAAATTGTTGCTGTGATTATGGAATGCGGAACCGCCCAATGGAGTTTCTCACTGATGTATTCTCGAATTAAATCCCGATCACTCTGTCTTCTGCTTTGCGGAGCAGCAATCATGGCCGCGTTTGCAACTACTGGTTGCCAAATGAGTGTCGGAGGTCAAACGCTCCCAAGTGCCTATTACCTTCAGGATGATATCCAATATTTCCCGAAGGGTCCCGAATTCAAGCTGTCGCGTGAAGCTGCAGCCTTGAAGCAGGCAGCGGCTCGTCAAGACGCCAATTAAAACCAACCTAGGTTCGCTGACAAAGTTGGTGTTCAACGCAACATCCACATCGCAGCAGCCCGTCCGCTTGAGCAATCAGTTGGCGGGTTTTTTCTGCGCGCAAAAAACTTCTAAACGCCTGGCGATTAACGAATCCATACGCTTGCGAATGAGGAATCGAAGTCGCGCGTCGCATCCCCGTGATCAGATGGTCGTTCGCTGAACTAACATGCTCTCAATCTATACTTTGAGAGTTTTAGCCAGCACGAGCAAAAGACGATTCTGCGTCGCTGCACGTGGCCTGAATCAAACAAGCAGGCAAGCGTTGCCTGAGCGAGATGCCAACACTCGCGGGATCAATGGTGATTCGGCGCGTGCTACCAAGGGTCAAGGCCAAGACGTTGCAAGAAGTCAACCGAAAAAGATACGGCCCAACTTGCGACGAAATCGAGGTTCTTCAAATAGCAACGCTGCTACTCTAACCAGCGTGATCCGGCTGCCGGAATTGGCACGCCACCAGGGCGGAACAACCTTGGTTTCTTGGTAAACCTCGGTTCAAAACCAAACCGGACACCGAAGTTATCTCGGCTGGCGTCATAGTGCCCACCAAATTGCCACAAGAATGACTCGCCAATGTAAACGAAGCTCAGTGTCTGACCGATGGTTCCAGTCTGACCAAAATCAATTTGACCCCCAGCCTTCACACCCCATTTGTCACTCATTCGATAGGTTAATGCAGCAGATAGGATATTACTGCTGATGGGACCTTCTATCATTCGATAGCCAACGTAGACATTTCCGATTTCGGGACGGCTTAGGTTGGCTCCAAAACTTGCGGTTCTCAAGCCCTGAGAAAAGAAGTCAAAATAGCCGTCAGAAACCAACGAGACTCGGTCACCAACATGCCACCGAAAATCGTAGTCAAGCATCCCAAAATCAGCTGTACCAAAATTGTCACGCTGCGAATTTGGAAACAGTACCGCTTGCATATCAAATGTGATCCAGTCAATGATCCGTTGGCGTCCCGGCATACCCCGTTTAGTTTGCCAGCGTTGGCGAACTCCAAATTTGACAATTGCCAGATCGTCCGCAATCTCAGTCGAAGGGGCCGTCACCCAGCTCTGCATTCCTGAACGAAGAGCAAAATATCGCTCATCGAATTTTTTTGGAATATCACCACCGGGTGCAATTCCAAACGTATCAAATGCGAATCGTCGACGAAAATGTTCTTGAGAATCGTCATCAAGTGGATCATAAAGCGGTAACTTATCTAGATCCTGAGACGCGTCTGCGTAAAACGCTTCCAAATCAAAATTCACTTTATGTGCCAGCCCGTTCACATTCCACAACACACTCTGAACCGCTGGGTCAACTCGCCACATTGGCAAGCTTGCTTTGATTCCGATCTGTCCATATAGACGCAACAAGTCATTCCCTTGCA
>JAQWLH010000175.1 GCA_029247405.1 Mariniblastus sp.
CATGAGTCCTGCGGGCTATTGGCCGCAACTTCAAACTGCCATCGAATCCGGCGCCGATGCCGTTTATTTTGGTCTCAAACATTTTACGGCCCGGGCAAAAGTTGGATTTACGCTCGAAGACCTGCCTGAAGTGATGGAGACGCTTCACGGCCGGGGAGTCAAGGGTTTTGTCACTTTCAATACGCTTGTTTTTGACCATGAACTTGAGCTGGCTCAAGCGGCAATCATGGAGATTGCAAACGCGGGAGTTGACGCAGTTATTGTTCAAGACGTTGGGATTTGTCGGCTGATCAAGCAGATCGCGCCGGATCTTGAGATCCACGGCAGTACCCAAATGTCAATTACCAGTGCACAAGGAGCGAAGCTGGCGGCATCGCTCGGCTGCCGAAGAGTCGTTTTGGGACGTGAGCTGAGCCTGAAAGACATTCGTAAAATTGCAGAGGTAACCGATGTCGAGTTGGAGGTCTTTGTGCATGGAGCACTCTGCGTCTCTTATTCTGGTCAGTGTTTCAGTAGTGAGGCCTGGGGGGGGCGAAGTGCCAATCGAGGGAAATGTGCTCAGGCTTGCCGTCTTTCATACGACTTGATTGTTGATGGAGAAGAACGCGATCTGGGCGAGTATCGTTATCTTCTTTCGCCTGGCGATCTGTGTACGCTTGATCAAATACCGGAGTTGATCGACATCGGTGTTTCGTGTTTTAAAATTGAAGGCCGTTACAAAGACCCTGAGTATGTCGCCTTGACGACGCGAGCGTATCGGGATGCGATTGATTTGGCGTTCATGGACCTTCCAGTTGAGGCGGATCCTGAAGACCTGTTGGACCTCGAACAAATTTACTCTCGCGGCTTGGGGCCGCACTTCATGGGGGGAACCAATCATCAAACTGCGGTGATTGGAAGAGCTCCCCGTCATCGCGGAGTGAGACTTGGTCGTGTCGTCGGAGTTGGGCGTCACACCGTCGACGTTGAGTTGGTTCATTCGATCCATCGGGGGGACGGCGTTGTATTTGATGCGGCCAATTGGCGCAGTCCTGACGAACCCGAAGAAGGGGGGAATGTCTATGAGGTCAAAGAGATCAAAAATAGCGTTGCCGCCAATCCAACACCCATTGTTAAATTGGAATTTGGTCACGGCGAAATTGATTTTTCAAGAATTCGGTTTGGAGATCTCGTTTGGCGGACCAATGACCCTCAGTTGAGAAAGAAACTCAAAAAAATAACGCATACAGAGGTGCCCGTCTTCACCCGCGAAATTTCATTTTTTGTGACCGCTTCAGGTGGGCTGCCGATCGAAATTGAGGCTCGGCTTTCAACGGGTGAGTCTGCCAAGTATGTCGGCGAGCATCCACTTGAGGCTGCTCAAAAGCGTGCACTCGATCTTGAAATTCTTAACGACAAACTCGGTCGTTTGGGTGGAACACCGTATCATCTCAAAACAATCGAGCTCCTAACTACCGATGCAGTTTTTGTCCCGACCAGTTTGCTCAATCAGGCCCGCCGCGAGTTGGTCGATGAGCTATTTGAAAAATGCGGCCAAATTCAGCCGGTTGAGACGCAAGCGAAGTTGTCTGAGGAGTTGGGGCAGCTGTCGGTCAAAAAAAATCAATATCTCGAAGATCGCCCGAACAGCGTCGTTGCAAATGCTGAAGCATCACTTCACTTACTCGTCCGAACTGCTGAACAGCTTGATGCGGCGATCGCTGCAGCTTCAAAAACTAAAGTAGCTTCGATCACGTTGGACTATTTGGAGCTTTATGGCCTTCGGCCTTCGGTTGAAAAAATTCAAGCTGCCGGAATTGCAGCCCGAGTGGCAAGTCCCCGGATCTTGAAGCCGACCGAGCAGAACGTGATTCGATTTTTGCTTTCTCTCAAGTGCGAAATCTTGGTGCGTTCGGGTGGACTGCTTTTTGACTTGCTACAAAGCGGAGGCCCCGACTGTCCCAGGTTAATTGGTGATTTCAGCCTCAATACCTCCAATGCTCTGACGGCTTGGTACTACCTCGACCTCGGATTGGCCAAGATCACTCCTACTTATGATTTGAACAGTCAGCAAATTTCGGAATTGACCCAGTGGGTGCCCTCCCCTGCCCTAGAGGTCATTGCGTATTCTCACCTGCCGGTTTTTCATACTGAACATTGCGTGTTTTGCCGTTTTCTTTCGGAGGGGACCGACAACACTAATTGTGGTCATCCCTGCGAGAAGCATCAGGTTTCCGTCAGGGATTCACAAGGCCGTTCCCATGCGGTCATGGCTGACGTCGGTTGCCGTAATACAATTTTTGGAGCCGAAGCCCAAACCGATCCAAGCTCGATGGATGCTTGGCGCGAGTCCGGGATTTTGGATTTTCGAGTTGAATTCGTCCATCAAACACCCGAACAGGTGCTGCAAGTCTCCGAGGCATTTGCGAATTATTTTCAGGGTAAATTGAACTCCGTCGCACTGGCTCAGGTGTTAAAAAATGCTTCGCCGCAAGATACAACCGAGGGCAGTTTGTTTGTGCCCCCCAATTACAAAAAACTGGTCCAGTTGAGTTGATTTCTGTTGTCGCACTCCAATGGTCGGCGACAGAAATTCTTCATTTTGGGGTAGGACGACGGTTCGTACACTCAAGTGAGCCATCCCTGTGTCCGGTGTCTTGGCTCTTGCATTTTCCTGAGCCAACCCGCTATTACTTGCTTCCGTAGAGTTGGGGGGAAATATGCAAGATCAAAATAGAACTTGTAGTCTGGGGATTCGTGCCCGTTCAGGCGTGGAACGTACCGTGTTCAACGAAATATCCGTCTCCCTACCGTTTGCCTTTTTCCCTTATAATTTGGGATCATATAACGATCGATCATTCGATTCATTTCAAAACTTGAAAATCAAAACTGAGAAACCCAAATGACCTCCGCATCTGTTGTCCGATTGCCTGAACGAAGTGAAGTCAAAGAATCCGATACCTGGGACCTGTCCAAGTTGTTTGAAGATGATGCGGCATGGGAGAAAGCGTTCAACGAATTTGAGGCTCTGATTCCCGGCTTTGAACAATTTAAAGGGAACCTGGGTGTCAGTGCGGCTGAACTTGCTGCCTGCCTCGATTTTGATAGCAAGGTTGATCGCCTTGGCGAGCGAATGGGCAATTACGCCTACCTTAAAACAACCGAGGACACCACCAACAGTGACTACCAACGCATGATGGGGAGGTTTCAAAACGTAGCGACCCGTGCGGGAGAAGCCGCGAGTTTTATCCGGCCTGAAATTTTGGCGATTCCAGATGAGAAGTTGGACCAGATGCTACAGGCACCAGAACTGCAGCTATACAAACTTGGGCTGGAACGCTTGACCCGCTATAAACCCTACACTCTTGGTGAAAAAGAAGAGCAGTTGTTGGCCATGCAGGGCGAAATGGCGGGGGCGACTTCAAAAATTTTTCGTCAGCTCCATGATTCGGACTTGAAGTTTGGTGACATCGAAAATGAAAAGGGTGAAACGGTTGAGCTTTCGCCAAGTACCTTCTCTCAATTCTTGATTTCTCCAGATCGAAATGTAAGAAAAACTGCGTTTCACCAGTTTTACGATCAGTTCACAGCTCACGAGAATTGTCTCGCGGCCACGCTGTCCGGTTCAATCCAAAAAGACATCTATTACGCGCGGGCCCGCGGATACGACAGTGCTCTTCATGAAGCTCTTTACGCAGATGATGTACCTCAAACTGTTTACGACAGCTTGATCGATTCAGTGCGGACAAATCTCCCCGCCCTCCATAAGTATTACGACCTACGCAAGCGAAAAATGGGACTTGAGGAGATACACCACTACGATACCTACGTGCCAATCTTGAGCGACATCGAAGTCGAATATCAATGGGACGAAGCTGTCGATGTTGTTTGCAACTCTCTCAAGCCGCTAGGGGACGAATATTGCCGTGTGCTCCGGGAAGGATTAGCGGGGCGTTGGTGCGATCGTTATCCCAATCTCAATAAACAATCGGGGGCGTTCAGCTATGGCTCTTATGATGGCAACCCGTACATCATGATGAACTACAAGCCGACCGTTCTTAACGATGTGTTTACCTTGGCCCATGAGGCGGGGCATTCGATGCACTCGTATTTTTCGATCCAAAATCAACCGTACGAATACTACAACTACACAATTTTCGTCGCCGAAGTTGCCAGCACGTTTAATGAACAACTGTTAACGCGGTACATGCTGGCCAATGCAACGGATGACCGTTTCAAAGCTTACTTGATCAACAATGAAATCGATGGGATCCGTGGAACGATTATTCGGCAGACGATGTTCGCCGAGTTTGAAAAGATTTCCCATGCGATGGCAGAGGCAGGAGAGCCATTGACCGTTGATGCACTCAAGACGACGTATGGGAATTTACTCAACGACTATTTTGGTCCTGAATTCGTGGTTGACGAGGTGTTGCCCCTTGAATGCATGCGGATTCCGCACTTTTACCGTGCGTTTTACGTTTACAAATATGCCACTGGGTTATCTGCCGCGATCGCACTGAGCCAACGTGTCGTCAACGGGGGAGCTCAAGAGCTTGAGGACTATTTAAGTTTTCTCAAAGGTGGCTGTTCAAAATATCCGTTGGAACTCCTCCGTGATGCAGGCGTTGATATGGAAACTCCGGAGCCCGTCGATACAGCATTGAAGCGATTTAAGGAATTGGTCGATGAACTAGATAGTCTGTTGTAAGAGTTTGAAAAACCGTTGGCAGTCGACTCTGATGAGTCACACGCATAGGCCCGCGGTGGGTTGTTTTTGCGGCTGGGAAAACCACACGCTTGACCCTTTTGGCTGAGTTATAATGAAATTGTCGTTTCCGCTTGGGCGGGAACTAAGTCCAATGGAGTCATGATGCGTCTTCGTCCCTGCTTGCGAGCGTTTGCTGCTACAACTCTTGTCGTGGTTTGCAGTCTGATTCTGGCGTCAATCAATTTTGCTCAGAGTTCGCCAAACCCATCCGGTAAGAATTCGGTTCCGACTATCTGGCGAGCGGAGCGTGCTGCGTTGGAGACTGAATTTGGAGCCGAACTTGAGGAGATTGCAAGTTGGTGTAACTCGAGTGGAATCCCGCAACAGGCCGCCCTGACTTTAAAACTACAGTCAAATCGGGATTTGGCGCGGCAGTATATATTTCTTCCTGACGATCGGAGTACGCCTGTCGCTCCCGGCGACGCGTCCGAACCTCTCAAACAGTGGTATGCGAAGGTAAACGCGGCAAATCTGCGTCATGCGGATCGGATTTTTGCTTTGGCGAAACGAGCTGCAAGTGAAGATGCGGGTGCCGTTGCATTTCAGTACCTTTACGATGTCATTCATTTCAATCGCGACCAGATTGAGGTTCGTCGCATGTTAGGCCACCGGAAAACAGATGAAGGGTGGAAGGTTGCATCGGATTCGGTTCGCATTCGTCCCGAAACTCGTGATCACGATATCGTTGGTTGGCCAGGCGGTTCGTACATTAAAGTGTTGACTCCACACTTTGAGATTCAATCCAATGCGAGTGAGGAACGCACCCGAGTGCTTGCCGAAAAACTTGAACGTTGGCATTTGGTATGGAGGCAGGTCTTTTTCGAATATTGGAGTAGTTCCAAAGCGATCAAACGCTGGATCGATGGCAAAGGGACATTGACGATGTCTAGGCGTCGATTCAAAGTTGTGTTTTTCAGAGATCATGCTGATTACATCAAACAACTTGCCCCGCTGGTACGTGGGATTGAAGTTTCCACTGGTTACTACAGTAACGACAAGCGAGTCTCATTTTTTTCCGATGGTGGTAAGAAGGCTCAGGAAACATGGTGTCATGAATTGACTCATCAGCTCTTCCGGGAATCGGGAGGAGCGAGCGGTGACAATCTCGAGCAGCAGTTCATCTGGCTTGACGAGGGGATTGCGACTTATTTTGAGTCAGTCAATGAATTCGATGGCTATGTCACGATTGGTGGATTTGAAGCGAGTCGATTGCAATTTGCCCGGGTGCGAAAGCTGTTGGAGAAATTTCACATTCCGATTGCTGATTTGTCATCCTTAGGCCGGGCGCAACTACAACAGCGAAATGATTTAGAGCGGATATACAGTGAAGCAGCTGGTCTGACTGATATGTTGATGAACGATGAAGCTGGGGCACACGAAAAACAGCTGATCGAGTTTCTAACCTTGGTCTACAAAGGTCGCGTCAAGCCTGGCCGATTTGAAAAGCTGATTGGCAAAAAATTCAGTGAGTTGGATGCCCGATATCAAGAATACTTGTTTGTTAAATCCGAAGTGGTTGAGCGGGGACTTGATAAACCAGAGGCGATCACAGAGCTTTCGTTGCCCGGCGCAGAACTGCGTACTCCCGCTTATCAATCCATCGGTGAATGCGTCAATTTGAATTGGTTGGACCTGTCTCGAAACGGAATTACCTTGAACCAATTGACGGAACTGGCCAACTGCAAAAAGATTACGCAACTCATTCTGACTGAATGTCGATTCCAGTCCGACTCGTTACGAGGCCTCGAGCTCTTTCCCTTGCTTGATGACGTTGATCTGAGTGGTTCCTCGGTTCAGGATGCTCAATTGGCAAGTTTTCGTAATTTAAAAACGCTGAAGTCACTTCAGTTAACTGCGACCGCGATCACGGATCAAGGGCTGATGCAATTGGCTGAAGTGCCCCGCTTGGAATCAATCAGTGTCGCAAGAACCCGTGTGACTCCGGCTGGGATTGCCAACTTAAAAGTCCGTCGACCCCTGTTGCGGATTAATTTTTAGAGGAATGGGGCGAGCTTTTGTCACGAGACCACGCAGGCGATACTATCTTTTGAGTGGCATTCTTCAAGCTCGTTGCCGCTGATCATACGAAAGAGCGAAGTGTCTCCTAAAGCATCGCTGTTGTACAGTTTTTGTTTTCATTAACCATTGAATTACTTGTGAGTCATCATGAAACCCTGGGTCCTTGCCAACAACAACTATGGTTACATCAAAGATCAACAATACGAAGTCGCAGTTTTGCCACTCGGAGCGACGGAGCCGCATAACTTACACTTGCCCTACGGCACCGATGTTTTTGAGGCAACCATCGTCGGTGACAAAATTTGCGAGGCGGCCCATGAGGCAGGTGCCAAGGTCATTTTGCTGCCGACGATACCATTTGGGACAGAAACGAATCTCCGTGAATTTCCACTGGCAATTAATCTGAATCCTTCAACGTTGAATCAGGTGATCACGGATGTTGTGGAATCATTGCTCAATGATGGGATCCGAAAGGTCATTTTATTAAACAGTCATGGGGGTAATGGGCTGAAGCCGTATTTGCGAGAAATGGCTGGAAAAAATGACGCCCATCTGTTTCTGTGTAATTGGTATCAGAGCATCGAAGATGTTTACTTCGATATTTTTGAAAAGCGGGAGGATCATGCAGGCGAGATGGAAACTTCATTTGGTTTGGCGTTCTTTCCAGAATTGGTCGCGCAGAACGAGGATGGAAGCCTGCCTGCTGACGATGGGGCGACTAACCCGACTCAGCTTGAGGCGTTGAATAAAGGTTGGGTCTCAATTACCCGGCCTTGGCACTTGTTGACGAAGAATTCGGGGGCCGCCGACCCGCATGCCGCGACTGCGGAGAAGGGTCGAAAGATGATGGATGTATTGGTCGAACGGCTTGGGAAGTTCATCGTCGAATTGTCCAACCAGAAAATTACCGACCAGTTCCCTTATTAAGTAATTTGATAGCCAAAAATTTAAGTTTGAAGGTTAGAATGCGTTGACCATTTTTCGAGGGCGGATTAGAATTCGCCTCCCAAGTGACAGCTTGTTTGGCGAAGCATTTTCACCTCAAGCGGTCAAAGCACATGGTGGCTGTAGCTCAGTTGGTTAGAGCATCGGGTTGTGGTCCCGAGGGTCGGGGGTTCGAATCCCCTCAGTCACCCTGAATCAAAACGCTCGACATTTGTTGTCGAGCGTTTTTTTTGTCATGTCCCGGATCCCCAAAACTACAGTTGGCGATCAATGGGCCGTTCGTGGTTGATCTTCTGTGGATTGAGTCAGAATTTCCAAACTAGTATCGACGGTGTTTATTTGGCCTAGCACCAATCTGTGCCAGCGGCGAACAGGGGTATAAAACTACCTTGACGAGTCTCCTCGCTCGACTCGTTCTTCTGGCTAGAGAGATTTGGGCGATGTCACGATTTTTGATTGTGTGGGATAACGAGGAATCGGTCACACGAGCTATCTGTTTTTTATGCGGGCTTAGAATTGCGAGAGCGCAATATGCCAATTAGTGATTCTTTGACGTCCAAGACTAATAGAAATACTGCCGGAACGAGAAACAGCGTGAACAATGTCGAGACGATCAGGCCGCCGAGTACAACTGAGCCAAGTCCTCTGTAGAGCTCGCTGCCGGCACCGGGGAAAACAACCAACGGCAATAAGCCAAGAACAGTCGTCGTTGTTGTAATGAAAATTGGTCGGATCCGTTTTCGAACACTTGCGGGCACTGCCTCGCGTGCCGATACCCCGTCGCGTAGGTAATGCAAAGATTGATGGACAATCAAAATTGCGTTGTTAACGACCGTTCCGATCAAGATGACAAAACCGAGCATCGTCAGTACATCAAGTGGTTGATAGACAAAGAAGTTCAGTAGCCATAGTCCAAGAACTCCGCCGACGGCACCCAGCGGCACGCTGAACAAGATAACGAACGGGTACAGCCAGGATTCGAATAACGCTGCCATCAGCAGATAGGTAATGACCAAGGCCAATAACAGATTTAAGCGAAGGGCTTCCCATGCTTGACGGAGTTTGTCCGCCGTGCCTGAAAGCGTCACCATGGTGTCGCCATCGAGTAATCCCTCCTCATGCAATTTTCCAACAATTTGCTGGTCGATGATTTGCATGGCTTCTTCAAGCGGCATGGTCAGTGGTGGAGTCACTGAAATCGTGATTGCGCGTAATTTTTCGCGGCGGTAAATCGCTTCAGGGCCGCTGCTATATTCAATTTCAGCCAGAGCAGAAAGGGGTACAACTTGTCCCGATCTCGTAGCAACTGGTAAAGATAAAACATTTTGGGTGCGACTTCCGAAAGAATTGTTGCCGATAATCGTCAAGTCGATTTTGTCGCCATCAACAAAATAGTCGCCGGCGTAGGCACCGTCGACGAAAGCGTCAATGGTATATCCAAGTTCCGCCGCGCTGATTCCCATCTCGGAAGACTCGACCAGTTTTGGCTGGACATGGATTTCCGGGCTCGAAAGATCAAGACTCGGCTTGGGTTGGGCCTGGGCGTCAGGAATCATTTTCTTGACATCTCCGAGGACCCGACGGCCAACCTTAATCAGCTTATTCAAATCACCACCGGTGATCTCAACGTCAATGGTGCGTCCGCTGGTCAGTCCGCGTTCAAACAAACTGGATTGCTTTGCGATGGCTCGTGTACTGGGAAATTGTGAGCCTGCTTTCTTGGCCAGCGGGATCAGTTCTCGAACTCGCGATTCATCTTTAGTTCGGAATCCCATGAACACTGATGTGCCGCGGACCGAGTAAAAGTAATAGTCGATAGCGGGGTATTCACCCTCGGGGCTTTCGTCATCGATATTCCAAAACGGCTCAAGATCTGATTCAAGTTTCTCACCCATCGCCATCAATTGTTCAATGTTGTACCCCGGAGGTGGTGAGAGGCTGCAAAACACAAAATTACGATTGCCTGAAGGCAGGTACTCAACTTTCGGCCAAAGTAAATACGAGACACCAATGGCTAAGGAAACCATCAAGGCAACGAGCGCAGCGGATCTAAAAGTGCGTGCCAGAATCCATCGGTTTAAGTTAGTCACGCCATCGGAAAATCCGATTCCGAAGCTGCGGATCAGCCGAACCATCAGTCCCATTCGGCGTGATTGGATTTTGGTATGTTGATTGGAGTCCGGTTCGGTGCCACTCGAGCGATTCGCATCGTCGGTGAACGAACCGGCTGCGATCAATCTCGCGGCCGCGGTTGGGATCATCGTGAATGAGACAATTAATGACAGGCCAACCGCACAACTGATGGCCAATGCGATGTCACGAAAAAGTTGCCCGGAAGTTTCTTGAACGAAGAGCACCGGGATGAAAACAGCAATTGTTGTTAGTGTGGACGCAACCACTGCCCCAGCAACCTCTTGGGTTCCTTCAGACGCCGCCTGAAAAGCACTCTCTCCATTTTGGCGTCGACGGTAAATGTTTTCCAGAACAACCACCGCATTATCAACCAGCATTCCAACAGCAAAAGCAAGTCCGGCCAGACTGATGACGTTCAATGAGCGTCCGAGCAAACCGAGCATCAGGAAGGTCCCGACAATACTGACCGGAATCGCAAGCCCGACAATCAAAGCTCCAC
>JAQWLH010000125.1 GCA_029247405.1 Mariniblastus sp.
CAAGTGTTGATGATGTTTGGCTGAACGATGAATTGATCATGGCGAACACCTAGGTCGGATGCTGTCTGTCCCATGTACGAACCGGGTGAATTCGACATGGCGATGTAAAGTGGGTCCTTTGGTTCAATCTTTACGCGAGCGCTGCTCGCATAAATAGTTTCGCACTGCGCGTGGTACAGGGCTCCCAAGGCCATGCCAGTCACCAGCCCAAGAAACACCAGCCACTTACGGCGGTTTAAAATACCCCAAAAATCGAATGAGGATTCCTCTTGGTTCTCGCCTTGCATTGAAAATACGAGGGGAGTGGGAGTTGGTTGATTGGGTTGGTGTGGGAGAGTTTCCACGATCATCCTCCGGGGCTGCAAAGTTGTGACTAGAGCTGTGGTAGAACAACCAAAACTCAAGCCGCTGAATTAGAAATTCAGGCTGTTTAGGTAGATTAAGCGAGAAAAGTGTTATTTTTCGCGGGATCTAACTATACCAATATCTTCGTCAACCTCAAGGATCATGTTCACGTGAAATGGCCTTTTCGGAACGGATCGGCATCATTTTCGACACAATTTATATCCCTTGAATTCCATGAACTTAGCTGAATTATCAGACTTACCGAATTGGTAGGGGAGTTGATCAAGGCGGCTTAAGCAGGAGGGTAAAGTGAAGGCATCTGAGCGGGGTTTTAGGGTTACGCATTCCGAGTTGGCCGAGGAAAGATTTCCGTCAATTACAGTCAAAAAGTTACTTTCTTCGGAAAAGTCCACGATGGTGACAAGATGGGCAAGCATGCCTCTCGAAAAGTTGGGCTCAGGTGGTTAAAGTTTTGAGATGACCAAAACCCCGATGATGCGACAGTTCGACGAAGCAAAAAAAGCTTGCGGTGACGCCTTGCTGTTTTTTCGTATGGGCGACTTTTACGAGTTGTTCCATGATGACGCGAGAATAGCCGCCAAAGCTCTTGGACTTACGCTCACTAGTCGTGACAAATCCAACACTGTCCCGATGGCAGGCTTTCCACACCATCAGCTGGACTCTTACTTAGGAAAGCTAATTAAACAGGGGTTCAGAGTAGCGGTCTGTGATCAAGTCGAGGACCCCAAGACGGCCAAGGGGTTGGTCAAGCGTGAGGTCTCGCAAATTGTTTCTCCGGGAACACTGACCGACCAAGCCCTTCTGGATCCTGCCGTTAGTAACTACTTAGTCGCCGTACTACCTAGTTCGGCCGTAGAAACAAAGTCAAAACGAAAAAATAAAAATGCGCCCGATCAAGGACAGTTAGAATTTGGAGTTGCTTGGGCTGAAATTTCAACGGGGCAATTTTTCGCGACAACAACATCTTTAGATCAATTGAATCATCTGCTGACTCGTTTAAATGCGAGCGAGATGTTGCTTCCTGAAAGTGCGACAGAAATCGCGGGCGACATGCTCTCTAACACCATGTTAACCAAGAGACCGAGTTGGTGCTTTGGCCTTCAAGCCTCCCAGGAAAGCCTCGCCAAACAGTTTCGTGTCGCATCTCTGGAAGGCTTTGGTCTTGAGCAATTTGACGAGTTGGCCATCGGAGCCGCTGGCGCGATTCTCGATTACATCAAAGAGACGCAAAAGTCTTCTTTGGATCATTTTGATCGAATTCAGGTGTTCCGCCAAAACAATTTTGTCGAAATTGATTCGGCGACATGGCGCAGTTTAGAAATCAGCCAAACGATTCGGACCAGTCAGCGAGAAGGTTCCTTATTCGGAGTGATTGACCGTTGCAAAACTCCGATGGGAAGTCGAAAGTTAGGCAGTTGGCTGACGAATCCCCTAACCAGTCTGGAACAGGTTCATTTAAGACATGACGCAGTCGAAGAGCTGACGGAGGAGCAATCGCTTCGGACGGATCTCCAAAGCTATTTAAAAGATGTATTTGATCTGCAGCGGCTGCTCGCGCGGGTTGCGACAGGCAGAGCTTCGCCTCGTGACTTGAGTTGTATTTCGAAAACGTTGGCCGCTGTGCCTTTGGTCCAAGCAAAGCTCAGCGGTAGCAGAAGCCGATGGTTGCAACAGCTTGAGGCAGACCTTGATCGGTGTGCTGACCTTCGCTCCCAGCTTGATTGCGCTTTGATCGACCCTTGTCCTGCCCAAATAAAGGATGGCGGATTCATCAAAGAGGGGTATGATTCAGAGCTCGACGAGTATCGCAAACTTGCTGTGGGTGGTAAGCAGTGGATTGCCCAATATCAGCAAAAAATATGCGAAGAATCAGGGATTCCCAGTCTCAAAGTTGGCTTCAATAAGGTTTTTGGCTATTACCTTGAGGTGACGCACACTCATCGCGACAAGGTTCCCGCGGAATTCATTCGAAAGCAGACATTAAAAAATGCCGAGCGTTTTATTACGCCCGAGCTCAAGGACTATGAAGAAAAGGTGCTCTCTGCAGATTCTAAGGCAGATGAACTCGAGGCCAAGCTTTTTGATGAGCTTCGCCAATTGGTTCGTGCTCAAACGGCGCGACTGAAATCAAATGCTGAAATCATTGCAACCCTGGACGCAGTCGTTGGGCTCGCTCAGCTTGCAGTCGAGCAAAATTATTGCAGACCAGAGATGGTCTCGGATAGCACGACAAATATCGTCGAAGGTAGGCACCCGGTTCTCGATATCATTGAACCACTTGGAGCATTTGTTCCAAACGGAACAGATGTAGACGAAGAAAACGGTTTCTTGCATTTGATCACCGGCCCCAACATGGCGGGTAAGAGCACGTACATTCGCCAAGTCGCGCTGATCAGCCTGATGGCTCAGATCGGGAGTTTCGTACCTGCAAAGCAGGCAACGCTGGGGATTGTTGACAAGATATTTGCGAGGGTTGGTGCAAGCGATGAACTTTCGCGAGGTCAGTCTACATTCATGGTTGAGATGACCGAGACCGCTCGGATTTTAAATACCGCAACCACAAAGAGTTTGGTGATTCTCGATGAGATTGGAAGAGGGACCAGCACTTACGATGGAGTTTCTCTTGCTTGGGCGATTGTTGAGTTTTTGCACGATCAAATTGGTTGTCGTACCTTGTTCGCAACTCATTACCATGAATTGACGGAATTGGAAAAAGACTTCAACGGGGTGGTCAATTACAATGTCGCTGTGCGGGAATGGGACGAAAAAATTGTCTTCCTCCACAAAATTGTTCGCGGTAGTGCCGACAAAAGTTACGGTATCCATGTCGCCAAGTTGGCAGGGGTTCCTGGCTGGGTGAATCGGCGAGCAGAACAAATCTTGGCCAAGCTTGAAGACAGTGGCGATGTTGAGGCAAACAAAGAGGCCATCAAGTCATCAGACTCTGGTCGTTCCCAATCGGGGCAGATTCAAATGACGTTGTTCGGTCCAGCCCATCATCCTTTGGTCGATAAAATCAAAGCTCTTGATGCAAACCAGATGACACCGATCAAGGCGTTACAGACCCTCCATCAGTGGCAAGTTGAGTTGAATGATATGCCAGACTCCAATGTCTCTGGATCAGAGCAAGAAATGGAGACGGATGGATGCGAGGGTGACAACCTTAGGTCGTCTGAGAGATCAGCCACTGAGAACATCGGATCAGGAAGTTCTTAGAACGAACGTTCTCAGGAAAAGAAAAAGAGTTGGTCGTAAGCCGGGTCTTGTAACCGGTTCTCACCGGCGACGATCATTTATCTAGGCGTGCCATTGCTGACTCGCTCAAGCAGCCTACCCGAAAGTCATAACGCGACGGACCGCCACTGCTTTCTGTTTGGCCTTGCTCCAAATGGGGTTTACCAAGCCAGTTGAGTCACCTCAACTGCTGGTGAGCTCTTACCTCACCTTTTCACCCTTACCAGAACGATGGCAAGCCATCGAGTGGCGGTCTAAATCTCTGTAGCACTTTCCCTGATCTTGCGATCGGTCGGGGTTACCGACCATTTTGTCCTGCGGAGCCCGGACTTTCCTCTCGTGGATCTCTCCACCAGCGATCGTCTGACCAACTCAGCCGACATCCTAACGGTATAAAAGCCTGACGGATAGTTCTTGGGAGATCAAAAGATCGCGTGTTTAGCAATAAACGTAACGATCTTGAGCTAAGCCAAAGTGATCTTCAGGTAGGTTATTGCAATCCGATATTGGGATTTCATGCCGTATAGATCGCCTTGCGCTGGTGCAAATCGACGAGCTCAGTGATATTCGCGGACGCGAGTGCCAGCTTGGTGATTAACGGGACAGCGAATTGACAATCTGATCCAGGGGGTTCTTACTTCTGGATTGAACCATGATGCGATCATTCGGGTGAATCGCGTAATCTTGGGATGATGTGACTTGTTGAGTGCCCGCTTGATATTCCACCGGAAGCTTAAGACCCCGCCCGGATTCTTTCACGACTCGCATGAGTGTGACTTCCATGCCACGGAATTTGTCGATTGCTCCCGATCGCTCAAGCGCTGTTTGGACGGTGATGGGACCGTCAATTTCGCCTTTAAATGAAATTGCTTTTGAAAATTGACCGTTCATATGAACTTCATAGACACCGGCTGATTCTGCGGATTCTGTAATTTGGGCGTCAGGTAGTGGGCTGTTGGCCGTTAAGGCAATTGTCGAGCAACCACTAGCGATCAGTAACACACTGCAAACTAAGAGGCAGGATGGTACGAGTAGCAATGACTTGATAGTGTTTTTGTATTCCATGATTCCACCGGTTAGGCTTAAAGCAAATCAGGCATTAAACTTTTCCCAAACCCCCTACCTGATACAATCGGCATCGACAACCTGAGTGGTAATCTTTAGCGAATCGAGCAGGAATTTGTTTTTCGATGAAAGATTCACAGTCGATCAATTCTGCTAGCATTTTTTAGTGTAGATCTGTAATTCCCATCAATTTGTTTGGTTTGCAAAACAGGAAATTAATTCAACATGGCGAATTGGAATGGCAAGGTCGTCGTGGTGACGGGAAGTTCGCAAGGGCTTGGTAAAGAGATTGCGTTTGCGTTTGCGAACCAACAAGCCAAAGTGGTCTTGATCGCCCGTGATGAGAAACGTTTAAGCGAACTTGCTGCGTTCGCGCACCAATCAGGTCTCAAGGTTGATTGGATCGTTGCGGATGTAACAAATTCAGCGAGTGTTACGCAAGCGTTTGATGAGGTAATCAAGCGTCACCATCAGCTAGACGTTTTGGTAAATAACGTGGGGAAATCAACGCGTGTTCGGTTAGAGGACTGCTTGGTTGAAGATTATAAATCCTTGTTGGAAATTAACTTCTACACTGCGGTTCGATGTACTCTGGCTGCCTTGCCCCATCTCAAGGCAACCTCAGGCCAAGTCGTAAATATTGGTTCTTTAGCATCCAAGACTGGCTGGCCTAACGTGGCCCCTTACGCTGCCAGCAAGCACGCATTGAGTGCTTTTAGTCACCAGTTGAGACTCGAGGGTCCAGCCAACGTCAATTGCCTTCAGGTTTGCACTGGCCCGATCAAACGAATCGACAGCCAGTATCGTTATTCGGAACAGGCCAAAGAACTTTCAGAGTCTGCGAGGCAACCTGGGGCGGGTGTAAATATCAAAGGGATACCGCCGGAAAAGTTGGCGGCGAAAATCGTTCGTGGTTGCGAAAAACGAAAAAAAGAACTGGTGATGCCGGCATATACCCGTTTGTTATTTGCAATTGCGGAATTGTCACCGACGATTGGGGACATGATATTAAGAAGGTCAACAAGAAAAAAATGACCTGCTATCGTTTCCAACTTGAGCCTGCTCCATTCCAAAACAACGGGCACTGGCTGTCATCACAATCAAGGAGCCTTGAATTGGCTCGAAGCCATACTCTTATAGCGAATACCAAGCACTGCTCCAAATCCAGTTTGCTGGCATGATTGGCATTGCTGCAATCAAACGAAGTTGCTGAAATCGTCGAGAATCAGTGCCTTCAATTTGTTCTTGGCAACTCCAATTTCTTTTCGGAAGCATCCAATGAAAAACTCTCGCACTTGGGGTGTGGTTTTTTTACTCGGCTTCTGTCTTTGCGGATGCCAACCTGCCGAGCGAAATCCTTGGTCAGTACAACGGTATCGCCCCCCTTCGGAGTACAAGCCTGTTCCGCAAGCAACTTATGCGCCGATGCCAAGTATATTGCCCAGCGTGAGCGGTGGTTCAACTGAGTCGATTGAAGCAGGGGCTCCAGATGAACTTGAGCAGATCCTCAACGAATTACAGATCGACTAGTTAGTCGGAGTAGAAGTTCACCGTCGCTGGTTGATCTGCTGAAGCGACAGGCCGCTCGACAATATTGATTGGGCTGTGAGGCGGGGTCGCCTGATGTGAACGGGGGAAATCGACATTCCATTCCGGTCGGCGACGGAGTAACGACCACCTGACAGCCGTTGAAAATAGGAACGATAAAAGGGCCGAAACTAGTTGCTCTTTCTGGTCAGCGTCTTTATCAAATATCTGACAACCATCGCGGCTCTCAGGCCTCGGTTTGAATCTCGTTGGTTGATTCTGGGATTTCAATTCGTTCGAGTTTGGCTTTGAGCCAAGCAAGAATGGTAAAACTTAAAATCGCTAGAAGCGTGACCAATACGCTTGCTTGGGCACTTGGCCAGACGCCGCTTTGGGTCAGTTGTCGCCAAGCAACCAGGTGGAACAGTGTAGAAGCAAAAACTGCGGTGGATAAACTGCTCCAAATTGCACGTGGCGTAAATAGAGTGAGAATGATTGAAACACCCATCGCGGCTAATCCAATCGAAAGCGCTGATTGCCAACCCAGAAAAAGCCCAACTAACGAAAGGCTCGCAACCGCTTCTGAAATAAAGGTCTTCTGAAAAACGTAGGGATGCTCGGGAACAAAACGCCTGTCAAATCCGTTGACAATGAAACCTAAGATTGCGCCGGCGACAAGGCCGATCCCCAATGTCGCGTATTGGTCGATAGAGAATCTGTCAGCGCTCAACACCTCTGTGCTCCAATTCCAATTGATTAAAGAAACGTTCGGCCAAACAAGCGGGATTAGGGTTCCAAAAATCAGCCCAGTAATCCAAACCGAATACGGTACCTTTAAATTCTCACTTTTGATCAATGCGAGGGTGAAGAGCAAGCAAATCAACGTCAAGTGGTAGGATGTTAATTGGATTAAATCCCATTGGGGGGCAGCGATGAGTTGTTCAAGTCCAGCGATTTTTTCAATGGTTCGAAAAGGCAGATTGATTCCACCAAGAGCTAATTCAATCGTCCCAATGCCCAGGAAAACAAAGCCTAAGATAAACTCAACAATCAGATAGCGTGTTGGAATTGGCAAGCCACAGTTACTGCAATGGCCATTGTTGCGAAGCCAACCAAGGATCGGCGTGTTGTCGCGAAAACTAAGTCTCTGATCGCAGTCAGGGCAGTGGCTTGATCCATTAATCGTTCGACCGCGAGGAACTCGCCATGCCACAACATTCAAAAAGCTTGCAAAGCAACTGCCGAGAAAAAATATCCACAGTGCTCCCAGGAGACGCAACAGGTAAGTTTGAGCTAACTCAATCATCCAAAAATGTCGAGTCACTCCAAGTGGCATCTTTCCAGAACTGATTAACCATCCGCTGATGATTGGGTAGACGAAGAGTAAAAGGAATACGAGTATTCCAATTAGCCGAATTACAAATTGAAAAAACCAAAAATGGTTTGTCTTTGTCATTTGGCTCAATCAAACTGCCATAACAGAAGAAAGGGGTGTGTTAGTAAAGTTGTTTTCAAAGCGAAGCTGAAAAGCTTTTGCCGGGCATCAATGTCTCATGGTCGGTGCCGTCAAGAGTTCGTGATCTAAATTAGCTGGGGTACAATAATATCAAAGGCTAAAGAGTGGCATGCTTTGATGCGCCCATCGCCTGAGGGGGAGTCACTCATTGTCACTCAAAAACTCAATCCCCTCCAAAACTAAACTTTGAGAAAGCTCAATCTCCATCTAGTTCGTGGAAAGCCGCCAACCGGTGGGAGATCTCCAGCTAGGACTTGTTCTGTTCAACTGTCTTGTGAGTTCCGTCGCACTTGGGTGCATTGCCGGTGTGTTTGCACTGACAATAGTAGGCTGTTTCGGACTCAGTAGCCTCAAAAACCATCGGTTTAAAACTCGTGCCGCTGTGTTTCCCATCGCAAAATGGCTGATTTTCAGAAATGCCACACGTGCAATAGGCGTATTTTTTTCCGGCCTCGATTTCGACTTGTTTGGGAAAGCAAGCGGCGACGATAGGTTTCGAGTTTTCTTCCATTTCAAATTCAATCTGGGTGAGATCCGTGATCGTAAACAAAAAAAGCCCTCGTTAAGAGGGCCGCTATTATCAGGGTATTTATTTGCTGGTGAGAGGGAACTCTACATTATCAGCACCACCGGGTGGAACTGTGTAAAGAACCTCAGTCTGTTCGTCAGAGTAACGCCGTGGAATTTTGATTTTTCCCTTCGTCGCCCCTTTTTGTTTGTCAACGGCCGCCTGTGCTGCGGCGGTATCGCCACCTTCAGCTTTGGCTTCGGCCAGTTCCGATTCAGCAGCGGCTAAATCTTCCGGGTCAACGCCAGCGTACTCGAAACTGATTCTGTGCTGACCCACGACGGCACCAGGATCGCCGTAACGAGTTTTAAGTTCAAACTTACCTTCAGAATCAGTGACGGCTTCTGAAAATGGACCGACAATGGAAGTCGATTCAGTGGCTTCTGGGTAAAATGTAATCGCGACTCCGGCTATAGGCTTCCCATCCATCGTGACCGTTCCGGATACTGGAACGCTGGAGAAGTTTTCGCCACCGCAGCCGACAATCAAACCTAGCACAAGCATCCCAATGAATGTGTTAAGTTTCCGTGTGTTATTTGATTTCATAATCCTGCCTCAAGGTTAATAAACATTAATGATCATATCAAAACAAACGGACCGTCGTTAGTGCTTTGAAAACGTAAATTTTTTTCAGCGACAAAACTTTTGAGATCGCTGGGGTTAAACGCAACCAATTCTTTCAATGCAGTTGCCAATTTATCAAGCGAAACCGTTAATCCGTTGACCAGAAAGCGAACCAACGACCTGCATTGCATGGGATTGCTGCTGCCGATAACCGTCTAATGGGCCTCAAAGGATTTTTGGTTAATTTAGCGGCATTACAAAACATCAAAAAAAAGAAGCTCGACCAGTTCAGTCAAGCTTCTTTAAGTATCTTCAGCGTTTCAACTAAACTTAGAATTCCTGAACGATATTGCCGTCCGCCATTTTCGCCATATTCCGTAAAGTTGTGTTTGAGAGATTGTCTGACAAAAAGTGTCCAGATCCATCAGCCATTGCTACCGTTGCACCAGTGACGTGACCGCTGGATGCCACGGAGCGACTTCGAAAGCGACCGTTGACAACGTACTGGTTGCCACCGGCGCGTCCACCCCAAGCATAATTTCCCCCGTCAGCAACTGAAACTGCGGTGTTGCCTTGATGCATACGTCCAACCCAAATCGCTCCTTGTTGGGGACGGGCACCGCCACCAGTTTCATCTCCGCTGGAACGCTCACCAATCAAAATGGTGTTGCTAGAACCGTCTGAGATGGCAGCAAATGTTGTCTTGCTGTTGATACGCATAACTCCCCAAAGATGTGAGTTGTTTGTCCTCGTTTGGTTACCAGCCCAAGTGTTGTGGCCTGTGCAAGCGACGTAGTTCGACTTTGCTGTTTTTAGGTCTTGATTCTTGGTGTAGTAAGTTTGGTTCAAATCGCTATCACCGACATCACTCGGGCATACAAACGCCGGAATTACTTTTCCAGTCAGATGTAACCCGTCTGGGCCCATCATGTCTTCACCCCAAGCAACGCCGTCTTGGAATGCATCTTTAAGGTTGTTTTGCTCCATAAAGTCAAGAATGTACCAACCCCAGCCGTGATAATTACCTCTCCATGGAGTCGAATTTCGGTTATTCCAGGGGGTCTGGTAACGCGTTGTTGCGTTCTGAGGCCAGTAATTGGTGCCCGGTGGGAAGTGCTCATGAGCACTCTCAAAGTTCAAACATGCAAGTGCAAGTTGACGGGCGTTATTCATGCAAGTCGCACGGCGAGCCGCTTCACGAACCTGCTGAACAGCTGGCAATAACATGCCAATTAGGATGCCGATGATCGCAATGACCACAAGCAATTCGACAAGCGTAAAGGCTCGTCTAGTTGAATTAGAACGCATGGGCAAATCCTCAAAATAAGAATCAATAAAACATTTAATGTGTGTATCTATGGAGACGTTCGTCTCTCCGTCTTAGTATGCTACATCAATTGACAATTTCCAAGCGACAGTGCCTGTTAAGGGGGGCCGGTCGACCCGAAATCCTTTGGGTAAACCCCCAGAAAAATCCAATTGAAAGTTTGACCACCAGATGAACACGGTAAAAAGGTGTTTACTGGTTGGGCTTGGGAGCGGTTTCACGTTTAGTGGGGAATTATCCTCCGTTGGGATTATCGTGTTTTTTTTAAATAAATACCTGAAATCACCGTCAATCTCACGACCAATCAACTTTGTAGACGTTTAGGGCGAAGAATTGACGACATCGGTTATATCGATCAGGCCAATCACTTGCCCGAGATTGTTGACCACTGGAAGCTCACTCAAGTTACGGCAGGCCAGAGTTTCAATGGCGACCACTGTCTTGCTTCCTGAGGCGATGGTAATCGGCGATCTCGTCATGACTGTTCCAATCGCTCGGTCAAACAGCTCATCTTGTTGGCACGCGAGCAGTCTTGCCAAGTCGCTGTCGGTAAAGATTCCAGTGAGCACCGAGTCGTTATTGGTGATTAGAATCACGCCGGATCTGCGTTGGTGACTACTGTGTCGAACATAAATTTCACGAACTGACTCTGCTTCGTTCGCGACACGACAGTGTTCGACGGGGCGCATTGCTTCGTCAACAATTGAAAGTTGTTTTCCAAGTGACCCGCCCGGGTGATTTTTTGCAAAATCGGTTGGTCGCAATTGGTTTAGTCGGGAAACGGTCATGGCTAGTGCGTCTCCCAAGGCCAGCATCAATGTCGTACTGGTGGTGGGAGCCAATTCAAGATGACAAGCCTCTCGAGTTGGTCCGTAATCCAAAACTTGAGAAGAGTACCTCGTTAGAGTTGATTTAAGTTTTGAGGTGATTGCGATGATTGGGTTTTCCATTTTTGCAAAGGTTGGAAGCAGTTTTATGATCTCGTTCGTTTCACCGCTGTTGGAAAATACGAGGACAACATCATTTGGGCTGACACGTCCCAAGTCACCATGAATCGCTTCGGCCGGATGTAAAAAGTGGCTGCGAGTTCCGGTCGAGGCAAGTGAGGCTGAGACTTTTTGTCCAATCCAGCCAGCTTTGCCGACTCCGGTGACAATGACCACGCCGGGGCATTGTCTAATCAGGCTGACCGCTTCGCAAAAATCATCGGGGATTCGTGTCGATAATCGGCTTAGTGCGTCGGCCTCCGCTCGAATGACATCGGTCGCAATTCGCAGTTGTTCGAATCTTGAAAGTTCACCAAGTTCATTTTCGCAACACTTGGACTTCATTCCTTGGGCGTGTGTGCTCATCAGGCAACTTCCTCCATTTGAAGATTTCTTAGCGAACGATATTCAACGCATCTCCCAAGGAGTTGCTCGTGCGTGCCGCAGTCAATCACTTGACCGTTCTTCATTAACATAATTCGATCGACCAGATCCAAAGTTGAAACGCGATGCGTAATCACAACTGTCGTTCGACCCTGAATGAACTCAGCGAGAGTTTGGTGAATGAGTCTTTCGCTTTCTGGGTCAATTTGACTGGTCGCTTCGTCAAGAATCAGGATCTCCGGATCTTTTAGGATTGCTCTGGCCAGGGAAATTCGCTGGCGTTGTCCACCCGATAAGCGTCCGCCGTGTTCGCCAATTGAAGTCTCATAGCCCTTGTCAAGTTCTTGGATAAATTCGTGTGCATGAGCTTTGATTGCCGCCGCCTGGACAGCTTCAAAGTCAAATTGATCTTGGCCATATGCGATGTTGTTGGCGATCGAATCGTTGAACAGCATCGTTTGTTGGGTGACGTAGCCGATTTTTTGACGCAGTTCCTTGAGTCCAACTTCACGGACATCGAGACCACCAATTCTTATTGCTCCATTGCCCTGCCCTGGTTCTCCCTGGGTGTCAAAGAATCGTGGAATCAAGTTAATTAACGTGCTTTTGCCACAACCGTTGTGCCCCACGATCGCCAAAGAGGAACCAGCAGGTACCTTGCCGTTGACGCCTTTTAAGATTGGATTGTTAGCTTCATATTCAAACCGAACCTCGTCGAACTCAATTTCTAGTTCGCCCGTGGGAATTGGTTGAGGGTTTGTCGGGTTGCGAACTGCCGGAATTTGATCCATCAAAGGAAAGACTCGATCTGCCGCGACAACTCCACCTTGAATCATGTTGTAAACATCAGCTAACTTTCTTAGTGGGTCGGAGACACCAATCATCAATGTGAAGAACATCATCAAGGCCCCAAAGCTCATCGGGGCGGCGCACATGCGGAATCCAAAAAGATGTGTTTGTGACGTCAAAACAAGGTAGCCTCCAACGAGCACGCTTAGCGTCAGCATGGTCACGCCAAGTAACTCGTTATTGATTCTTGACAGGGCTCCAAAAATTGAGATCCGCATCGACTTCTTGTAGACGTCGCGGGCGACGACTTGAAATCGTTCTCGTTCATTGTCTTCATTGGTAAATGCTTTGACCACACGCATGTAAGTCATCGCTTGATAAAGTCGATTCAACAGACGTGCCGATTCTTCCATCGCCCGTCGATTGGCTCGTTTAGTTACCCGAGCAAGGCGGACCATAATGAAGCCTGCAAGCGGGCAGATCAGTAATGAGAAGAGAAGAAGTCGCCAGTTGACCAGGGCAGCACCAACCATGCAGGTAATCATTTTGAGTGGTTCACGAACGGTCTTGCCGTACAGCGTGACAATGGCACGGGAGATGGCGCCCGTTTCACCACGGATCCGCCCGATAAGATCCCCCGTTCCTTTGACGCCAAGTTCCGAGGCTTCCATGTTCAGGACGTTGGCAAATACGTTGTTTTGCATGTCAAGCATGGTTCGCTGACCTACACGGGCAACGGATACCATGCTGCCCATAAGGAATACACCTCGACCAATGGTGCCGACAAACAACAGGCCCATTAGTGCGGCGAGGGTGGCGAATGGTTTTTCGGGCGCGTATTTCGCAATATAAGGAGCGATTTTTGCACGCCCCGCGGCTTGGGCTTCCTGGATTTTGATGTCGTACTCGGCAGTGCTGACCTTGGCTCGAAGCACTGCGATGTCGGAAGACGCGATGTTGCTTTGTTGGGCTATCCCGATTTCTTTGTTGAGACTCTTGATCTCCGCTTTCTTTTCGGCGAGAAGTTTTTCCCCGTTAGCATCTTGTTCAACAATCCATTCATGTAAAGATTGGCTTTTTAAAACAACTTCGATGAACGGGTAAACGGCTCCCATGTTGAGCGACCAGAGAACGGCCACCAAGACGCTACAGATGAACGAGCCGACGAGTGACCAGCGATATTTGAGCGTCATCCGCAACGCTCGACCGAGATTTTTCATAATGTTTTTTCGCTGTATGCTTCCATGCAATTCTGCCGACAGTGTTGAGGAAATCCATTTCCAGTCTGGGTGCAGAAAGCGACGTTTACCTACATGTTTTAATCTTTGATTGGTGATTTGACCAAGATCAGTCTTAATCCCGATGGCATCCAATCGAGTGGCCGTGCTAGAGGGTCAAGCAGAAAATGCTAGCCGTTTTTAATCCATTTCACGCCTGCCAGTTGTTTGAGCCTGTTACCAATAGATTCAGTTGCCGCGATCTCGCTAGGATTGTCCACATTGAGACCGTTTGCTTGTTGCGCCCCTAACTCGAAAGCCGCGAAATCAAGTGCCGCGCGGCTCTTGGGCTCAAAGCTTGGTTGGGTTGGGAGAGCTAAGCGACGTGTTTCCAGGTTAGTGGAGTTCCTCTGGAGATTGCTTCCGCTGCTCGAGAGTCCAAGACTTGGTCAATGTGAATTGGCTCGAGTCCCTGCCCGGGACGAATTGAGCGGATATTGTCAGATGTAAACTTGTCGCCAGCTTTGATGTCCTCGACAGCGAAAAGTGAACGACGGAAAACGAGGTTGTTCTTGTCTGTTTCTGTGGGGCCATAATGGACCGAGCCCATTGTCGTTTCAGCTTGTCGCACTGCAGTAACCATGTTGGCAAACTCATCGGGTTCCAGCGAAAAACTGCTGTCAGGTCCACTTTCGTTTCGGGAAATAGTCAGGTGTTTTTCAATGATGCTGCCACCCAGGCAAACTGCGAGCATCGAAGTCTGCGTCTCTAAAGTATGGTCTGAGAGGCCGACAGGAATTTGGAATCTAAAAGCTAGGTCCGGGATGGTGTTCAGGTTCATTGATTCCATCGGAGCTGGGTAAGCGCTGGTGCATTTGAGCAACGCAATTTGTTGACACCCATTTTCTCGCAAGGTCGCCACCGCTTGTTCGATTTCGCAGATCGTTGCCATTCCGGTGGAGACGATGACGGGTTTGCCTGTTGCGGCAACTCGTTTTAGGAGCGGAATGTCGATGATCTCAAATGAAGCAATTTTGTAGGCTGGCACATTCATCTTTTCGAGAAAATCAACGGCAGTTGTATCGAATGGACTTGAGAAGAGTGCCATTCCAAACTGGTTGGCAATCTTTTTTAGTTCGGGCTGCCATTCCCAGGGCGTGTGGGCCTTTTGGTAGAGCTCATAGAGTCGTGCCCCGTCCCAAACCGACCCCTGCTCAATCTTAAAGTGCGGTTGATCGGCGTCCAAGGTCAAGGTGTCGGGTGTGTAGGTTTGAAGCTTGATGGCGTCTGCCCCAGCTCGGTGGGCCAAATGAATGATTTCAACAGCGCGATCGAAATCCTGATGATGGTTGGCTGACATTTCAGCGATTATATAAGCCGGTTGACCTGGGCCGATGAGGTGGTCGTTGATTCGGAAATGAGTTTGAAGTTTGGGTTTTTCGTTAGGCATGATTTTTGTCTCAATTCATTATTCGTATGTTGCATATATGCAAGACGCATCATCACGTTGAACAGGTTCATGCTGATTTTTGGATCGCCCTAGGCTGCACATGTTGGTCTCGTTGTAGTGCAAACTGGTTGGCCAGCTTTCCATTGACGATCGTGGGCGGGATGGGAGTGAATCCTGCGGTTCGAAATGCTTTTTCCGATGCCACATTGCCAGGTCTAATTTGGGCCACAATTTGTCGGACCGTCGTTTTTGAGAAAAATTCTTCAGCGGCCCGCATAATCATGGTTTTCCCAATCCCTCTTCCGCGCAATGATTGATCGACGATGATGCTTACTACTGCCGTCGAGCAATCTTTCGAGGTTTCTAGCCGAATTTGCCCGACTGGATTTCCTCGTTCGTCTTCGGAGATCCAGATCGTGGTGGCGGGGTCTCTTAAACGCTGGTCCAGCCATTTTCGATGTGCGCTAATCGCAATGGAATCGTTTCGGAACGAAACGGAACGTACTTCTGGATCATTCCGCCAGCCCAACATCAATTCCGCGTCGGCCCGCTGGGCAACACGAAATGAGTACATCATCGATGTCATCTTTTTCGCGATTCGATCTCCCCCATGGCCATCGACTAATTTCATTCCTTGGGAAGACATCTTGGCTCGCTTTTCAGAGTCAAGCACGAGATTCTGGATTGTTTGAGTTAACAATTCGTGTCTTTTGCTGCCCCCGTCCATGTCACCGTTTTGGGGTTTGTCTGAGCTATGTTTTTCTCGATCTGCGACAAGCCAAAATTCGGAATCGGGGGCCGTGCTTTTTTGTGAAATTCGGTCGTGGCCGTTTTGAGATAATGGCATTTGTGCCAGTTCCACACAGGTCATGACGCCTCGTTGCTGCATTTCCCTTGCTAAAGCAATTTGATTTTCGGCGATCGGGACTGCAATTGTTGGAACACCACACCGAGCAAGTTCGTAGCAAGTCGACCCGCCTGCAGAAATTGCCAGATCTGCTCGCTCCATCAAGATCGACATGTGTTCGACATTGCGGTGAATTCTCAGGCTTATCTTGGTGGCTGCCTTAAACTTTTCAAGTTCACGCAGGTGAGAGTAACAGGAACCAATCACACAATCCACAATCAATTTTTTGTGATCGAGATCAGACAGTGATTTGAGTGATGCCAAAGTCCAATTGTCCATGTCAGCACCTCCAAACGTGACCAAGATTCGCTTGGCTTCTTTAGCAATGGGTTTGGTGGTTTCTTCGAGAGGAGGCCTTTGGAATTCTTTGCGTAGCAAGACAAAACGCGATCCAGTCAGGATTGCTGGTGATTTCAGAGGTTGTGATTTGGCAATGGGATAAAGATTATTCTTCGCATACGCGTTTTGGTTCACGACCAAATCAGCGTGTGTGTGGTCGGCGTGGCAATAGTCGTCCATCACCAAGATTTTGAAGTGGTTGTCGTAAAGTTTGCTCGCATGTCGAATCGCTTGTTGAAAGTGGTCGCCAAATTGATATCCATCGAGAACTAACCAGTTCGGCTGAAAGGCGTGAGCAATTTCCACGGTTTCTTCAGCGTCTGATTCGTCGCAACGAGAATGATTGAGTTTGTAAACGTCGAAGTTTTGTTTTTGAATTTTGGCGATCAAGGCGTTGGGTAGATCGCCGCAAGCAAATGCAACATCGCCCCCCAATCGCTGCCAGGATTGGCCGAGGGCCAGAGTACGCATGACGTGACCCGTCCCAACACGGGGACCCGCATCGGCTCGAATCAAGAGTTTCATGCGGTGAACGCTCATCAAGCCACCTTTTGCAATATGTGCTGGTTGATCTCATGCCATTGCGGATTTAATTGGTAAGCCGTCACAATGTCAGTCCAGTTGAATTCCTCTTGGCCTGCAGCGGCGAAATGTCGATAAATTGCGCGAATGAGCTCGAGGTCACCGTCCGTGTCGACGGTCCAGCGCAGGTTCGAATTATCGTTCTCTCCAGTCACAGATCCCATCAAGAATTGACGAGCGTTTCGATAAGCGTAGAGAGTGACGTGCTCACGATAGTCAGGCTGGGTAGCCAGCTGATCGATGCGGTTGAGCGTTTCGAAAGTAAGCACTTCGCAATCGAGGCCGCGTGGGTAGCGTCTTAGAGGGTAAAAGTTGCAGCAATAGTCGACCTGTATGCCAATTTTTGAGACTTGGATTACGTCATCGATCAGGCCGGGGTCAATCAAAGGGCAATCTGACGTAATTCTGACAATCTGGTCAGCCGAGAATGCAGTTGCGGCCCCTACGTATCGGCTGAGCACATCGTTCTCGCTACCGCGAAAAACATTCCAGCGGCGAGAGTTGCAAAAGTCTACCAGCGGTTGGTCTGATGATGATTCGGTGGTGGCAATCACAATCTCGTCAGTTTGTTCCGATTGTTCGACTCGGGCGACGACTCGCTCAATCATGGTTCGGCCTTCAACGTCGCGCAGAACCTTATTGGGAAGCCGAGTACTTCCGAGTCGGGCCTGAATAATGGCAACTGTTTTCATCGCAATGTTTCTGTTTTGTTTGCCTGACGCCTTGATAGGCCGTGCAATCGGCTTACTTCAATCCTTATGCGGCTTTTCGTTTGGGGACATTGAATTTGCCGATTTCTTGTAGTTCAGTGACGACTCGCCGCACATCTGTTTCGATCATCCCTGGGAATATTGGTAACGAGAGAATCTGCGAGTAAGCTGCTTCTGCGTTTGGACAACTGCCGTTTTGATCGCCAAATTGCCTGATGTAAAACGGATGTTGGTAAACGGGCTGGTAGTGAACGTTAACGCCGACCCCTCTTTCTCTCATCGCTTTAAAAGCTTTATCGCGTGTGACGCCAGATAATTGGGCGTTCCATTTGATCACGAAAAGATGATGAGCGTTTAGAACGCCTTGGCGGGTCGGCAGGGTCTCGATATGTTCGACCTCGCTGAGTAGCACACGGTAAAAACGCGCGATGTCGTTTCGTCGCCGAGTGAATCGGGCGAGCTTGCTAAGTTGTGAGAGGCCCAAGGCACATTGGATATCGGTCAGTCGGTAGTTGAATCCTAGTGATTCCATTGCATATTGATGTTTTGCCAATTTTTCGCGTGCCCGAAAATCAGTGGTGATTCCGTGGTTTCGGAATTCCCTCATTCTGGCGGCAGCTGGGGCATCATGGGTTACGACCATACCGCCTTCGCCACTTGTGATTTGTTTGACGGGGTGCAGGCTGAAGCAGGTAAAGTCGGCGTGAGTTCCGATGGGCTGTTCGTCAAGGTAGCCGCCGAGAGAATGGCAAGCGTCAGATATCAAAACAAGGTTGTATTCATTGGCAATCGCCCGTAACGCTTCGTAATCGCACGGTTGGCCAGCGTAATCCATGGCGACGATAGCGGTGGTGCGTGAAGTGATCTTGCGCCGAACATCATCGGGGTCAATCAAAAGTGTTTTTGGATCGACATCCGCAAAAACGGGTTTGGCACCTTGATAGATTGCAGCGTTGGAGGTCGCAACAAATGTGATGCTGGGGACAATGACTTCCTCGGATTCAGTCTTTCCAATCCCGGCACCGAACATCGCGCAATGCAGTGCTGCGGTTCCACTACTCACGGCAACGGCTTGAGAGACGCCTGTTGTTTGTGCAAACTGAGATTCAAACTCGATAACTTTGGGGCCGGTGGTCAGCCAGTCAGATTGCAGAACTTCGATGACTGCATCGATATCGTCCTGGCCAATCGTTTGTTTACCGTAAGGCAGCATGTTCGGTTTCCTTATGCGATCCTTGCATGGAAAATCGGTGCAAATTGGCGGTGGCCTGACAACGATCTAACTGAACAGGATGCTGAGAAGCAAACCTGCCCAATTCCAAAATGTATTTTTAGCTCAGAACATCCTTGTTCTGTGCGGGGAATGGTCCCTGGTGGGGATTTCCCCGTCTTGATGCAATCTGTTTAGGCTATCCAAGATGCAAGAAACCAACAATACGAATGTTTCCCTCAATTTTCTTAATGATTCAGCAAAGACAACCAGCAAAACTGCCAGCACTTTTTTCCATCTCAAGAGGAGGGGGCTGAAGAGCTAGTTTCGGTTTTTGCTCACTTGAGTCCCTGTGGGATGTTCCTCAGTGACAGCCCGTCTCTCAGTGACAGCCCGTCTTAGTGTGCTGCAACTCGAACTTGCAAGCAATTAACCAATTCGTGCTCGAAAACTTGGGCAAATAGCTGCCGTTTGGTGGAGCTTCAAAGGTTGCCCGGAATTTAAACGATAATCTGTGGTGGGCTTGATTGAACAGTGCGTCTCAAACCATTGAAAGCTGATCCTTGGGTCGAGGGTTACCTAAGCTCTGAAATGTCCCGTATTGAACGAGCTGAATCGCGATTAAACGGATTCATGAGCCTTGTTATTTTCATTAGGGACCAGCTTCAACATTGGAGTTCCCTAATGAAGAGAATTATTTATCTCGGTCTGAAGATTCGTTTGAAGTTGTTCTTGATGCGATCGAGCCCCGTCGCATGAGCGGGCCTCGCATACAGCACTTGGTCTTTGAATTTGCCTTCAAACAGACCTGTTGATTGAAAATACTTGTGTGGAAAACCGCGTGTTTGAAACCAGTATGCGTATTTTAATGCACCAACTTTTTCACCCGGCATCAGCTCCTGAGAGAGCAACTCAATCGTCTCTTCGTGGGTGTGAGCCCGGTAGATGCCGCCGAGTTTTTCGTAAAAGCAAGGCCCTAGTAATACCGACGGCTTACCCCAAAAAACTGCCTCGCTGCCGACCGACGATCCGAATGACACGATCGTGTCACTGGCACGAAGCAAAGCATAAGTATCAATTGGCGCATCGGGGGCGATTAGCGTCAAGTTCGGATGCTCCAAAGATAGCATGTCCGTCATTCGCTGGTTCGTGACGTCTTTCAGGTTCGGATGGACACGTAGATAAATTCGGGTTTGCGGTTGAATGGAATAAAGATCCTTGCAGATTTGATCGATCGCAACGACTTGGTTGGCATACATCTCATTGTGCCAGGCTTTTCCAATCGCAACAAATTCATCATCAGACGAGCAAAAGATGGAAATGTTTTTTAGATTTGTGTTAAATCCATCCGGGAGACGGTCTTGCTCCTGATTCTTGACAAAGGAATGCCAGACTTTTTCTACTCGATTGACCCGATCGTGAAACCAGGTTGTGGCGATCTGCTCACGTTGAGGGTTTGACGCCGCTTCGACCCAGCGGTCTTCAATTGCCCGAGGGATCATTTTCAAATCGTGAGGTAGATGGTTTTTCAAAAGTTCATAGTGTCCGCCGTCGCAGCCTCGTTCATGAAGGAAACAGTCAACACTTTCGCTTTGACAAGCTCTGAGAACACCTCGCATTGCAGAAAACCTGCCATTGAGAACGTAAACTCGATCGATTGCGTTTCCTGAGTTGCGGTTGTCCTGAAGAAGTTCCTTTGTTTGAGAGTAAGCCTGCCAAGCTGTCTTGATGAAGCGACGGACGAGTTCTGCATGCTCGATAAGGTCGGGTTCTGGGTCTCGACAAATGGAGACCACCGAAGAAAGGACCGCATAGCCAATATCAAAATCCTCGATTTGGTAATCGATTAGATCTTCCACTGAATCGAAATTGAATTTTAGATCACTTTTGACTTTATCTTCAAAAGAACAGCAATCCTTTAACACCGGGAGCGTCTTGCTTTCGAGCATTTCAAGTCCCATTTTCCGGCGACCGACACACTCACTGCAGCGCTCTAGTTCTCGCTCCGCATTAAAATCGCAGTTTTGTAGTCCTCCCAGGCAGTGAAGGAATTGGACCGAATCACCTTGATCAAGGTGTTGTTGAGCGATATCCAACTCGGTCTCAAAATGCGGAACGACTGTGGCGTAAGGTGAGATAATTGCAATGTTCATGAAGCGATGCAGCGTAGGAATTCATTGTTGTCGTGCTTGAGTTTAAATGCTTTGGGGGACAGAGGTTGGTTTGCTGCGCCCAAACAGTCTGCGATACCATTTAGGACGATTGTGAATTTCCCGAGTGGGAGATGGTGGCGAGATGATATTTTCCCATGTGTACAAGTCAGCAGCGAGATTGGGTTCAACATGGTCAGGGTGAATTATCGTTTCGATTCTTTCAGTTTTTAAGTTGGCAAGTTTCGAGTTGACGTCGACCGTATGCGTTGCGGAGGGCCCAAATCCGAGGTTACTGATCAGGTTGGAGGTTGGCAAAATGGAAAGCCCCTTGTTTCTCCAAAACGCATAAGCCCAAGAGAAATCCCAAGTGTCAATTTTTCCAGCATGAACTTGGTCAAACAGTGAAGCCCAATGTTGGTACTCCTCGTCAGAACGGAATAAGTCTTTCAATTGGCCACGTTGTTTTGTTTGTGGCCAACTCTCTATGTTGACATCAAAATGATTCCAAGCCCGTCGCCAACTAGCCCATCCCCAAATATGCGGCCATCTTGAAAAGTAATAGCTTTCAGCAGCTTGTTGTTGTGCTGGGTCGGAATCGTGGGGCGATTTTGGTTGAAAATTATTGCCACTGATCATCATCACTCGATCGTCATGACGGTAACGCTCGAGCAACTGTTCGCAAAACGAAAAGAAAGTTGGGTCTGGTTGGCAGTCGTCCTCGAGGATGATCAATTCTTCTGATTGCTCAAAGGCCCAAGTTAATCCGCTGGCCATGCGAGATTTACAGCCAAGATTCTTGTCGCTCAAGTTAGTTTCGAGTTTGCATTTCCAGTCGATTCGCTCGAGGACCGCCCTGCTCTGGCGGACTCGAAGTTCATCTTCCCGGTTTCCGGCTCTTGGACCGTCTCCAATAACGAGCAGACGCTCGGGTGCCACTTTGCGAATCGATTCAAACACTTTTGCCGTCAATGCTGGACGGTTAAATATGCAAAATGCAATTGGCGTTTTTAGGGGCATGGGTTGGTTTTGCTAGCACGCGTTTGAGGGGAAGCAAGTTTTTATTCTCAGTTGGCCAACTTTAACCAACTCACGTCGTTGGACCAAGGTTGATCGAAACTGTATTTACGCATGATTTTGTATCTGATAAACCACTAAGTGGATCGAACTCACAGCGCAACGAGTTCGCACTTTTTGAGGTCGAAACCGGCTTTCGGATTTTTCCTCCTGTTTAGATCAAGGGTCAAATATTGAAATCGCTTATGCGAAAAATGCGTGCTCGGCAAACGCCTCGAACTCGAGGGGGCAATTATGCTGCGCAATCTGAGGCGGTCAAACTAAAAGAGCTTCAAGACAAACTGCCCGACGCAACCCTGTTTCAACTGAAAACCATCTTGGATGTGAATGGTTTGACCATGACGTCCCCAGAGCGAATTTTAGCGCTTTGCTCTGCTGTGGAATACATAACGAAGAATCAAATTGGTGGTGATTTTGTTGAATGCGGAGTTTGGCGCGGGGGCAGTATGAGTGCGGCTGCAAGGACGTTGGTTGCCAACGATTCGACCGAACGGACGCTCTGGATGTATGACACCTACGATGGGATGTCTGAGCCAACCGAACAGGACGTTGATTTCCAAGGTCAATCAGCTCAGCAGTTAATGCACCAACAGGATCGTTGTGATTCAACGAGCGTCTGGTGCTGCTCAGGCTTGGAGCAGGTCAAATCTACGATGAATCAGACTGGCTATCCAATGGGCAATATCCGCTTTGTCGAGGGAAAAGTCGAAGAGACTCTACCGCTCCAGACGCCGGACCGAATCAGTCTGCTTCGTCTTGATACAGATTGGTACGAATCGACACGATGCGAGCTGGAGCATTTGTTCCCGAAGCTTGTCCCGGGTGGGGTGTTGATTATTGATGACTACGGTCATTGGGAAGGCTGTCGCCGTGCCGTCGACGAATATTTTCAATTGAATCAAATCTCGATGCTTCT
>JAQWLH010000131.1 GCA_029247405.1 Mariniblastus sp.
CTATGATTTGGCTCAACAGGGAAATCTCGCGAAACCTGCCGTATTGGCTGCCGAAGTAGAACGGATGACCCGGGACCCACGGTCAAAACAAAAGCTTTATTCGTTCTTTAGTTATTGGTTAAAAATGGACAAGGCCTCCAATGCGACCAAAGACAAACAGGCGTTTCCAAATTTTGACGAAGCCCTGGTGGCTGACTTAAGAGACAGCCTCTTCCTCTACCTTGATGAGGTTGTCTGGAGCAAAAAATCGGATTTTCGTGACTTGTTCTTGGCGGACTACCTCGTCGCCAATCGGCGAATCGCTGATTTCTATGAGCTGGAGCGAGAAGGTGATGAAGAGGGGTTTCAGAAAATGCAAGTCAACCAAGATCAACGGGCCGGTATTTTGACCCATCCCTACCTCATGACAGGGTTCGCCTACCATAAAGATAGCTCTCCGATCCACCGTGGAGTTTTTGTTGCCAAGAGCCTTCTTGGGAGGCGACTACGCCAACCCCCTAACAACGTAAAACCGTTAACCGAAGAATTTAATCCCAAGATGACCACGCGAGAGCGTGTTTCGCATCAAACCAAGGAAACAGCATGTATGAATTGCCATAGCGTAATTAATCCACTTGGGTTTAGTCTGGAAAACTACGATGCGGTCGGTCGGTACCGAACCGAAGAAAAGCAAAAGCCAATTGATGTTTCCTCGGTTTACAAAACTCCTGATGGAAAAAAAATTGAGTTAAATGGTGCGCGGGATTTAGCCAAATTCTTGGCCAATAACAAAATGGCCCAACGAAGTTTTATTCAGCAACTCTTTAATCATTATGCCAAGCAGTCAATTGATGCTTATGGCGAAGGTCAGCTAGACAAGATTCATCAGCGATTTGTTGAAAATGAATTTAATGTGCAAAAACTTTTAGTCGACCTTTCGCTTGTGTTCATCGAACATGATCTAGGGGAGTGATGTTTGTCGCGATGGGTTGGTGTTGAGCAAAACAGGGTTGGGCTGAACAAAGCACTTACATATTTGATATTTGAATTATTAATACAATGAGTCAGGCATGAAGAACAAAGTCATACGTCGTGAATTCCTTCAAACAACCGGTGCGGTTGCCTTGGCATTTCCCGGGCTTTCCAATTGGGCTGGTTTGAATTGGATCGCACCTGATCGGGACGACCCAACACCTAAGCGTTTGGTGATTATGTTCTCCCCGAACGGGATGGTCCGCGATGGTTTTTGGCCAAAAACTGAGGGGCCAGATTTTGAAATGGACTCAGTGCTCAAGCCTCTCGAGGCTTTTCGTGAAAAAACGTTATTGGTCCATGGGGTTTGTAACAAGATCCGCGGCGACGGTGACAACCATATGCGTGGAATGAGTTGTCTATTAACGGGCAATGAGCTTTTCAAGGGAAATATTCAGGGGGGAAGTGACAAGCCTGCCGGGTGGGCCAAGGGGATTTCAATTGATCAGGAGATCAAGAAATATTTACAATCCAGCGATTCAGCTAAAACTCGATTTGGATCGCTTGAGTACGGTGTTCGCGTTCCTGACAAAGCCGATCCTTGGACTCGAATGTGTTATGCCGGTCCTAACCAACCCGTCGCACCGATCAGCAATCCATACCGTATGTTTGATAAAATGTACGGGAAGATGAAAGATCGTGAAAATCTCTTGAGCGTACTCGGTGATGTACAAAAAGAAATCGAGCGATCTAGAACTGGAGTTGATACACGCGACTTAAAGTTACTCGACTCGCACAAGCGATTTGTCGCACAAATGGGCGACGACCTGAAAATGTCAGATCAAGCTGAGTATCTAGTCGAGCCACTCAAGCTTCCTAACAACGTGGTTGATACCAATGACAATATGCCACAACTGGCAAAGATGCAGATGGATCTGTTGGTCAACGGGTTCGCGAATGACTTGAATCGCGTTGCGACACTCCAATTTACACAGTCTGTTGGTGGGGCGCGGATGAGATGGTTGGACGTCGAAGAAGGCCATCACTCACTATCACATGATCCAGATAATAAAACAGTTTCACAGGATAAACTGCGGCGGATTAATACGTGGTACTGCGAGCAAATGGCCTATTTGTGTAAGAAACTTGAGGCCACCCAAGAACCGGGGACGGGCGGTTCAATGCTGGACAATACGCTGGTTGTTTGGACCAACGAGTTGGGGCATGGTAACTCTCATACGCTCGATAATCTCCCCATGTTGATGGTGGGGGGGGGATTTGGATTTAACATGGGGCGATTCACTAAAGTGAATCGCGTCTCAACAACCCGATTGTGGCTGGCGATTGCTCACGCAATGGGGCACCAGCTTGATTCCTTCGGGCTGGCGAATTTGTGCAAAGAGGGTCCGGTTAAGCTCTAAGGGGACGCTTGGAGGGCCTAAGATGATGGTGGAGTCGAGGGCCGCATAGTCCTCGCCTTCATCTATCGAAAGACACGTTTCAGGCTTGATTGGTAATCCGTTCCATTGGGATCTATATTCGTCCAATCTAAAGTTTTTCGCATATCGCCTCACCCATTTGACTGGTCGAAATGGGGGCCGACCCTTCGCCTGCGATATCGCTGGTTCTCAAGCCATCTGCCAAGACCTGTTGAACAGCTTTTTCAATGCGATCGGCTGCGTCAATGTTTTCAAATGTCGTTCGCATCATCATTGCAACTGAAAGAATGGTTGCCAGTGGGTTAGCAATACCTTGTCCAGCAATATCGGGAGCGGAGCCATGAACAGGTTCGTACATTCCCTTGTTATTCTCATCTAAAGATGCGGAGGGTAGCATGCCAATCGAGCCAGTTAACATCGAAGCTGCGTCGGACAAGATGTCCCCGAACAAGTTCGTCGTCACAATTACATCGAATTGTTTCGGGGCCCGCACAAGCTGCATGCATGCGTTGTCAATGTACATGTGAGATAATTGAACGTCAGGGTATTCTGAACTGACAACCGTAACGACCTCGCGCCAAAGCTCAGAAACTTCCATCACGTTGGCCTTGTCGACGCTACAGACTCGTTTGTCACGAGCTTGAGCTACTTTGAATGCCGAGTGGGCGATTCGTTTGATTTCGGATTCATTGTAGACCATCGTATTGAATCCGGTCCGTGTTTGATCTTCTTCGGTTTTAATTCCACGAGGTTGGCCAAAGTAAATTCCACCAGTCAGCTCACGGACAATCATGATGTCGAGCCCCGAGACAACTTCCGGCTTTAACGTGGAAGCATCGGCCAGCTCAGGAAATAGAATCGCGGGCCGCAAGTTTGAGAAAAGTTTTAATTCGCTCCGGAGAGAGAGTAACGCACGTTCCGGACGGTGTTCGCGCTCGATTGATTCCCATTTCGGTCCGCCAACAGCACCCAATAAGATGGCATCAGATGACTTGGCGATTTCCAGTGTTTCAGGCGGTAGCGGGTGCCCATGCTGATCGTAGGCCGCTCCACCCACCGGGGCGATTTTGCATTCCAATCCTGCTGAATAATCGGAGTTTAGTTTTTCGATCACCCGAATGGCTTGTTCCGTGACTTCGGGACCAATCCCGTCGCCTGGCAAAATAGCAACTGTGCCAGTTTTTGGCATAACGATTCCTAACAATAATTACAGTAAGTCAGGAACAAAGATACACAACTCGACGGTTGGTGAAAACGCGCCCAATCTGTGGAAAATCCTCGCGGCATCGCAATCATCTGACTCAGGTGGAGATCTGAGGCCCTATTCCGGATGCGGACAGGCTGTGTTACTGAGGCAAGGGGAGCCTTTTTCGCCGGCGCAGAAGCACCGTGAGACAAGTAAGCCCGATGTAGAGGCTGGTCGAAGGTTCCGGAACAGCAGATGCCTCGCTGATGTTGACTGTCAAATCGAGTGTATCAAAAATGAACGCAAAGTAGTTAAAGGTGTAGCTGCCTTGGTTAAAGTCATTCAGGTCGATGGATAAGTCTAAGGACCCGTTCCATGTTACAGTTTCGCCAATTGCGAATTCTAAATCTGAACTGCCGTCTACGTAAAAGCCAATATCATCTAAGGCAAAATTTTCTTTGCAAAAGAACTTGTTAATATTTCGAGTCCCAGCAGCAGTCGTCACAGTGATGCCGGCACTGACATCCATAAATTTGTTGTCCGTCGAGTTCCAGGTCGTCTTAAACAGGTCACCCTGCTGAGCAAAAATTGAATCATCAAGAGGGGGATCGCCAAATCCGCTCAACGCTCCCACTTCGAAATTGAACTGCTCTGGTGCGCCTGCTACATCTTCGCCGCTGAACTCCCAAGTCGTCACACCAGATCCTGCGACTCCACTAATGTCGAGGACCAAATCGGCCGCGCAAAACGTTGTTGACATTGCAACAGCCAGCGCCGATACGACAAGGATAAAGAAATGTTTCATTGCGAAAATTCCAGGGAATTTCACCGATTTAAAACAACGAGGTGGCTTGCTGCCAGAAAAACATAAGTTCGAAACGTATGTGTTTAATTATCGGCAGTTAGGTTGCGCGTCCGCCCGTCGTATTAACCCAA
Source organism: Mariniblastus sp. (assembly GCA_029247405.1). Classification (GTDB taxonomy): domain Bacteria; phylum Planctomycetota; class Planctomycetia; order Pirellulales; family Pirellulaceae; genus Mariniblastus. Next base: position 4,513 of record JAQWLH010000131.1, read on the forward strand.
CCGTCAAGCTTGCCCAAGACCCCCCAGTTTGGCGTCGGTGCCGCCAGAAAGTCCGCAAAGTCGTTAAGAGCCCAGTTTGTGGTTTGCGATGACGCTGACAGTTCCCTAGCCATTCAGATAGCAAGCGGGCCTCGAAGGTTCCAAATTTTGAATAAAATCGCTTTGGCGAGTTGGGCGTCTTGGAGATTGGGGAGGACGGAGATCGAAACTCGTAGGCTTGGGCAAAAGCCAAGCGAACGTTATCTTCTTGCCCCGACGAAATGGTAATGCGCGGGGACCACAAATATGTTGCCCCGCAAGCCAGAAATTTTCAGTAGCAAATGTTTTTGTTGCGAAATGATGGTTCTCAGCGTTTGGTCACTGCCGATCGTATACAGGATAGACTCGGTCTTTTGAACGATCATAAGAAACCTTACCAGCCACGATCGCTTGTTCCACATAGGTGCGGTAGTCGAGTGGTGCTCCGTTGAGAATGAGAATGTCTGCGTCCTTCCCTTTTTCGATGCTGCCAATGCGGTCATCAAGACCCATCATTTTGGCTGGTGCCATGGTAACTGCTTCAAGAGCTTGTCTTTCGCTCGCACCTCCTCGAACAGCGAATGCTGCCTCAAGGGGAAGGCTGGTCAAATCACGCCCGGCCAATCCATTCATGCTGATTGAGTTGCTCAGGGTTGCGATTGCGAAGGGAACCCCCGTTTCCTGGAAAAGCTTGGGTGACTCAACAAAACTCCCGGATGTTTTTTCAAAACCATCTCGTGGGTTCCGTCTTTGTCGAGGGGTATAAATAACACCAACCTCGCCGGCGCCCAGTTCCTGGGCGATTGCCCAAGCTTCGATTCCACCTTCAATGACGATGCCGTAGCCGAGTTCGTTCGCCAAATTCACCATGTCCCGGATTTCCGTGACGCTGTTGGCTCGGACACGCATGACCGTTTCACCCTTAATCAAAGCCAGCAATTCGGGTTTGACAGAGACTTTTTTGGTCGTGGGCTTTTTTGCGGTGCTGGTGCTTGAGCTGGAAGAGCCGGCCGTCTTGGTGGAAGGTTTGGCGTTTGCCGCGGCAGCTTTTTCTTTGTCTGCTTTTTCGTTAGTGGCGATTGCCTCTTTGGTTTTTTTAATGGCAATTCGCCAATTATGTTTATTCAATGCTCCGTTCAAAGCACCGGGTGAGGGGCTGTAAAAAGCATTTTCTTTGACGAGCATTGCATCTAAATTGCCGTAACTCAACTTGATGACCGCCATCTTCCGCGGTGTCGCAGTTCGAGGTGGCGTTGGAGTGATCGGCTCAGTTGGCAGAATGGGCAAGCCGCAGCATGGGCACAAGGAAGTGTTTTCATCACCATAATCAAGCATGGATTCGGTGACATATTCAACGGCAGGTTTTTCCAAGCCGGAAAACAGAGCCTCGGGTTCGCCCGCTCGTCGGCGAAATCCTCGACCGCCGGTTGAGAGTTCCATGCAGCCCGTCGTGATGCCAACTCCCAACGCATACTTGATGTTTCGGTCAAATGGGTCGAAAGCATCGGCCAGTTTGTCTTTGCCTGTTGGTGTGGAGCGTACGGCCAGTCGGCTCATGCTGATGGCGACAAAACCCGGAGTGACTGTTTTCCCTTTGGCATCCATAATTTTTGCATTTTCAGGGATCGCTACCGTTTGGCCAACCTCGATGATTTTGCCGTCTTTGACGAGGATTGTTCCTTGCCGTATGACAGGGCCAGACACCGTGTGGATGTCTCCACCAACGATAGCGAGGACTTCACCATCCCTTTGGGGTTCCGAGTCTTTAGATTCGGTGGTTGCCTTGTCTGTATTTTTGGGGGCATCTTCGGTTTTTACGGGAGGGCGTCGCCGAGGTCTTTTTTCCTGCGCAAACGTTTGTGTCGTAAGGCAGCCGCAAACAAAAGTCGCTATTAGACAAGTGACAATTGCAAAAGGAACCGATGCAAATGAGCTGTGATTTGGGTTAGTTTTCATGGATCGTCTTTCCATTCAAAATTACTTTTTCGAGTCGGTTGCCGGTTGCAAGAGGGTCGCCGTCAAAAATCAAAAGGTTGGCCATTTTGTTTTTAGCAAGCGAGCCATGGGTTTTTTCAATTTCCATGAGTTGGGCGGGTTTGAGTGTAACAGACTTTAAGGCCGTCTCACGATCAAGTCCTGATCGCACCAACATTGCCAGCGGGAATAACGGGTCGTCCTGTCCGCTCCGCATTTGTGAGCCATTCATTGACATCGAAAACGCAAATGGGATGTCCTTCTCAGCCAGCATCTGGGGCACATTCATCAGATCATTTGTGTACGGCACCCGATCAATCGAAGGGGTAAGAACTACTTGGATGTTCTTGTTCGATTTGATTTCGTCGAGCAATTCATAAATGTTAGCGCCGGTGGTGATTAAGTTCAGTTTGACTTTTTCGTGGTCCTTCATGAACCGCAGGACATACGCAACCGTTGCCGCATTGTTGGCGTTAATAAAAAGGGGAGCTTTCCCAGTCTTAACTGATTCCCAAAGTGCTTTTTCCTGATCTGCAGGCGATGGAGCCTTGGGGGTGGTCGTCGGTTTACTCGAACCGGAAGTTGTCTTTTTGGGATCGGCAGTTAGTGGTTTGCGAATGATGTCCAAGCCGCTTGTTTGATTGGTGACCTGAACAAATAGAAACCCTT
>JAQWLH010000178.1 GCA_029247405.1 Mariniblastus sp.
CCGGTATCGTCGACCTTGTTGGCCTTCTCTTCGAGTTTTTCGTAAATCAGTTTTGAGCAACATGATTTTGCGTTGCAGGTTGACTGGCATCCACATTGACCGCCGCTCACCTGAGCCAAGACCAGATTGAGTGCTTCTTTACGAACTTCCACAGTGCAATCATCCATGGCCTCTAAGACAGCAGCCTCAACCGCCCCATCTTTGTCGTAGCAACCGCAGCCGAGGGTTGCCAAATATTTTAAGGCTTTAATTTTTTGGGGTGCCAGGTCTTCAGCCATCTTGATCTCAGCTGCTGCCTGTAGCATCTTAGGAGCCTCGGGAGCCAAGTTGGCTGGATCAGTCAGCTTAACCAGCTTTGGTTTCGTTTCTTTGCCGGGCTTGGTGCCTTTGCGGTTGACTCGGCTTTCACGGTACTTCTTGAATCGCCCCACACTTTGTGGGATTCCAAGTTTGTGCCAAACCGTCGCAACATCCGGATTAAACAAGGCATTTGGCACGGGTCCCGTTTTATCTTGACCCTGCGAAACTGAAACAACCATCCCTGTAACCAGAAATGTAATCGCTAAACAAACGGAGGCAAAACGACGCATCAGAATCTCCCAAAGAGCGCATCATCGTAATTATATTCTAAATTAGAATATCGCATCCAAAGGTAGGATTCCTTAGAATGTGATATTCCATGGGAAGATGCGGCATAGTCGTCAAACACGAGCGAACAAATGCCATCCATAAAACCGGCATAACCAGCACGGGAGATCTGATTTAGATGGCCGCGAAAAACTGGCGAGAAAACACTTCGGGGTCAAGTAATCCCCCCAAAGCAAAGAAATTGGTACGACAATCTGCCCCAAATGAACCAATGCGCCTCGGCCCTCTGGTAAAAGGACTTGCTTTCACATTGACGCTAGTTGCACTTGCGTTTGCTGGCAAATGGGGGCTGGATCTGATCCAGCCCATGAAAACGACTGTTTTGGTCCTCTTAAACGAAGTCGACGCGGAATTTAATCCTGATGTCCAGTCATCTGGGCTCTATTCGACTGAATCAGTGACCCACGTCGGAGCCAACAACGACCACCTGGCCCGCGTCTATGAATTCCCCAAAGGACCAGTTTCAGAGCTGGGCCCTAACAAAGATACGGCGCTTTTTTTCATCAGCGCTGACGTGTTAATAGACTCTAACAATGAGATCAAATTATCCCGAAACGGATCTGCCGAAAGCCAACTACAAGAACCAGCTTGGACAAATCTGAGTGGATGGCTAGACCGTATTTGCAAAGCAGAGCTTAAGAGTGACAACGGTTCAGTCAATCGCGTTCTGATGCTCGACATTGGCGAAGTTGACAAAAGCGCGATATTAAACCGAGATCGAGCCTCCGTCGGTGAGGCAATCCGTGCCCTTCTGCAAAAAATGAAGGCAGATAAAACAAACAATATTGACCGATTGTGGGTCATTGTTTCAGCAGGCGATCAGCAAAAATCTTGGTACGCCCCGGAGCTTGGCAGCTCCGTTTTCACTTTCTTTGTGTCTCGCGGTCTTGACGGGTTTGCTCAGGCTCAAGATGACCAGATTGCACTTCGCGATCTCTTTCAATATGTCGAAAAATCAGTTTCCAAGTGGACTTCGGACAACCGAAATTCAATGCAGTCACCTCAAATTATCACAGAATCTCCCATCGACCTGAAGGACGTTTCGGTGGTTTGGGATCGAGGCAGAGATGCGGATGCCCCAGTCATCAATTTACCTGAATACCGTCGCGCAGAGCTTGGCCCCTTATGGGCGACCTTTTCGAGTCGAAAATCTAAATTGGATTTCTTGCCTAACTATCTGAGCATGATTGAGTCTCGTTTGTTACGACTTGAAATGGCGCGATACGGAGCAGATTCAGACAGTGCAAGAAGTCAAAAGATATTTAAAAAGCTAAAATCCGAAATTGAGGTTTTGTTTGATCGACATTCATTGTCGGAAACAAAAACGAATGACCGGTTGATTAGCATCGAGCAATTGACGGACCCCCAAGCCCCCGCCGCTCGGCTCCAAGAATTTCTTGCGTTTCTTTACCCGGCACCGATTGATAATGCGACGCCCGATGGTGGAGCCCCAGGAACGGCAGAAGGCACACAAGCTACACCTCCGCCGGCTCCGGTTGAACTTTCGGAGTCACTCCAGCAATACAACCGGACTCAGTGGTTGCAGTTGGTTTGGGAATACCTATCTTCAGACCGCGTAGAACAAGACGCATTCACCCTGGCTCACTTTGACAGCTGTATAAAGTTAATTGAAAGTGCGCCCGCAGCAACCGATGACCAAGTCGCATCTGTAAATGGCAAACCAATCTCCTGGGTGGAGTTGCAATATCTGAAACTATTACGTGATAATGTCGACTGGTTCCCGGCGGGGACAACTGAATTTCTTCGTCAACGCTCCGCTTTGCTTAGTGCCATCCAATGTCGCCACAAATCTGAAAGTTTAATTCAGGGGAGTGCCGTCGAGAGCCAGACGGATTCAACCAGCTATGCCAAACGACAAAGCCAACTAGCGAGGAACTGGCCTCTGGTTCGGGCGGAATTTGCGAACCTCGAATTGGAGCGTCGGCAAGCTGAAGATCTTTTGTTTGCTAATCAGATTGAAGATTCACTCGAGTCGCTCAATGACCTGAACACAAAATACGATTCGATAGTCACGAAAACTAACCAGCTGATTCGGGCCCGTGACTTGATGCATGAATCCTTGCATATCATTCCGCATCTTCGGGACTTCCTGATTCATGAAGCGATCCATCAGGAGACGAATGAAGCGATTGAGGTCTTTTTAGCGAGACTTAACTCAGCTCAGCGGACCGCCTACTCAATCGCAGAAGCCTTCCGACAAGGCGTTCCTGATTTTGCCACGACGAAGTCTGATTCAAGTACCTTGGAAGACGACATGGACTGGTTCGAACAGCAAATCAGCTCAACGTATATCAATCGCTTGGTTCAACCTGAAAAAAGCACCGGCGATGTCGTGTTTTTGGGAATCAATTTACTTTCCACTCCGATCCCTGAATGGCTCAGTCCCTCGAAACGTGAAGTTGTACGCGAAAATCTTGACAAATGGATCAAAGAACAACATGAAGATTTCAGGCAAGCGTGGGATGAATTTCAGGCAAGCGACTCTAAGGCGACAAAAAAGGCGACCCTAACCAAAGCAAATCTACACGACATATTGGCTGAGATTCCAAAACCGAAACACGACAGTCTGCTTGAGGTTTTGAATTCCGACTCGCTCATCTCCATCGGCCAAAGCCTTCAGCTGCTTAAGCCGGGTGGAAGCATGCTTGATAAACACTTTGATGAAAAACGAACTCCGATTGCTAAGATTGATGCCTTGATTCAATGGCAAGCCAAATTTGAAAACTTGGATTTTGAAATTCGCGATCGGGCAGAGATATTTTCAAAATTAGACAAGAGCCTAGATCCCGGAGAGCTACTCGCCAGCTTTGATCAAGTTTTACTTTCGAATGACAAACTGGACCGCATTAGATCTGACTGTTGGGGGTCTGGGGTTGCCCACGAGATCCGCAACGCCGGAGGATCTCCGCCGTTCGTCATTTTTGGAACGGCCCAACACGCCGAATTGCAAAAAAGGCTTGCCGAGTTAGCTGATTTTGATTCAAAATTTGATCCAGAGCGGAAGGCGTTTAACGTCGAATCACTAGCCAATGTTTTCAACGCAAAACTTTCACAGATCAACGCCAACTGGGACAAGCTAGGATCGGCGACGATTGCTTGGAATGGCACTCAACCAACTGGTTTCGATTCATCCTTAACGGTCACGACGAAGCTTGAATCTAAATTGACCCCTGTTGACTTTGGAATCGCGGATCCAATGACGATGTCAACGAGTCTATTTTTGAACGAGAACCGAATCCATCGCACGGCTCCCTTCGAGTTTGATGCGGATTCGATGACGTTACCCTTGCAGCCACTTAAAAGCAGCCAACTTCAAGCCGGTGGCGAGTTCGAACAAATCGTTGGCTTTCGTGGAAACCAAATCAAAGGAGAATTCACTCTCACACGAAATAAAATCATCGCGCCCAAAATTTCTAAATTCACAACGACCCATACCAACATGCCTTTAGGGGCACCGTCAGTTGAAGTTGTCAATCAGGGCCTCGAAGGTGATATCATTTTTGTCCTCGATTGTTCAGCGAGCATGAAAGACAAAGTAAATGGCAAGCGAACTGAGTCGGGTGCCGTTGAAGCGCAGGATCGCTTCTATTTTGCCAAAGAAGCTCTAAGACAAACGATCAAAGAACTAAAAACGGAACAACGATTTCGGTTTGGGTTTTACGCATTCGGGCACCGCAGTTCTTTCATCAAGGTCGGAGCGAAAAAGGATGAGCTCAAGCGAAACAAGGATGGAATGTATTTGTATTCCGGGGTGAAGGGAGTTCACCCGTTTGACGATTGTGAAGGCTTGGTGTCGCTAGGAGGAAAACTGGCGGATATTGATACCCAAATCAACGACTGCAAAGCTCAGGGTTGCACGCCTTTATACTATTCAATCAAAAAAGCGGTGGAGGAAGAATTCGCGGGACAAGATTCGACGCGAAAGCGCTTCCTAATCGTACTGACGGATGGCAATAACAATCAGTTTGATACAAAATTGGCCGAGAATTACCATCGCGCTGTCCCCCCCAACAAAAGAGTGGAAGACGCTACAACGGTGGATCAAGTTCGCCAAATGCTCACTGAACGAGGTGCCGAGTTATTAGTCGCCAGAATTTCTGACAGCGGCAAAACAACCGAAGATGAAATTCGCGCCTTGGAGCAAGCGGGAGCAAAGGGAGAAAACATCCTTTCGATCAACGATGATAATTCGCAAACCATCGCCAACCGTATTCTTGACGCCATTGGTCGAAGTCAATTCGCGGTAACGCCTCAGGGTGGCAAATCTCAATCATGGACCAAGATTCCCAACAAAGTGAATCCCACAAAAAAGAGTGGAAACTTTGTTGTCGAAACCAAAGAAGTCAGGCAGTCGGATAAATTCGAAATCGAACTGCATCAAGGAGTTTCCGTCACGCTTGAAAATATGCCAGATGGATTAAGACTCAGCGAGGCTCTGGTCCCCGAGTTTCTCAAAACTCCTCAGCCAATTCAGTGCAATCTCGCTTCGGGCCAGTATATGGTTGGCCGTGTCAGCGCAACCACGGACAATACCCTTGCATTTGCCTTTCGCAAAACGACGAAACTTGTTGGCTCTGACTCGGACAATTTCAGTTTCCGCCCCCAGAGAATTTGGGCGCAACTGAGCGATCGAAAAACTGGCGATCGAGTCAATTTGTTCCTCCCCAACTACAAAGCAGGACAGTATCCCATCGCGGTATTTAAACTGCCCTCCTCTGCTCAATCATTAACCGATGTTGACGTACGCCTCTGGATTGCCCCCAACATCAATGACCGGGGAAGACCAATCGAGCCTTATAAAAATACGATTGGTCTTGGCCAATCCGACAACAATGGGATTTCCTGTTTACTCGCGCGAGATGAAAAGCTTGGCACCAGTTCCATTTTCGCCAAACGGGCGGTGGATGACCCTCGTGATTTTTTTATTGGATGCCCTCAATTTTTAGAGTGCCTCCAGACAACCCTTATCGAGGACGGGCAGCTAACGGAAACATTTGCGTACTCTGTGCCCAAAGAGTCCGCAAGTTTTACTTTGAGCATTCTTCCCCTTGATGAATACACTTCAATCATGAAGCGAGTCAAGGAATCCAAACAGAGCTTTGGAGTTGATCGCGACCCAATCTTTGGCGACACGAAATCGGCTTGGATTGATTTCAAGCAAATCAAAATCAGGAATTGATTTCGCCAAAGCCAGAAAAGGCCTTTCGATTTGGAATTTTAGCGCCTAATTTAAACATCTGAATTAGCAAAACCCAATCGAATTCGACTCAAAATGACCAACCGATCCAAACTTAATTAACAATTGGCAAATGATGGCACGCTCTAAGAATTGGACAGAAAGTCAGCAACCGCAAAATCAATATACGTATGGCCAATATTTGTTTAACGTCATTGCGATGATTTCGATTGCGGGCGCACTCATTGGTCTGGCGATATACTGGGCTTTGCCAAGCGCTAAACAAACGACCCAAGTATTCCTGGTTCACGCGGATGCAAAAGCAGAAATGCGGGCCATCCCCTTTCAGGAAAATGACCTGGCTCAACTTAACGATGCATTTGTCGAAGATGACGTCATTAGCCTGCATGAATTCAATGACGTCGCCAGTTTTGATTTAGCAGCCAGCCTCAAAGAACAAACAAACGAACCCACCACAGCGATCATTGTTTGCTCGGCGGTCGGTGCGGTCGATCGTGACTCTCAGCCGGTATTACTTTCAACAACATCAAGTGGCCCCGGCATCCCGGTCAAGCAACTTCTTGAGGAGTTTGTTAAAAACGCAAAGTGTGAACAGTATGTCCTGGTACTGGATTGCGGGCACGACTTTTCCCGGCCCGAAGCTTACTGGCAAAACGGTCAATTCAAACCAGGCGATGACTACAACCAATTTGTCTCCGCCGTCGAAGAATTAGTTGAACATGAAACGCTAACGGACAAACCTCTCGCCGTAATCACCTCGACGGACCTCGGTGAGATCCCACTGTACTCTTACAACCAACGGCGAACTCTATTTGGGTTGGCGCTTCAAGAGACACTCAACCGTCCCTACACCACGATTGCAGAATTTCATCAATCATTGATTGACTATTGTCATGAGCATGGAGGTGAAGCGGCACAGACACCACAGTTATTCGCGAAGGGGTTCCCGGCAGAAAACGAACAGCTCGGCATTTCCTCACTTGTCGCCATCAAGAAAGATGCAGGCAACGAAGAGGAAGAGGAAGATTCGAAACCGGCGGCAATTACCCAACATGAAAAAACCAAAAAAGATCTCATCGATGCCGCTCTATTTTGGGCTGAGCGGGATCGTGTGATTGGTGATTTCAAAAAGGCCAACCTTCTTTTGCCGGTAGATTTTGACACCGTTCAATGGGAAAAGAGTATTGAGCAAATTTCCGAATCGCTCGCATGTTCACGAGCTAATCAAGTTCAAAGCTCAAGCTTGCTTGGCGATTTCACGTCACGTCCAAACAAAACTGCATCCAGCGAAATCACATCCAAGTTCCCCGGAATACTTGCTGACGACCCAACGTCTCAGCCAAAAGAGGGGAATCCTCAGGAAAACACTCCTGATTCGTCAGTCGATGGATTGAGTGATCGGATTGCAAGACTAGCTATTGCTAAATCGTTTTTGATCCAACATCGCGCAAAGTTCCGGGCCAAATATTATTTGGCGATCTTTGATTCTTTAAGTTGGCTTGATGACAGCGAGAGCCTCGACCGCTTCGAGCAGGCCCTCAAAAACTTGAACTCTGATTTAAACAGTTCATTATTTTCCGATTCCAATGTTGAGGCTGCAGAGTGGGAGGCTTATCGCGAGGCCGCGGCCGAGATCAGAAACAAAGACGAAATTGCCAACCGTTGTTTAAAGAAGCTATGTCAATTTTTAACTGACAGCCGCGACAACAAGCATGGGTTTACCCGAGAAATGGGGATCGTGGCTTTACTCGATTCGCCGCTCATCGAATCAGGTCCAACCTCGCCAGAAACGCTCCCGCAGGGGCATGATCGTGCGGGCCTGATGAAGGCCTTAGAAAAGAATGTTTCAGGTCGGGGCGAGAAACTTATTTCCAGTGAAATCAGGAATTCAAATTCTGTTCGGCGCCACCAACTTTTTGCTAACTTTCTGGAACCCCAAAGGGCCGATCTGAACAACAAAGCAATGGGCTCGATGGTTCGTTCAAGAATCCATGACTCTGTCGCCTATTATTTGTCTGTTGACAATTCACGGTTGCGGGAACTCGCTATCAATCAACTGGAAAAAGTTTACAACATCTCGCTCAGGAATCGTGAAGACCTCATCAAGGTGCAACAAATTGATCTTGATGGAGAAATAATCAAACTGGGATTAGCCCTCAATTCAGGAGATGATCTGAATGGACAAAAAGTCAATTTGATTTGTGAATTGAAACCTGATTCACCTTTTGAAATCATGGGTGGGACCCAAGTTGGAAACACGATTCACTTAAAAAATTCAGATGGAACGATTGAGATTCGGGCCACCCAGAACACCGCACAAGATAAAACTGGATCGCCCCATACTCTGAGAGTTCGCGTCGAAAACGCTTCCGGTGCGATCAAATTTACGCGAAATGAGCTAGACAAACCGATTGAAATTCCCTTGGCGTTACCGGGCGAGAATCGAGTTGAGCTTTCTGTGGTGATGTCTGGAAAGCCGACCGATGGATCTGCCTTGCGACCGTGGCCTAACCGGAAAGAGACCGTTGAAATCTCGATCCAAAATTTCTTTCATCGAGAGAGAAAGCTTCAAGCGACGCTTTATGTATGCAAGACAGTTCCTGGCCACTCAATCATGCCGGGAAACATTGATGCCACGATCAAGCAGGAAACCTTGAGCGATCTCGGTTCGTTGCTTGCGATCGCCCAATCGAGCCCAATTGTGTTGGAAAAATCAACGCTTGGAAAACCCTCTAAACCCGCAATCATCAGTTGGCCTGCTCCAGCTGAACCCAACCCCAATCTCAAGCTACTTAGCTCCGACCAACCCGTTGAGCAGGGGCTGCTATGTCGGGTACTCGACATCTCTCAAGAGACGCCTGTCCTGCTCAAAGATACTTGGATCCCGATTTTCCCAGACACCCGAGACTTCGCCGAGAAGGCACTCATTTTGGAACAGGACCAAGTCAGGTTGAGATTTGTAAAAAAAGACTTCTTTCGTGGCAAACCCGCCAAACTCAGATGCTGGTTGGGCGATAAAGATATTTCTGGAACGATCACCATTTCAGAAAATGACAATGCCAATCGAGACCCCGGAATTGTTGTTGTCGATGGATGGAAGGCGATTACGCAAAAGTTCGAATCCGAAGTGCCTTTGTTCCACATTGATGTTGATGATTGGCCACGTCGCCACACCTATGTCTTTCAAAACGGTCAATTCCAAGACGCGATCAATTTCCCAGACAACCGTTATCCAAACATTGAGTTTGCCATTCCTCCTACAAAGCCCGACGCACCGGGAATTAAATTTACAAATTTTCAATCGAGTGACCCAAGTATTAAATGGGCTCTTGGTTACAAACAAAAAACCGAATCACCGTCGGTTGATGGCATGCTCAAGGTAACCTGCGACATTGTGAATCAGTTTAGGTTCCCCGATTCAAAAGATTACTTTGAAATCAAATACGCCAATGATCAGCCTCAAAAGAGATTCTTCCCACGAGAGATCAAAAGTTATTTGTCGGTTGACCCAACAAACTCCAAGCGTCTTACTTTAAAAACGACTGCTACGGATTTCACGGACAAACGAAAACTTGAAATTGACAACTACAAGATCGACCCCCTCGCTTTCGTCATCGGTGGTATCGAGCCGGAAAAAACACAACTTGATGGAAGAGATATCACGCAAATCATTCTCGACAATCAAGGTCCATTAACGCCCGAGGTTGAGATCCTGACACCGTCGGAAAAAATCATCCCAAAATCAGAGGTCTATATTTCGATCGGCAATGTGAAAGACCTGGGCGTAGGCCTGGCTACCAGCATTGCAGAAGTTAGAGTTTCTGCGGCGATTCGCCGCGCCCCAGAGCCTTTAGAAAAGCCGATTGTTATTCAAGCAAGCGGGAACAAACACAAATTTGTCGCGCCTGAACAGCCAGGTTCCTATGAACTAAACATTTCGATTTACGATCGCATCGACAACAAAAGTGGCGTGAGCACCGTGAGATTCATGGTTAAAGAAAAACCGAAAGTCGAAACAAAGGAAATTGCTAACCCCAAACCCATAACGCATGTATACAAAGTTTTTGTCTTTGTCGGTTCAAAGCCACTGAGAGCAGGCCAAGAACCCAAGTTAGAAATGATTCCTAATGATGGAATCAAAATGAAACGAACCGGTGAAAACACGTTCGTATTTACGGGGCTGAAAGCTGGTGAGGAATATTCCGTCAAAGGTGAATTCAAACCAACCAAAGGTATAGGGTTCGATAGGAAGGGAACGTCCCCTTCTTGGAAAATCCCAAAAAATTCACCCAACCAGAAAACCAATACGCAAGAACTGATCTTAAAATAGCCAAAGGACGGCTCAGGTTTTGCTGATCGCGAAACATGTCCAACCGCGAGGCTGGGTAGCTCGAATGATTCCTCAAGTGCCCCAAAGCACTTGATTAACTTTGATCACGGCTATTTTTCAACCGTCGCTGGTTCAGTTACGGAAGAACAATCAGTGAGGTCCAAAACGCCTGACTGATCAAGCCTTTTTTGTCGAGAGGTCGACGATAAACATCGTAGGGGACGCAATCTCCAGGTCGATCGTTACCGTAGGTGTATTGGCATTCCCAAGGAGCATCAGCTCCCATCCTGTAAGGCAAAACAGGGATCGTCGCAAAGAAGTGCAACCCGGATCGAACCAATTGAAATCGAGTTCGGTTGCCATATCTCTCTAGCTGGGCATCTTCGAAGTAAAGCGGTCGGTGAACAAAGTTTGGCGCCAACCAAGATTTCGAACTTGGAACGAATTCGTTTTGTGTCAATTGAGCATAGTTGATTTGCTCGCCTGAAACGGTCGGCTGATAGACAGGATCATTGACTAACAATTGACTTGGATCATTCTGACGGATGCCTCCCAGGGGAATGGGCGAAATCGCCAGACCCACGTCGGAAACTGAATTCATGAGAAGCTGATCCGTCGAGCCTTGGACGGGCGGTACAACTTTCTCCTGTTGTGCCCGAGGCGCTGGCAGCTTGCGCGGTTGAGCCCCATTCACTACTTCCGACTGCCGCTCTTGCTCCTGCGTGACAATTGGTGGCGGAAGATACTTTTTTGGATCGTCCAACCGCGGAGCTCTTGGCAGGAATTGGCTGACGTCAACAAACCTCAATTGATCCAAATTTGGCTGAATCTTCCGAGCCTCCCGTTTGGCAACTTTTTTGGGAACCAACGGCGGAGCAGGTTTTGCTTTAATTGGATTGAAATGCGGGGCGACTGGCGCTGAAGCGTAACGATAGTCAGTTGGATTTTGAGGAGTAACAATCTGAGGAGGAACTGCTTTTTCCACTGAGTGGATCTCCGGTTTTACGTAGAACACGCGTCGTTCTGAACTTACCATCGGTGGCGCTTGAGCGACTTTGGTGACAGCTTGACGGCTGATAGCGGTTCGTCGCGAAGAAATCTTGGGAGAAACCGGAGTGCTGTTGCTTGCATGGGAGGCCGCGATGGGTCGACTCTCTTGCCGAGAATAAGATTGAATTAACTCAACCTCTGAAATGGAGCCTTGGGCTCGGCGTTGGTGACTGTCCGTTTGTGCGAGTGAGACCGAATCGTGAGACACAACAAAAGCGAAGGCTGCGCACAGAAGGGCCAATGTTGATTTAGAATTAGACATATTTTTTGCCTCACTTTGGTTCTTGCCCAAAAATCATTGGGCCTTTATCTAAGAGATCGGCCAGCGAAAACAGTTTAATCCAGAAAATCAGGACAACTTCTAATAGAATGATACGCGTGTTAGACAGGTTAACCGTTACAACCGGACCCAGTTTGGGGCGATGCCGACGGTAACAAGATCCACTTGGGTCAACCGTCGTGATTGATCCGCGTTTACCAAACCAGCCTTCGTTTGATTGAGTCGAAGAGCTCTTGGGTCCAGGTTGAAAAAACCGGTTTTTTGCCACAATTGACGTCCGCAATAACTCTTGCCCCGTGGCGTTTGGCGAAATCAACCTCGTCAGTTAGCGATGGCACCTCGCAAACGACTGTCACAATCGGCCCCACCTCAGGGTCCATTTCTGTTGAAGGTGAGATCTCAAGTATTCTAGTTTTCATCTTTTGATTCGGGCTCGATTCGAAAAAGAACTCAATTTCCAAAGGCTCAGTTGATTCCGTCCGAGCAGCTAGCAAATAGCCAATCCGATACTCTGGTACTTTGAAATTGATTTTCCACTCGCCTGATTCCAAGGCAATGTTTGCCAGACTTTCGCCCCAGCGAACCGGTTTTTTCAAGATACTCTCTTTGAGTTTCCAAGTCGTCACGGCACCATCAATGGGACTGAGGATGACCAATTCAGCCATTTGTTCAACCAAGAATTGCTTTTTGTCTTCAAGGCTAGCTAATTCAAACTCCAGCTCGGAAATTTCGCCCGCCAGCCGCGAGGCAATCGAAAGATCACGTAAGTCACCGGAGGCTGCCTGATTCAGTGCGATCTGTTTGGTTTCGAGAGTCTTTTCTAATTTCGATTTTTCTCCAGCCAGTTGTTTTAACTCAAGCTCCAAAGCTGGTGAGCTGAGTTCGATCAACTTTTGATCTTTGAGGACTTGGTCTCCATGGTTGACCATTACCTCTTCAACGAAACCATCCATTGAGGCAAAAACATTTCGTTCGATTTCAGGGCGCAGCTCCCCATTGATTCGAATCTTAAAATCTGTTTTCACTATAAATAAGGAACCAATCAAGCAAGTCAAAATCATCAGGCCCACGATCAACGCAGCCAGACTTGATAAGTTGCAAATTTTTCCAATTGCCGAGAGCGAGCGACGAAACGGAATTCTCGAAACAGCTTCGGCATTACTTAAGGCTAGACTGATATGGGGTGCCGTCACCCTCAAGCCTCGAGAGAATTCGAAGCGGTTGATATCTGGTTTGGATTCAGCGACTAGATACCCCACGATGGGCGGAGTTGCCTGTTTTTTATTTGACTGATCCACCAGCGGCACGCCAACGATAAACTCAAAATTTGACGCTTCCTGAAACGAATTCATCGCCTCACAAACAGACCTCTCTGTCGGGGGTTGATCGCTAAAAAAAGGCATTTGAAAGCGGCTTGCCAAGTTGACCAGACGCACCATCTTTTTGCTCACTGCGGAGCGGCTTTCAATGGATGAAACCGACGAAATTGCGAGTAGTTTTGCCCGACTTCGAGTCACTTGAAGAATTGCAAGGCGTTCACAATTCAGAATTAATCTAGCGTCATTGGCAACGTGATTGGCAACCAGTTTTGGATTAAGGCTGAGGTGTGAATTAAACGAAAACCGGAGAAACTGATCGAGAAACTGAGCATTTTGTTGCTCTGCTTGCTTGGCTACAAAACGATTCGTGATTTCACGAATTGCTTCGAAAATCAGAAGGATGGGTTCGACTTTGACTGAATCGTCAAACCGGGCAACCATTCCTCCCCATACCTCATGGCCATTTTGAATCCGAATAAAGACTCGTCGGTGGTCGGCTGATTTTACCGACAATACATCGGGCTGGTCTTGATTCCCGAGAAACCTCACAAATTCAGAGCCCGTTGCCATCTCGGAGATCTGAGGGGCTTGGGAAAGCGATTCCGAACCACTGATGAAGAAGTTTTGGTTATTCGAGCCCTGAGCAATTGTCGCAAAATAGATGGGCGAAAATAGCGTCTCGGTCGCAACTGTAATTTTTTCAAAAAAATCAGCTGCCTTTGTTTGTGGACTTTCCGAAAGGGCAGCCAGTTCATTCAACAAATCGTCAATGATCTGGGTGACTGGAATGCCAGCATCGGGGTTCATATGGGCTTCGTTTCTTTTATTTGCATGATCGTCTTTTTTCTCAATCCTGGCCCAGCCCGTTTATTTTACGTTTCTAGGCAAACTTATTTAATCACCAATAACGTTATTTCCGATAAACCGATATCTGGGAAAAGATCTGACAAGAATAGTGTTATAAAAAATGTCCATTCAAAAACCGTGGATTGCGACTTTCGTTTTGCTGGCAGCATCCGTGCTGGGCTGTAAATCAAACACGACGTCTTCCCCGATATTCAACGAACCCACCCCCCTAGACCACCCAATCTTCCAGGGCCGGGGTCCGAGCTTACTCATTGAAGAGCCAGCTGGTGTTGATTCGATCTCGCCAAGCATTTTCGAACCAGCCCCTCTGGACGACTTCAATTTTGACTCCCTTTCCAGCTACACCATGATGAGTTTAGAGGAATGCATCTTCATTGCACTCCAGGACTCTGCGATCATTCGCGAACTCGGCGGCACGACATTGCGGTCTCCAAGCCAGCTTTCAACCATTCAAGATCCAGCGCTGACGTATGCCGACCCTCGAGTGGGTGAAGAAGCTGCCCTGAGTTCTTTTGATGCCGAGTACAGCTCCCAATTGATTTTCCAAAATAATGACCGTGCCTACAACAGCACCTTCATTGGGAATAGTGGTTTTTTAGGACAGAACTTGGCCACCTATCGTAGTGGGATCTCCAAGCTTTCGGCGACAGGCGGACGATTCGAATTCAATCATGGAATTGACTACGACAAGAACAATGCTCCATCCAATAGGTTCAATGGCACAGCAGATAGCAGTTTTAGTTACAACAATTTCTTTGAAGCTGGTTTTCGACAGCCATTGTTGCAAGGAGCAGGCGTTGATTTCAATCGAATCGCTGGTCCTAACAATGCCCCGGGCGTCAACAACGGTGTCTTGATTGCTCGCACAAACACAGATATCTCACTAGCTAAGTTCGAAACTCAACTCAGAAACTTGGTCAGCGACGTTGAAAACGCGTATTGGGATCTCTACTACGCCTATCGAGATTTGGAATCCAGAATCGAAGCGAGGAACGGTGCCTACAAGATTTGGGAAATCACAATCGCCAACAACCGCGATGCAGCAGTACAAAACCAGGCAAGAGAGCAGTACTATCGGTTTGCCTCAGAAGTTGAGAATGCAATTCACGGAAGGCTCAATGAAGGAACCCGAACTAACAACGGAAGTTCAGGTGGAACTTTTCGCAACAACGTTGGTGTCAGAACGGCGGAACGACGTTTGCGTTTAATCACTGGGATGCCTCTTAATGGACCGCAGCTCATTGTCCCTAAAGATCAACCCACGGCCGCTGAGGTCGTCTTTGATTGGGAGCAGTCACGGTCGGACGCGATTGTTAATCGACCAGAGTTGCGGCGACAAAGATGGCAGATCAAGCGTCGAGAGCTAGAGGTCATTGCCAGTAAAAACCACTTACTTCCTCGTGTCGATTTCCTTGGAAAATACCGCATGCGAGGTTTCGGTGAAAACCTATTCGGAGAACAAGGGTTTGACCGCACGGGAACCCCTATCACCGTGCCCAAGGGCTCGAGTGCAACTGCTTCTCTGCTAGACGGCGACTTACAAGAATGGGAACTTGGAATCGATGTGAGCGTGCCCATTGGATTTCGTCGACAACACGCGGCCAAACGCTTCTCTGAATTAGCCCTTGCGAGAGAACGAGCAGTACTGGGTGAACAAGAAAGACATGTGATTTTTGGCTTGAGCAATGCCATGGGTGAGCTTAAGCGTGCCATTCGTGTTCGGAATGCAAACATGAATCGGCTTGATGCGGCCAAAAAGCAATTTGTGGCTGTCCAAGATCGTTACGAACGAGAGGGGGGAACGATGGACCAAGTCCTCGAAGCCCAACGCCGGTTAATCGAAGCCAAAACCCAATTCTATCAGTCACAGGTCGAGAACATGCTTGCTCTCCGTTCTGTGCATTTCGAAAAGGGAACATTGTTCCAATACCACAACGTCAGAATGACGGAGTCAGCTTGGGATGGCGAAGCCTACAAGCAGGTATGTGAGCAGGCAAATTGGAACAAGCGAAGTCTCAGCTATACTTTCCCCGGCATCAGAGTTGGCCAAAACAGCGGCGCTGCCGTGGCAGATGCTCCAAGCTCATTAGGGGAAGTCATTCAAGAGTTTGTTGAATCCAAAAAATTGAACAAACTCCAAGAAGATGAGACTTCTCCGACATCTACGGATGAAGCGATCGCCGCCTTAACCAAAACAAAACCATCTCCACTACTTGAGATTGCAAAAATGGTCGAGGCAGAAGACGGCTCTGCTGATAAAAAGAAGCTACCTGGCCTTCCCAAGTTAGTCGTCGCTAAAGAGAAAAAGTTACCATCCCCACTGCCTCCTAAAGTCGAGATCCTTACCTCACCGCAAGTCCAGCAACCCGCGTCCCTGAGCACCGGCCCTTTGGTCCCGATCATCCAAGCAAAAGCTGACTCTCCAGGCATCAAGACAATCAACAAAACCCCTCCAATTGTCTATTCTCCAAATAATGGCTCTTCCGGTCGCAATGACCTCAAACCCAATCATTTAGGGCAACCGACAACGGACATCACGACGACCGTTGCTCAGGAAAAGAAGAAAACACTTTCCCAACCGAAAGTATCCAGTCGTCGATCGCAAAAGGTGAAACCTCCTGCTCCAAGTGGTGAGGGCGATTCCAAATTGCGAATCTCTGATCAAAAAGCTGCACCAACGACACAGATCCGGTGAGCCAGCTTGCGTATTCGAGCAAGCCCCACAATGACGACACATCGTCTTGGGGTGAACAGCGGGCCCATTGATTTCAATTGTCTGAATTGAACCAGGATGCTGATCTTTTTCCGTCAATTTTATGGATAGTTGCAGTCAATTACTCTATTCTAGCTGCAAGATCGCTAATCAAAATTTATTGTTTTCGGGAGGAGAACAGCGATCTTCGTCAAATGCCTTGGAATCGAAACGACTCATGCATTTTGACGGAATTGCTCTTGATGATCAGCTCGAACATCCACTCATCCATTTGGTCTAGGCGATAAAAACCAATTTCTTCCGGGAATTGGTTTAACAACAAGCAAGAACATAAATTAACGAATTTGGTTATATTTTTTGACTCATGTGAACTGGACCAATTCGACTCGATTTTGAATCAAATAAAACGGGCTAACGGCAACTGTTTCTTCTGATATTGGTAAAGCCTAAACATACTTTTCCCCGATTGCTTAGGAAGTGATGCATTGTCCTTAAAACGTTTTTCCATTTTTATTGCGAACAAGTTTTGCAGCTTTTGCGTTGTGAAAAAACTCCCTCGACTTTCGTCAAGTGAAATCAGATGAAAAAACCACTTCATTCTGTAGGAGTTGATCTGCTGGTTGAGGATAACCAGCCGCTCGTGTTTCATATTGCAATGAAGATTCATCGAAAGATCCCCGTCAAGCAGGACCTTGATGACTTAATTGGATATGGAATGATTGGATTAGTCGAAGCTGCGAATAAATATGATCCCAAACGAAAAATTGAATTTTCAACTTTTGCATACCCGCGAATTAATGGAGCGATTTACGACGGTTTGTCCAAACTGTCTTGGATGAGTCGTTCCCGCTATCGCAGATTGATGAAGGCGAAAACGGAGAGCGAGGGGGAGGGAAACCTGAAGGTTGAACCGACTCTGGAAAGCGTCAAATTGCTTGACTCCGAGGTTGCTGGCAACATCATTGCAGGCGAAGATGAGTCAGCGGAAGACCGAGTCACAAGAATTGAAGAAGGCGAAGCGCTGGGGCGGTTAATTGAAGAACTGCCGGATCGAGAGAGACGGATTATCACGATGATCTACATTGAAGGTTTATCGCTTAACGATGCTTCTGAAAGATTAGGGATATCCAAGAGTTGGGGAAGCCGAATGCACGCACGAACATTAGCTGGCCTTGCCACGGCGTTGAACAGTAAAGAATGAACTACGTAACACGATTTGATTTCAGGAAACAACTTTGATGGAAAACATTCTCGATTTTGAATATGTTCTTCGAGAAGTCGAACTCGATCGCTCTGAAAGTGGAATGGCCGAGTATGAATCGGCTCGACGAAGTTTCGGAAGCGAGCGAGACGCGCTGTTTCAGCAAGAAGAAGAAGTCAGTAACTTCCGGCTTTATGGGGCTCCGTTCGAAGGTGCATCTCCCCCGGATCCGCCCGAATGGAGCAAGTTCATTTCAAGCTGCCAAAACCACCTGGCAAATAAATCAAAGGATCTTTGGATCTGCGTTTATTTAACGGAAGTCCTTTTAGCCCAATTCGGTTTCAGAGGGCTTGCGGAGGGTTTCCAACTGATTCGAACGCTCTCAGAGCAAAGTTGGGACCAACTTCAACCCCCGCCTGACCCGGAAGAGGGAACCACCTATACGATTAAACTTTTGTCAGCGATTAGCCGCCGAGAGGCATTTTTGGATGCGATTCGATTAGCCCCAATTACCACGATGTCTGGACAGTTCCTTCCGGCTTCGTGTGCCACCATCGACTCGATTGATGGTGGTGAACGGGGGGCCTTGATTGGTGATACGCCGGATGAGTTCATCTCCGAGTTGTATGCTTCGGTCAAACAGGCCATCGAGGAATGGGAGCGAATCGATGAAATTTTAGAGTCAAACTGTGGAGACGATAAACCACCAACAGCCAAACTACGTGAGGCGTTGGCAGATTGCCTCAACCAAGTTGTTACAATTTACCCCCAAGTTATCATCGAAGATGAGCCAAATAATGAACAAGGCACCGCTCTGACCGTTGAGGCGGGATCAAACCAGACAGTCAGTGGCTCATTGTCAGGTGACAGCCATCTGAGAAATCGCGAGCAAGCCTTTAAGACATTGGAAATGCTCAGCCGATATTTCGCTGAAAATGAGCCAAATTCGCCTGTTTCGAGCCTACTTCGGCAGGCCGCACGCTGGGGGCGTCTCTCATTTACCGAGTTAATGCAGGAAGTGGCGGATGACGAGGATGCCAGAAATCAAATCTTGCGATTAACCGGTGCAAGTGCAGACGGTGAATCGGAGGAGGGTGATGACAGCTAGAGCGACCGTTAAATAAGCTGAAATGTTTTGAAAATTAAATAACACTGTGATATTCTATCTCCGAGCAGCTGGCATAAGGTTGACGGCGAGGATTTTAAAAATAAAAGGCGAGAAGTATGAGTGAAAGCCAACAAGATCGAATCGAGCGTTTTCGTAAACCCAGAGTTCACATTAAGTATGAAGTCCACACCGGTGGTGCCCAACTTAAGGTTGATTTGCCATTTGTAATCGGAGTCATGGGTGATTTTTCTGGTGATCCAAGAGGCGAACTTAAAAGTTTGGATGACCGAAAGTTCACCTCTATCGATCGAAACAATTTCGACGAAGTTCTTCGCAAACTAAAACCCGGATTGGATTTGCGCGTTGAGAATACACTTGAAGGAGGAGACTCCGAGTTAGGTGTTCAACTTAATTTTGAGTCCATGGACGACTTTGATCCAACAAATGTTGCCAAGCAGATCCCCGCCTTAAAATCGCTGCTTGATACTCGCAGTAAACTACGCGACTTGATTACAAAAATTGATCGAAGTCCGGAACTGGAGAACTTGCTTACTCAAGTCCTAAAAAATCAGGATGATTTGAATAAGCTTTCTTCAGAGTTGGGCGACGGCGGATCGACAGAAGCTGCGTCAGGCGAAGAGAGTGCTGAGTAATTTTTATCCATTGCGAGTTTTACTTGAGAAATTGCGGAGAATACGATGAGTTCGGCAGAACAAGAAAATCAACAGAGTACGACTCAGGAAGAAAGTGTCAGTCTTCTTGAACAATGTATTACAAATACGAAAAAGACGGAGCGAGATTACGCCCAGGAAATGATTCAGTCGTTGACTGAACAGGCCCTGCAAGGCACGGTCAAGTTTAGCAAGTCGACCAATCATACGATCAAGTCAATGATCAGTGCGATTGATCAGACGGTTTCGACCCAGCTCTCCAAAGTCATGCACCACGAGAAGTTTCAGAAACTCGAAGGTAGCTGGCGAGGGGTGCAGCATCTAGTTTCACGATCGCTGACCGGTCCTGATTTAAAAATCAAACTCCTTGATATTCGAAAGAAGGAGCTGTACAAGGACGTCGAAGCGGATATCGAATCGAGCTGCATGTGGCAGAAGCTCTACTCGGAAGATTTCGATCGTCTTGGTGGCGAACCCTACGGCGCGGTCGTCGGCGATTATGCGTTTGGTAATAATCCCGAAGACATCAAACTGCTTGAGCAGATGTCCCACATTTCTGCGGCTGGATTCTGCCCATTTCTTTCGACTCCATCTCCTGATTTATTGCAGCTCGACAGCTGGGATGAATTGGCTCGAGTCGATCGCAAAGGTAACCTTATGGATATCTTTGATGGTGTTGAATACGCTCAATGGCGCGGCTTTCGTGACAGCGAAGACTCACGCTATGTCTGCTTGACCATGCCACGAACTCTTGCCCGCTTGCCTTATGGTGTCGGCGGTAAAAGCGTGGACGAACGAATCATGGATTTCCAGGAGCTGCCACTGGGCAAGGACGGAAAACCAAGTACAGCGGGCCAAGATCAATTCTGCTGGATGAGCACGGCGTTCGTCATGGCGGAGCGATTGGCCAACTCATATTCGCAGACCGGATTTTGCACGGCGATTCGTGGTGTCCAGAACGGTGGCAAAGTCGAAGGGCTACCCGCTTATACCTTCAAGAATGAAGATGGTGCACTCGACCTGCAGTGTCCAACCGAGATTGGAATCGGAGATCGCTTGGAAGCAGAGCTTGGTAAATGCGGCCTGCTACCTTTGGTTCATCACAAGAATGCCGATCACGCGGTCTTCATTGGTGGCGAGAGTGCCCAAAAGGCAAAAACGTACCAAGGCAAAGGTGGAAAAGACGCTTCGGAGAATGCTCAGATTTCAGCTCGCCTTCCGTACGTGATGGCCTCAAGCCGTTTCGCACATTACTTAAAATCTATCGCCCGCGATTGGATCGGAAGCTTCAAAGAAGAGGGCGACCTTCAAGCCTCTCTTGAAGACTGGATTGGCAACTACGTCAGTGACTCTGCCAAGGGCGATGACCGAGCTCGATTCCCTTTGAAAGCTGCCAAAATCGAAGTCAAACCGGTAGCAGGCAAATCGGGCGCATACAATGCGGTCGCTTATCTACAGCCGTGGCTACAGATGGAAGAGCTCACCACTTCATTGCGAATGGTTGCCCGGATTCCAACGACAGGCGGTTAATCAAATGCAATCCAACCCCTTCCCTCAACACCACAAATCCGAAGCTGTTGTGTTGAAAAGGGGCTTGAATTGCGTTTATCAAGTTTCAATTTTGTTTGGCAGTTTCATACGGCGGCCGGTAAGTGATCTGGCCGTCGTTTTTTACAGATGGGATGACTGATGAGTAGTGGCTCTTCTGAATCATCTGGAAGATCGGAGGAGTTGTTTCTCAAGCCCGAAATTGAGCAACTTCATCCATCCGACGGCGACAACGCCGCGGAAACATCTGATCAACCTTCCCTTGTTGATTCTTTGGCCGCATCGGTAGCTGCACCGGCAAAACTCACTCGCGACCATCGTCTTGAGCGATTCCTCAATTCTGACGATCCCCAAGAATCTATTGAGCTCTGGCTCGGCCGCCCCCTTTCCATCTCAAAAGATGAAAAGGAAAGTCTCGCCCGTAAATTGAATCAGGACGTCGCGATCATCGACGAGCAGCTGAACCGCCAGCTCAACGAAGTCATTCATCATCCGCGTTTGCAAAAACTCGAAGCCTCGTGGCGCGGACTCAAACTATTGCAAGAAGTCCTTGCCAAAGAAAGCAACGAACACGATCCGTACAGCCCTACGGTAAAAGTCAAAATTCTCGACGTGAGTTGGCAAGAATTGGAGCAAGATTTTTCCAATGCGGGTTACGTAGAACAAAGCGCCATCTTCGACAAAGTCTACGAGCAGGAATTTGGGATGCATGGCGGTGAGCCGTTTGGGCTACTGATTGGCGATTACGAAGTCGATCATTCAGAAACAAGATCGGGAACAGTTGATGATCTGTTTGTGCTCGACAACATGTCTGCAGTTGCCGCGTCCGCGTTTAGCCCGTTCGTCACCAATGCCTCGCCGCAAATGCTAGACATGGACGACTTCAGCCAATTGGACGAGATCTCCGATCTGTCTTTATTTGACAACATCAAAAATGTTCGCTGGAACCGTTTGACCGCTAAAGAAGACTCGAGGTTTCTTGGCTTATGCTTGCCCAGAATCTTGATGCGACTACCCTACGGTGATCGACCTGAATTTGGGCTCGCCTCGGAATTCAAACGGAGCTTTCGAGAAAAAACTCGCTTGAACG
>JAQWLH010000146.1 GCA_029247405.1 Mariniblastus sp.
GACGCTGGATTTGGCACTCAACTCTTGGGTTACTTGGGCGATGATCTCTCCAGCTTTTGCCGCGTCCGTCTCAGAAATATGTAAATGAGTGACGGCGCGAACGTGCTCATGGCTAAAAGGAAACATCCAGACGCCAGCAGCTTCCGCGGCTGCACAGAATTCCGCAGCCGTTGCAACAGATGGGTGAACGCGAAAAATGACAATGTTGGTTTCAACACGGTCAAGATTCAAATCGAGACCGTTGGTTTGAGCAATCGTGTTGCTGATGGTCTTTGCGTTCTGATGGTCAATTGCCAAACGGTCAATATTGTTTTCAAGTGCGAATTGGGCTGCCGCGGCGAGGAAGCCCGATTGACGCATTCCCCCACCAAATAGTTTTCGATGGCGGCGCATGTCGTGGATCATGTCGTGGTTTCCGACTAAGGCAGAACCCACGGGAGCTCCTAGTCCCTTGCTGAAACAGACAGAGATCGTGTCAAAATGCTGGCCCCAATCAGACGCTGAAACTCCGGAGGCGACCACAGCATTAAACAGGCGAGCACCATCAAGGTGGGTGACCATTCCATGCTGATGAGCCCAGTCGCAGATTTCCGCTACGCCGTCGAAGGGGAGAACCACTCCGCCCCCTTTGTTATGGGTGTTTTCAAGACAAAGTAAGCGGGTGCGAACGGCGTGTTCGTTGTCCGGATTGATGACGTTGGTCAATTGCGATAGCTGAATCGCACTGTTCTCACCTGAAATTGTTCTTGCCGCGACCCCACTTAGTTGCGCATAACCCGCTTGTTCGTAGTTGAAAATGTGGCATCCCGATTCGCAAATCAACTCATCACCCGGACGGCAATGAAGGCGAACCGCAACTTGATTCGTCATCGTGCCGGAGGGCATGAACATCGCTGCTTCTTTGCCAAGCATGTTCGCGATAGTTTCTTGAAGCTTCGCGACGGTTGGGTCCACATCAATTACGTCATCATTGACTTCCGCGTCTACCATTTGCTGACGCATGGCGGCACAGGGTTTAGTGACGGTGTCTGAACGGAGATCAATCATGAGCGTTGGGGTGGGTAGGAATTAAAAATAATTTGAATTGGGTGACAAAGACGGTATCTACGATCGGTGAAGCTTGGTTTTCACGCCTTCATCATCTCTCTTGTTAAAAATTCAGCTACAGCGGTTTCTTTTTTGGTTGCAGCGGCTGTCGTCAAAATGGAGGTTTTGAGCTCGAGGATGCGTCGTTGAAATCCTTAGAGTTTGGCAAAAGCGTCCATGGCCTGCTGAATGTGATCGTCGGTCAGCGCCGCCGAAACCTGGACTCGCAATCTCGCCTCTCCTTTGGGAACGACGGGGAAGCCAAAACCAATCACCATCACGCCAAGGTCAAAGAGCTGTTTAGATTTGCGGATCGCCTCGGCCTCATCCCCGATCATGATTGGAATGATCGCTGTCGGTGAAGGCGTACAGTCGAAGCCAAGGTCAGCCAACCCTTGGCGAAATGTAGCAACATTGGAGTGCAGTCTCGCGACGATGCTTGGGTCATTCTCGATCACTTCGATTGCCTTGTGGGCGCTGTATGCCACAGTCGCCGGTAACGCATTTGAAAACAAGCTGGGTCGGCCTCTCTGTTCCAATACGCTAACGGCGTTTTGGGAGGCGGCAATGTAACCACCGGCTGCACCTCCCAGTGCTTTTCCCAATGTCCCGGTGATGACATCGATTTGGCCGACCATATCGAAGTGTTCGTGGGTTCCTTTTCCACCGGTTCCCAACACGCCAACTCCATGCGAGTCGTCTACCACCAACATGGCGTCGTACTGTTTGCAGAGGGCGCCCAATTCGGGGAGTTTCGCGACGTCACCCTCCATGCTGAATACGCCGTCGGTGACTACCCACCGCGTCGCATGGGATTGTGTTTCCTTTAGCTTGTTTTCAAGGTCTTCCAAATCGCTATGTTTGTAAACATTTTTTGCGACTTTTTTTGACATCAGCCGCATTCCGTCGATGATGCTCGCGTGATTAAGTTCGTCTGAAAGAATTGCGTCCTCGGGGCCCACGAGTGTCGGAAATAACGCTTCATTGGCATTCCAGCAAGAAACATAACTCAGGGAGCTTTCGGTTCCTACAAAGTCAGCAATTTTCTTTTCGAGCTTTCGGTGGCAGCCAAGAGTTCCGCAAATGAATCTGACTGAGGCGGTGCCTGCGCCGTAATCACGCATCCCTTGGATCCCCGCCTCGATCACTTCGGGGTGATCGGCCAGTCCAAGGTAGTTGTTTGCACACAAAACCAGGACTTCGCCCTTGTCTTCGATTTCAACTACCGGCCGCATTGGTGAGGTGATGTTGTAAAACGGCTTGAGCTGTCCCGATTGGGTCCACTGGTTAATGTTTTCTTGGCAGCGTTTATCGAAGTTTGCGTTTGGCATTTTTTAAGGTGTTGGGTTGGGGTTGGATTTGAACTTTCGCAAATCATTTTTGGAAATAGGGAGTGGGTGGATGAAATCTTTCCGCTTTTTTGCGACGCATCAGGGCGACTCAGGATTGCTTTTGAGGCCCTGCCCTTGTGAGTTGGATTGGCGGCAAAATCCGCGGCCAGATCTACTCATTCTGGCATCTTCATCACAACTTTAATCGCTTCGCCAGTTTGCATCATTTTAAGTCCGGCTTCGTAGTCTTTCATGTCAACAACATGAGTAATAATGGGCTCTAAATTGAGTCGTTCAGAAAGCAAAAGATTCTCCATTTGATACCAAGTTTCAAACATCCTGCGTCCGTTGATGCCGAGAATCGTAGCCCCCTTGAAAATTAGAAGCTTTGCTAAATCTAATTGAACTTCGTCGCTGGGAATTCCCAGCATCGCAGCGGTACCGCCACTGCGCAATACTGACAGTCCATCACGGATCGCTACCGGGTGGCCGCTCATTTCTAACATCACGTGAGGCCCCAAGCCATGAGTTAGCTCGAGAACGTCACCCGTCCAGGAGTCGGTTGCTTTAAAAGCACGCTCTGCGCCTAATTCAAGCGCGAGTTCTAAACGTCGTTCGTCCATATCGGTGACAAATATTTTTCCTGCACCAGCCGCCTTGGCAACCGTCACAGCCATCAATCCGATGATTCCCACCCCCGTGATTAATACGGACTTCCCGCTTACCCCCGCTGACATTACCGTGTGCACCGCATTGCCCAAGGGATCAAAGACGGCGGCAATCTTATCTGGGATTTCGTCGTTTACTGGCCAACAATTCTCTTCCGGTACCGCCACGTAGGGTGCAAAGCAACCGTCACAATCAATCCCCAAAATAACGACCTCGTCACAAATGTGGCCATTACCTGTTCGACACATTTCGCAAATACCACAACCGATATGACCTTCTCCGCTGATTCGTTGGCCAACTTGCACTCGATTCACGGCTGAGCCAATTTCGATGATTTTGCCAACGAATTCGTGCCCGGTGGTGATTCCAATTTTGACTCGGTTTTGGCTCCACTTGTCCCATTCGTAAATGTGCCGGTCCGTACCGCAGATTCCAGCATGGGTGACTTTGACAAGAACTTCTCTGGGCCCAATTTTTGGGATTGCGACCGACTCGCACCAATCAAGCCCGGGCGCGTCGTTCAGCTTTTTAATTGCAGGCATTGATTCTGGCATCGCAACAGACATAGCAGCTACCTTATTGGGTCGACGAAATGTAGATACGTTGAAGTCGTTCAATCGCATTTAAGCATTTCAATATCACGTAGAATCCTTCAATCGTAAGCTCCACAAAAACGTTGGCAAGATGCAATCGTGTGAAGTGTGAAAGCCTTGGGAAAACCTTTCTTTATCGCGGTGTATCGAGGCGAGTTGATCCGAGCTTGTGTTCGCTTTGTAACGAAAAACCCCGACAGAGCTAAGTCTACAATCGGCGTCGGGGTCTCCGTTGGATTCGCTACATTGTGGAAGGGCAAGACGCCTGTCTCAGATTACCTAATGTCCGCGCGTTACGGAGGGATTCAGCCCCGCTCCAACGCAGCACGCCCCGTCGAATGAGGACGGGGCGTGAGTCTGAAAATGCATTTGTCACCCATTTCCGGTCCGAAATCGGTGGCGATCCGTGTTGCCACTCGGCAATCCAACGAATCGTATTAATCGTTGACGTGTGTCTCGAGGAAACGTGCCAAGCGATGAAAGTCACTGTCGGGATCGATGTAACGAACAACCGTTACCAGCGTTTCGGGATCCACAAGATTTTCAAAGGGTTCGTAATGCAGGTCTAACTGGCCGCTGCAACTGACCATGACTCCGTTGAGGCGTCTCTCTGCAAGGGCTCGGAAGGCCCCAACGCCTAGTTGGCTTCCAAGCATTGCATCAAACGCGTGGGGTTTGGCACAACGAGATTCATAGCCTAGCTGAAGCCCCTTTACTGCGCGGCCGCCACCTGTTTTGTGTGTGTATTTGTCTTGGACGGATTTCGACATGATCGCGTACAAGTTCACTTGAGAGATATTGATATGCCCGTGGTCATCCCGGGATACACCTTCGACAAAGCTGAAAGGTAAGAATTCAGCAAGTCCTTCGGCAATCACAATAACGCCGTACTGTTTTCCTTCAGCCTCGCGTGCCAACATGGTTGCAACGATCCGATCGGAAACGCGGTCCATGTCCATGGCTTTCCGAGTTTTCAATTCGCCTGCTTCGTTGGTGAATTCTTCATCGACTAAAAAGTCAGCCATCACGTCTTCGACACTAATCACGAGACTTGCTTCGCCAGCGATTGCGGCACCGTACGATAGCCAGCCCGCACTGCGGCCCATCGTTTCACATAGAAAATATGAGCTTGTGGCTTCGGCGTCGAAAATCAAATTTCGGATTTCAGTTGCCAGAAAATCTACCGCGGTGAAAAAGCCAAAGGTAAAGTCGATTCCGTGATAGTCGTTGTCGATCGTTTTTGGTAGGTGAACGACAGGAATTACTTTTTCTTGATTGCTTTTTTCTTGAAAGAGCTTGAACTTGTTAGCGGTTTTCAATGTGTCGTCACCACCAATCGAGATCAAGGCGTCGACGCCGATCGATTGAAGAGCATCACAGACGCGCTGCAGAGGTGCCGATTTGACTGGGTCGTCCAGGTCGGCTGGTCCGTCGATGTGTTTACCGGGGTTGGTTCGCGCCGTTCCAATCATGATTCCCGGTTGGTTTCGCGTCCGTTTCAAAACCGCCGGTGTCAAAATGAGATAGTCATCTCCCTCAACCAGTGGTTTGGAAGAATCGAAGTCTGCCAATGAGGAATAGCCATGTTTGATTCCGACGACTTCGACGCCCGCCCGCACAAAACTAGCAGCTGCTGCGGAAATAACTGCGTTGGCCGCAGGTGCTGGACCGCCGGCAAATAAAATGGCGATTCGCTCGAATGGATGGTCAGGTTGGATCGGTGGGGATAACGTGTTTTTTACCACGAACGGTTGCCTCAATTGCGGAAGTATGTGTTGGTTGAGCACAAAGTTTATGCCAAACAAACGCCGTTGAATACAGGCAATTTATACGAAGCCGACCGCTGAAATGGCTTGCCTTTGCAGTCTGCCCTTAACATCGCATTGCGGAGTGTTTGAGCACTTTGGTGGTGCGTTTTTGCCAACATATCTCGCGGCAGCCTCAAGCTAGTTTGAGGGTTGCGGCAAGTTTAACAGGGGGCAAGGGAAAGTACTGTCTTGGTCAACTCAATTACAAGTTCCGCTCGACCCATTTCGTATCGACTTTGCCTTCGACAAAGTCGGCATGTTCCAAAACCGTTTTTTGAAATCCTGCGGTCGTCTTGATGCCTTTGATTCTTAGCTCATTGAGGCAGCGAATCATTGTGGCGATTGCCTGATCCCGCGTTGGTTGGTGAACAATGAGTTTGCCAACCATAGAGTCGTAGAAAGGAGGCACGGTGTACCCGGCGTGAACATGTGTGTCAAAGCGGACTCCAAGGCCACCAGGGATACAAAGGCTCTCAATCGTGCCCGGGGAGGGGCCGAAGTTTCGATCGGGATCCTCGGCATTGATCCGGCACTCAATGGCGACTCCGTTGCATTGAATATCTTCTTGTTTGAACGAAAGCTTTTCTCCAGCTGCAATCCGAATCTGCTGCTGGATGAGATCAATTCCAGTCACCATTTCAGTAACGGGGTGCTCAACTTGAATCCTCGCATTGACTTCAATGAAGTAGAAGTCATTGTTTTTGTCGACAATAAACTCGACGGTCGCTGCATTGTAGTAATTTGCATTCTTGATCATGCGTACGGCCGCATCACAAATCAATTTGCGGACTTTGGGTGGCAGGGTTGGAGCTGGGCTTTCCTCAATGAGTTTTTGATGTCGCCGTTGAGTCGAGCAGTCACGTTCCCAAAGGTGGACCACATTGCCATGCGTGTCCGCGAGAACCTGCACTTCGACGTGCCGCGGAAGTTCGATGAACTTTTCGAGATAGACGCCCGCGTTACCGAAGGCGGCCTCGGCTTCTTGAGCGGCTTGTTCCAAAGCGTTTTTTAATTCCGCCTCGCTCGCAGCTACTCGCATGCCTTTTCCACCGCCGCCAGCGGTTGCCTTAACCAAGACCGGATAGCCAATTTCGGCGGCTGTTTTGATTGCGTCGTCTGTGTTCTCAATCAGACCAGGGCTTCCGGGAACAACCGGGACATCAGCTTTTCGCGCTAGGGCACGTGCTTCATTTTTATCTCCCAGCATTTGCATCGCTTCGGGAGTGGGGCCAATGAAATCGATGTTTGAATCACGACAGACTTCGTTGAAGTGGGCGTTTTCGGCCATGAAGCCGTAGCCAGGATGAATTGCTTCAGAATTTGAGATTTCAGCTGCACTGATGATTTGATCGATTCTTAAGTAGCTCTCGTTCGATCTCGCATTGCCAACACAATAGGCTTCGTCTGCCAATTCCAGATAAGCACTGCCACGATCGCCTTCACTGAAAATCGCCACAGACTCAATGCCCATGTCTTTGCAAGCGCGAATGATTCGAAGCGCGATCTCTCCGCGGTTGGCGATTAATATTCGGTTATACATAGAATTGTTTCAAAAGTGTTTACGTTAAGCGATTGAGTGCCGGAACCATTTTGGATTGCCGGCAAGGAGGTTCACCTCACGCGATGAACATAGAGCACCAATTCAATCAATCTGATAGCGACTCGTTTTTAGGACAGCTCTAGCTCTTGAGGACTTTAAAAAGAGGCTTGTTATTGTCGACTGGATCTTCGTTGTTCACCAAGACTTCGATGATCTTGCCTGAAATGCCAGCCGGGATTTCGTTGAACATCTTCATTGCCTCAACGATGCAGACGATGGTGTCGGGTGTAACCATGTCACCGACTTTGACGTAGTCGGGCGATTCAGGTTTCGATTTTGAGTAAAAGGTCCCGATAGTCGGGCTTTCGATGTAAACGACATTTGGATCGTCAGCCGCTGGAGTATCGCTCGCGGCCGGTGCTGCAGCGGGAGTTGCCGTCGGCATCGCGGGAGGAGCGGCGTAAGCAATCTGTTGATCGGCTCCGCGGCGCAAGCGAATCCGCTGGTCGGATTCCTTTAAATCAACTTCATTTAACTCGTGCTCCTGCATCAATTCGATCAGTTCGCGAATCTTTTCAACGTCAAATACTGAGCTTGGTTTGTCTTTCGCCATTATGTCTCCACAGCCAAGGGCTGAATGTCTCCAAAGCCGTCGGGCTGAAGTTGGTTGAGTAGGATAGGTGGAAGGTTAATTGAGAGAATTAAAATTAGTTGGTTAGAAATCTTAAATACAATTCGGGATCGAGAGAACCGTTACCCCAATTTTTAAAGGATTATTGTTACAAATCACTGAAAAAAACGAACCCCAATTGTAGCTTTATCCACTACTAGAGGTCCACGGTACAGCAATCAATCTGTTTAGGGAGGTCGCTCAGAACTTCATGCCCGTCATTTGTTACCAGAACATCGTCTTCGATTCTGACTCCCGCGAAATCAGGGATATAGATTCCAGGCTCAATAGTGATGACCAGTCCTGCCTCCAAAACGCCTGTTGAGACGGGCGAAAGAAAAGGCTTTTCGTG
>JAQWLH010000155.1 GCA_029247405.1 Mariniblastus sp.
TGGCTTGCGCAGCTGACTCACGTCATGCCAAAAATTGGGATTTCATTTGTCGTGATCACGTTTGGAATCCAAGACTTTCTTTTGATGGGGAAACGGGACTCTTCAAGAGCTCAAAACATTTGTCTATTTCGATTTAGGCAAACTCATTTTTTGTCCGAGATGCGGTATTTCAAATCAGCTTAACTCAGTAGCTCAACCGTGCTCACCCCCGCATTGAATCCGTGAGTATT
This sequence comes from Mariniblastus sp., assembly GCA_029247405.1. Classification (GTDB taxonomy): domain Bacteria; phylum Planctomycetota; class Planctomycetia; order Pirellulales; family Pirellulaceae; genus Mariniblastus. Next base: position 231 of record JAQWLH010000155.1, read on the forward strand.
CATATTATCGGTCACACCTGATCGCGTGGATTGCAAAGCGGCTAGAACGATCAATGAATGTTCATCACTGCCCCCGACGATTAGGCAGGCAGTTTCGTACTTAGCGGATTATATCAGGATGTCGCGTTTCTCTGCTCCAATCCCAAAAAAGAAGAACCTCCTGTGAGACGCCTGCAACCGGACTGCTCCCGTGTGAGAGTCGTTACGACTGAACCACTCATCTCTTGAGGAATCGACACGGATGAGTTTCTATCCCGTGACAGCCCACTTGAGGATCTCACTCAATTTAGGAGTTTTACCTTGCCAGAGAATCCCCACTCGAAAAATTCGTGAAGCAATCACAACAATCAATAACGTCGAAATGGTTGTCAGCAAAAGCCCAAGGATTGGCTGCCAAAGTGGAATTGCCTGGCCTGTTGCTAATCGCAACATCATGCAGGTCGGCGTGACCGGGGGAAATAGAGAAAAGTAAGTCGCCATTGAGCCCAGCGGTTCGCGAACAATAAAAATCCAAATGAACATGGGGCTCATCATCAGCATCCAAACCGGTAACAACATCGATTGAGCTTCTTTGAGCTGGGAAACAGAGGCTCCAATCGCCAAAAAAATCGCTGCATAAAACAGCACTCCCATGATTTGAAAAACAACGAACCAAGGTGCCAAGTGAAAGGGAATCTGGTCGGAATAGCCGCGCCCGACTGCAATGAAATACGCCCCAATTAAGTAGATGCCAAAAACAGTTAGCGAACCAGCGACAGTTCCTACCAATTTCCCACTCATTAACTGAAAGGGATTAGCGCTACCTAAGAGAACCTCTGCAATTCTCTGAGACTTTTCTTCCAGAACACTTTCGAGCATCGGTTGAGCCGACATGAAGATGACCATAAACATCATCATCATCACACCCATTGGCAAAAAGAGAGCGGCCATTGCATCGTCCTCTTCTTTTGAACTGACCGACCCATCCACCGCGCGGGTCACCAACCCCATTCCAATCACAGGCACTATCGCACTTGCCTTTTCGACTTTTGCCGGGTCAATGTCAGCGGCGTTAAAGCGTTCAACTCGAATGACCGCGTTTACGGTTTGGCTAATCCAGCCGCGGGCATCAGACAAACTCGAATCTTGTGCGAAAAAGCGGATTTTCTGTTCATCTGTCGCATCAAGTGAATCGGCCCCCTTGGGAATTTCAACGAACGCGTAAAGGCTCTGGTTACGGATTCTTTCCGAAAGCTCAAATCGGTTCTCGTCAGAAAAACCAACGGGTTCAACCTTCTCAATTAAATACTTGTCTCGATTACTCCCCAGAAAGTTATCGACCGTGTCTGCGGAGCCTGCTTTCCCACCATCCTCGGAAGATTTTGCAACGTCTTCCCAGTCATCTATTAGTTTGTTTTTTTGTTCAGCAGCCTGTCTGATTGCTTCTACAAACGATCCCGAGTGATCGATAATTGCAATCTTGCGATCTTTGACCAGAGAGGCGTTCTTCATCAACTCAATTGCCATTAAGCTCCCAAGCATCAGGATAGGCATCATGATAATGGATAGCAGGAAGGCCTTTGTGCCGACCATTGCCCGGTATTCGCGTGAGGCGATGGTAAATATTTTTCTCATGAACCGTTCGAAGAATTGACGCTTTGAATGACCAAGTCAGCTTCTATTTTGTATTCAGCTGACCAAAATTTGAAATCCTAAATCTTGCGATCAAGATCGCCCGCTAACCGCTTTCGCTCACAGCTCCAATAGACTTTTTATAAAGATGATTGCACTCATTCATACAAATCTTGACTGCATGCAGTCTTGAAAAGAAAACTCGTTTCCTGAGTTTCACGCGGTGCGTCCCAAAAATATTTTAAAAGCAGGGTTACTGGGCAAATCCACTTTAACAAGATGGTTGAGCTCGCCCCGAAAAGCAACCTTAGTTAGCCCCGAGAACGATCTGAGATTCCATTTGGTCAATTTTTTGTTGATTTTGCATGATGATCTCCTTAATTTTGGCGATTCGAGTGTCCGAACTCGGATGGGTACTCAAAAATTCTGGGGGGCCACTCCCACCTGAGGTTTTCAGGACTTCCATCACGTCAATCAGATAACGTGGGTGATAATGAGAGAGAATCATCAGCTCGATTCCCCATTGGTCGGACTCCAATTCATCTGCTCGCCCATATTTCATATTTGCCAAATTCCCTACGTAGGCGGCCACACTTCGACTATTCAAATCACCGCCTGCTACTCCCGCTGCTCCAACAATACCCGAAATCAAATTCCCCTTGGCCATTCTCTCCGATCCGTGGCGTTCTAACACATGACCGATCTCATGCCCAAGAACACCCGCGATCCGGGCGCTATGCTCATAAGACTCTCTCCCCTCGCTACCCTCAAGAGCTCGGTATAAAGATTCAGTAATGAAGACCTGACCACCGGGAAGGGCAAATGCATTGATCTCCGGCCGAGCCAGCAAATGAAAGTCAAAAGGGTAGGGAATCTCAATCCCTTGTTGTTGCATCATTTCTTGTAAATTTTTGACAAGCCGAAATCCAATTTGATCAATGTGAATTTGGGCGCGACGATTCAGTGACGGCGGACCCATTGCACCAACAGATTGCATCCCCTGCGAAATTTCATCTTGGATCGACATATCGACTCGCTGTTTTTGCCCCGTTACCGGATTTATCTCCCCCTTGTTCATAAAACTAACGACCGAAAACAATACAATTGCTCCGCCAATGATCAGTCGAAGTTTTATTCCTGAAAAAGCACTTGGCCGGCGCCGCTGGTTAGAACGACTCTGACGCGAACGGTCTTGAGAGTGATGGCTCATGGGTGGCTCGGGGGGCTCCGTTTGGAATCGTGAGTTCTGAATAGATCTCTGATATTTTTAGATTCGAAACCGTTATTTTATTCGAAACCGAAACGGTCTTCGACCCTTTGAACCGTCCAAAAGCCAAGAAGCGGCATCCAAATTTATCGACGAAGGAGTTTCTCAAGCGACCACACTAATCTCTGGAGGCATATGCATTCGCAGAAAGCTTGTTCGAGCAGGAGTCACTCTTAATTTTCTCGTGATGATCCTTTGCTGGCCCCTGCCGCAGGAAACCATGGGAAAAAGGCACTCGTCGTTCGCTGATATTGCCGATATTTTTCGCCACGAGACTTAACTGCCTGCAATTCGGCAAGCGGAATCCCAGTAACACGATTAAGAAACAACCACATCGCTAGTGGCGCAACAATAGTCGTCCAACCCCACGGAGACGAGATCGAAAGTAAAACGTATGTCCACCAATGCAACCACTCAAAAAAGTAATTCGGATGCCGCGAGTATTTCCAGAAACCAACCTGACAAACTTCTCCCCGGTTGTCAGGGCTTTCTCGAAACCGCTGAAGCTGATAGTCAGAGATCGCCTCGCCAAGAATCGACAGGGCACAGACGACAACGGCCACCCCATCGAGCCAGTTGATTGGTCGAGTACACGTTCCAGCAACCAGCAGCGGCAAAGCAAACAGGAGAGCGCCAAGACCCTGCATTTGATAAAAACGAAACATCCGTATCTGCGCTTGGGCTCCCCACTTCTTCTTGAGAGCAGCGTACCGACCATCTTCTTCGTGGCTCTTCCATCGCCAATATAAATACAGACTTAGCCTTGCCGCCCAGAAAGAAACCAGCACAGCTCCAATCCACCTTCGTGTCAAATCTCCCGATGTCGCCACGCAGAAAAAAACCCCAATGACTGCAACACTGACCCCCCAAAAAACATCGACGATGCCCGAGTCATTAATCACGTACTGAATGACCCAATAGCCCACAAACAATGTGATTGCAATTAAAAGGCCAAACAACACCGTTACTGGGATACTCAAATCAAACTCCGAAGCTAATCAACATTGTAAAAATCTGAACTCAAGAATAAAAAAACTTCGAGCACACGTCACTCTCGAAAAACCTTATCCGGATCCGCACGTTCAGGTTTTTAAAAACAAATCACGCCTTGCTGTTACCGTGGTTTACCGTGTTTCGACACTGTGCATAACCGCACGCCGGCTTAAATCGAAGCCACGGCATTTTGGGGACTGATTCGCGAGCAAATTGTTTCTCAATCTGTACTCACTGAGTTTGGAAAACTAATATAAGTAAGAAGTCCCCAGTTAATACAGATCGTTGTTTCGAGACCAGAAAACAATGCTTTCCCCCACCCCAACCAGTCGACTCAAAAACATCAAAACGACCCTGGTTCAGCTTCTAACTATTTTCTTTATCGCGGGTTTGGGAATTCCGACGACCGCGCAAGAAGTCGATTTCAACAACGACATTCGACCAATTCTGGCAGACACGTGTTACAAATGCCATGGTCCTGACGGACGTGAACGCAAAGCAGATCTTCGCTTGGACACCAAAGCCGGAATTGTTGATGATTCAGGATCAGTCGTACCGGGACAGCTGGACGACAGCGAGCTTTACCATCGTGTCATTAGTGATGATCCCGATACACTGATGCCTCCAGCCGACTCAGGGCGAGTGCTATCGCTAAAGCAAAAAGATCTCCTCAAGCGATGGATCGAGCAGGGTGCTAAATGGCAGAACCATTGGTCGCTCGAAAAACCGGTGAAGCATCGCCTACCAGTCAACGTTGACAAATCGTGGCCACTCAATCCCATTGACAACTTCATCTTGGACCGACTCGAGCGTGAGAATCTATCTCCCTCTCCAACAGCTAATCGAGCAACACTGATCCGACGCGTCACGTTTGACTTAACGGGTCTCCCTCCCCAGCGAGAGACCGTCCAAAAATTCGTCGAATCAAGCGACACCGACTGGTACGAACAACTCGTCGATGAATTACTAGCGTCGCCGAGGTACGGCGAGCACTTGGCAAGGTACTGGTTGGATGCCGCCCGCTACGGGGACACCCACGGATTACATTTAGACAACTATCGAGAAATGTGGCCTTATCGCGATTGGGTTATTAATGCCCTTAATCGCAATCTCTCCTTCCGAGATTTCACAATTGAACAACTCGCGGGCGACCTGCTCGACAACCCAACCATCGATCAACAAGTTGCGTCAGGTTTTAATCGTGCCCATATCACCACCAATGAAGGTGGTGCGATCATGGACGAGGTCTATGTCCGCAATGTTGTCGATCGCGTTTCGACCACGGGTACGATTTTCATGGGAATGACGGTCGGGTGCGCACAATGCCACGACCACAAATTCGATCCAATTTCGCAAAAAGAATTTTATCAATTGTTTGCGTTTTTCAACAACTTAACTGACCCTCCCATGGACAAGAATGCCAAGGACCCCGCTCCGGTAATGAAAGTTATCAATGCAGAGGAAAAACAGAGGTTGGCAAATCTGGAATTGGCATTGGCTAAAGCGGTCGCAGACATGGACAAAATCACTACTGATTATATCTACAGAGACCCCTACGATCACGAACCGTTGGTGTCAGAGGTCACCCCGAAAGAAGCAGCCAAAGTCGAACCCAAAGAATATGTCTGGATTGACGACGCCCCCCTTCCCATCGGTGCAAAAAAAGAACAAAAGTGGATTTTCATCAATCAAGAGGTAGGGCCTGTCCACACCGGCGAAACTTCGAGGCTCCAAGTATCTGAGCTTGGAATGGTGCAACACTTTTTCACGGGAGCAACGACACCACTTAAGACACAGGCCGGTGACAAACTTTTTGCTTACGTCTTTCTCGACCCGAGCAATCCACCCGAGCAACTAATGCTTCAGTTCAACGACGGAGATTGGAATCATCGAGCCTATTGGGGGAAAAACAATATCGATTGGGGGAAAGACCATTCACCCAGTCGCTTTTTCATGGGACCGCTCCCTGAGTTTGGAAAGTGGATTCGACTCGAGGTCGAGGCTGAAAAAGTCGGTCTTGCTCAACCTTCACTGCTCAACGGCATGGCCTTCACTCAGCACGGTGGAAAAGCGCATTGGGACTCCGCCGGCATTGTCTCTAAAACGAGCCAAACCACCGAGTTTAAAAGTTTCAAGAAATGGCTTGCGATCGCCCGTCAGGGCAACGGCACCACGTTGCCGGATGAAATCAAAAAACTCGTCAACCGTCCCAAGGATAAGCTTAGGGCGACGGAGATGGACAAAATCCGTGCCTACTTTTTATCCAAGGTCCACCCGGAAAGCGTCGCGCTTTTCACGGAGCCACAAAAAAAGATTGATGACACAAAAAAAGCCCTTGACGATTTTAACCGAAAATTACCAACCACTTTAATTTCAAAAGAGAGCCCCGAGATCAAAGCAGCGTTTATTCTTAGTCGAGGTGAATACGATCAAAAAACTTTCGAAGTCGAGCGAGCGACTCCAGCCGCCCTTCCACCGTTTCCAGATGACCTACCGAAAAACAGGCTGGGCTTTGCGAAATGGCTGACTACTCCCGATCATCCGTTGACTTCTCGTGTAACGGTCAATCGGTATTGGCAGCAACTATTTGGCACCGGGCTTGTAAAGACTTCAGAAGACCTGGGCTCCCAGGGAGAAATGCCATCGCACCCGGAATTGCTTGATTGGCTGGCGGTTGACTTTGTGGAAAACGACTGGGATGTCAAGCGGATTTTGAAGTTAATGGTCATGTCGAGAACTTATCAGCAATCGTCTATTTTGACTTCTGAACTGGCAGAAAAAGACCCCAAGAATAGGCTCTACGCACGCGGTCCGCGTTTCCGCTTGGACGCAGAAATGCTTCGAGACCAAGCGCTTTCTGTTAGCAACCTACTGGTAACAAAAATGGGTGGTCCGGGTGTGAAACCACCGCAACCCAGCGGACTTTGGTTTGCGGTCGGATATTCAGGTTCTAACACGGTTCGTTTTAAAAAGGACTCTGGCGGTGAAAAGGTTCATCGCCGAAGTATATACACGTTTTGGAAACGGACTGCGCCACCCCCTCAAATGAACATATTTGATGCTCCGTCACGTGAGGAATGTCGCGTCCGGAGAGAACGAACCAACACACCACTGCAGGCATTACTGCTGATGAATGATCCACAGTATGTTGAAGCCGCGCGTTACTTTGCGAAGCGAACTCTTGTATCTAATCGTCAGTCAGATCGAGAAAAGCTTCAATTCGTATTTGAAATTGCGCTGGCGCGTTCACCCACCCAAACGGAAGTCAAAATAATCCTTGCCGACTTGGTTCAACACCGAACGGAATTTGGCAAAAACCCCGACGCCGCAAAAATGTTAATCGCGATTGGTGAGGTTGGCGCAAAAACAACATTCAGTGCCACAGAACTTGCCTCGTGGACAATGGTCACTAGCCTCGTCATGAACATGGACGAATTCGTAACGAGAAATTAAGGTTCACGCCACCATTACCCAAGAGAAATCCGCCCCGGACCACGGATGTCAATCACCCTCAGAACAGTAGCTTCATCCAGTCACCTTACCGCTCTCCCCGGATCGAATCGATCATGACCCCACAACACAAATACATTGAGCACGAAACCCGACGGCAATTTTTTCGCCAAGGAGCCATGGGGCTTGGGGGGGCTGCGCTTGCAGCTTTGTTGGGAGGAAATCAAAATGCGTTTGCCAAGCCAACTTTTACAACGGGGCCCGATGATTCCATCGGGGGAATTCCAGGTCTTCCTCATTTCGCTCCCAAAGCCAAGCGTGCCATCTATTTGTTTATGTCCGGTGCACCCTCTCAATTGGACATGTACGACTACAAACCCAAAATGGCAGAAATTTTTGATACAGATTTACCGGAATCGATCCGTCAAGGCCAACGTCTCACGACCATGACTTCGAAACAATCAAGATTCCCAATCGCTCCATCCATTTTTAAATTCAAAAAATACGACAATGGTGGCGACGGTAAGTGGGTTAGTGAATTGCTCCCTCACACCACCAAAATTCTCTCGGAGCTTGCTTTCATCAAAAGCTGCCATACCGAAGCAATTAACCATGACCCAGCGATCACCTACATCTGCACGGGAAACCAACTGCCCGGTCGTGCCAGTCTGGGGGCTTGGTTAAGTTATGGACTGGGTAATGAAAATGAAAACCTTCCGGCATTTATCGTCCTTAACTCGACTTGGACCGGACGAAAACAGGCTCAAGCACTTTTCAATCGGCTCTGGGGGAATGGACCACTAGCCCCACGCCACCAAGGAGTACTGCTTCGCAACGATGGCGACCCGGTATTATTTTTGCGAAATGCTGCGGGCATCAGCCCGCCAATGCGGCGACGAATGCTGGACTCTCTGAACCAACTAAATCAGCAAACGCACGAGGTTTACCAAGATCCAGAAACCACCGCCGGGATTGCCCAATACGAAATGGCATTCCGGATGCAGTCATCAGTCCCAGAACTAGTTGATGTGTCGGATGAATCCAAAGCAACACTCGATCTCTACGGTCCAGATGTGCATCAACCTGGCACCTTTGCGTACAACTGCTTACTTGCTCGACGCATGGCCGAGCGCGGCGTGAGATTTACGCAGATCTTTCACCGCGGATGGGATCAACATGGCAACCTACCCAACGACCTCCGGAACCAGTGCCAGGACATCGACCGTGCGACCTATGGATTGATTACTGACATGAAACAACGCGGTCTGCTCGATGACACACTCGTTGTCTGGGGCGGCGAGTTTGGCAGAACGATTTACTGCCAGGGAGGGCTGACCAAGACAAACTATGGACGTGACCACCATCCACGATGCTACACCATGTGGATGGCAGGGGCAGGCATCAAGGGGGGCGTGGTTCACGGTGAAACTGATGACTTTTCGTACAATGTCGTTCAGGATCCTGTGCACATCCGAGATATTAACGCAACGATACTGACAACTCTTGGAATCGATCACGAGCGTTTTATTGTCAAGCATCAGGGACTTGACCAGCGATTAACCGGGGTCGAAAAAGCCAACCCGATTCAATCAATTATGACTTAGGCACTGATGTCCCTATTCGCATTTTCAATCTGTCATTGAATGCAATTTGTGACGACGCCACCAAACTGCGATGACGGAGACCACCAGTCATCCTTCTCAATTTTCCGATGAATCGTCTACGCATTGTTTTCAGGTTTTAAATCCCATCTGATGCGGTCCGCCATGGAACTGAGTTCTAGGAATCGGTATTCTCTAGCGTAAGTGTTAAGCCCAATCATTTTCATATTCAGGCTTGGCTTCTTTTTCCTACACCGTTTCAAAGAACATTTCTTTATGTCTAAACCAGAGCTACTTTTCAACGAACTTTGCCTGCATGAGCGGGAAACAAGCTACTTAAAATCGACCTTAGCATTATTGGAATGGGACCAACAAACAAAGCTTCCGAAATCGGCGGATGACTTTCGAAGTAAGCAAATCACTTTTCTGGCTGGGCAAATCCACCAACGCTGCACTGACCCGCGACGGGGTGATATGATTGGTGAACTTGTTGATTCAAAACTTGCTGCAAATGTCAACTCAGACACTGGAGCGACGATTCGTGAACTCAAGCGAGAATACGACAAACAAGTCAAGCTCCCAGCCAAGTTAGTCGAATCTCTCGCGCGAGCCGCATCACTTGGACAGAGCATCTGGGTTCAAGCGCGAAAGGATAACAACTTTAAATCATTTGCCCCCCATCTGAAGGAAATATTTTCCCTCAAGCAAGAAGAAGCCGACGCTCTGGGCTGGGAGGAATGTCGCTACGATGCATTATTGGATGAGTACGAGCCGGGTGCAAAAACGAAAGAGGTAGCTAAAGTCCTTGACGACTTGCGAGTTGAGCTCGTACCGCTGGTTGCCGAAATAGCAGAAAGTAGCGTCCGCCCACCAACCGAAATTCTCCAGCAAACTTTTCCAATCGAGGCACAAAAGAAATTCGGCCGTGAAGCCTCGGCTAAAATCGGCTTTGACTACGATCGAGGAAGACTTGACGTTACCCATCATCCCTTTTGTACGGAAACGGGACCTAACGATTGCCGAATCACGACCCGTTATGATGAGGCATTTTTCAACACATCGTTTTTTGGAACCCTTCATGAAGCGGGACATGGAATCTACGAACAAGGATTGAATCCGGAGCAATATGGTTTACCTCTGGGTAAGTATTGCAGCCTGGGCATTCATGAATCGCAATCCAGGCTTTGGGAAAACTTGGTGGGACGTAGCCTTAGTTTTTGGGAATATTTTTTCCCGCATGCCAAAACTCACTTTCCCAAGACTCTCGCAAACGTTGAATTAGACGAATTCCACCAAGCAATCAATCACATCGCTCCGTCTCTGATTCGGGTTGAAGCTGACGAGGCAACCTATAACCTACACATTATTATTCGCTTTCAACTCGAGCAATCCATGATCGACGGCGATTTGAGCGTCGTAGATTTACCCGAGGCTTGGAATAATAAATACGAGCAGTTCCTTGGTATTAAACCACCGACCGACACGGACGGCGTCCTGCAGGACATCCATTGGAGCGCAGGTTTGATCGGTTATTTTTCCACATATTCCTTGGGGAATTTATACGCGAGTCAGTTTTTTGCTGCCGCTGAGCAAGCACTGGGCGACCTCGACGCGATGTTCCGAAAAGGCGATTTTTCTCCCTTAAAAAATTGGTTAAACTTGAACGTCCACCAACCCGGGATGCGGCTTACGGGGCCGGAGCTTGGGCGACAAGTGACGGGAAACGACCTTTCTCACAAACTACTCATCACACAACTTCGACAGAAACTTTCACCCATATATGGACTGTAAATAAGAAAACTTTAACGCGGTAAACCATTCTGCGCATCATTTCGTGTGCAAACGTGTATAATCGGCCACTCCAAGTTGGCACTGCCTCGGCCTATGCCGGGTTGTTGTGCACTAATGCGTCCCCTGCATTCACATCCTGAAAATCATTGATGGAAAACCCTCTCAATAGTGACGCATTAATCATTGGCAATTGTTTGAATTGCCAGGGATTGGTCCGCGTTCCCTCCAAAGCTTCGGCCAATTCTAAGGTTCGCTGCCCTCACTGCACAAAATCGTTTTTGCTTTCGCAGGTACTTGATCAATCCGTTCCTGAGCTTGAATTAGTTGACGACCCTAACGCGGAAGTCGAAGACGAAATTAGCGATGATCCCCCTTCGGTCAGAAAAGACGAAAAAGGCCGATTTGTCGTGCCATCCCAACTTCGAAGGGGCTCAAAAAAACGCCGATCCAGAAACAAGAAGCGTTCTTCTGATCGTGAATCGGTATCCATACGCCAATCGGATGATACTCACAGGCCTGCAAACGACAATCCTGACACCGGACAACTTGAAGCACCACCCAATTCCGACCCCCAATCTGGAGTGAACGAATTTTCAATTTCTGAAACTGAATCGCCGCCAAGATCTGGTCATCGAAATCGCTCTGGACACTCCAAACGTGGGGGAGGATCATCGCGACAAAAGCCATCACGACGCCCACGACAGCCGAACTCGAGAATCAGCTACGCCTCCAACACCTC